>NZ_JAAHHX010000012.1:92228-351169 GCF_010672065.1 Moorena sp. SIO4A1 | reverse complement strand
CCTAGAAAGATGAGTGGAAGGCTTAACTCCAATTGCTGACTACCACTCCTCCCTCAGGCAACAATAAATTGCACCTTGACCGTTTTATACCGGATTATCCCGATTAATGACGGTTTAAGAGTATCTCTCTCACCAGACGCCAAGATTTCTCTAGATGCTTACCCCAATGTGCTGTCTTGGATGGAGCGGATTAAGCAATTATCAGGCTACATTGCGATCGCATAATTTCGGGCATTGCTGAATCTTCGAATTAATATGAGTGGGGTGGGCATCCTGCCCGCCCGAAATTATTGATAACGGGCAAGATGCCCGTTCCACCAAGATGCCCGTTCCACCAAGATGCCCATTCCACAAAACTATTAAAATCATTCTATTATTAAGCAACGCATAATTTCCTCCCCACCATCAGCCCGTAACTTAATCACGTCCATGGCGCTAGCGGTACTCTTTCCAGGTATGCTGAATCTAGCGCCATTGATAGCATTTTCATTTATATTTCAGAACAATCGCGCAACACAATACAGTATCGACGAGGACGACTGATTATCCCTTCTTCCTCAAACTGCTTGATCAGCCTGGTGATGGTTACTCGTGTGGTGCCAATCATCTCAGCTAGTTCTTGATGGGTCACTGGTATATCAATAAGTTGCCCACTACAGACGGGACGACCGAACTTCCGGGCTAACCAACTCAAAAACTGTTGCAAACGCTGAGAGACTCTTGGTGTTCTAATGATACACAGCAACTCTTCTGTCTGTCGCAGATGGCAAACAATAGCCTCGGATAAGCGGTAAGACTGAGACAAAGACAGACATTGCGCTTTAACCCTAGTCAAACACTCGATCTCGTAAGTTTGCAAGTTAGACAAAGATTTCCCCACTACATCCCCAACTCCCCAATATCCTAATGTAATTACTGTTCCTTCGTCATTCCAGGTCAAGGTTTTAACCACACCCTGTTGAACTACCCATAGTTGATCGGGTTCTAGAGCAATCAAGTCATGGCGCTTAAAGAGATGAACAGATGGCTTGAACCTAGTGGTGACAGGGTTCTGAGTGACTAACGATTGCTGTGATCCCTTACCAAATCTGCGAATTGTCATGATTCTTAATAAAAATAGGTTTCATTTTCCTTAAGCAGTAGTGTAAGCTATTCCAAGTAACTATTGAATATATTTTGCAATAAAATCCTAGGAGGTGTAGTATAGTGGCAAACATTGCTGAGAGTTCCCGATTAGTAGAGGGAGAGTATGGTTGGTGGGCAGGTAACGCTCGCCTCACGGAGTTATCCGGGAAATTATTGGGGGCTCATGTTGCCCATGCTGGTCTAATCGTCTTCTGGGCTGGAGCAATAACCCTGTTTGAACTATCCTGCTTCAATCCTGCCAAACCCATGTACGAACAAGGCTTAATCCTGCTGCCCCACTTAGCAGCTCAAGGCTGGGGCGTTGGTGCTGGGGGAGCTATAGTGGATACTTACCCCTACTTTGTGATTGGTGTTTTGCACCTGATCTCTTCAGCATTTCTCGGCTTTGGTGGTATCTTCCACGCCCTCCGTGGTCCGGAAACTTTAGAAGAAAAGTCTGGCTTCTTTGGGTATAGCTGGGCAGATGGGGACAAAATGACCACTATCATTGGCATTCACCTGATTCTACTGGGATTTGGAGCTTTCCTACTGGTGGCTAAAGCGATCGCGTTTGGGGGGTTGTACGATCCAGCAGTGGAGAATGTGCGAGTCATTAACAACCCTACTCTCAATCCAGCAGTGATTTTCGGTTATCTGTTTGGTACTGTGGGCAAGAACTGGATTGCTGGAGTCAGTAACCTAGAGGATGTAGTTGGTGGTCATATTTGGGTTGGTCTACTGTGTATTGGCGGTGGCTTTTGGCACATCAAGACTCAGCCATCTGAGTGGACGCGCGGTCTTTTTATTTGGTCTGGAGAAGCCTATCTTTCCTACAGCTTGGGTGCTTTGGCGCTGATGGGCTTTATCGCCGCGTACTTCTGCGCTGTTAACACCGTAGTCTACCCAGAAGTCTTCTATGGACCTGCCTTATCAATTAAGCTGGATGTTTTCCCCTACTTTGCCGATCCTAACTCTAGCTTCCCTTCTTGCCGGAGTTGGTTAGCTAATGCTCACTTCTTCCTTGGGTTTTTCTTCCTCCAAGGTCATATTTGGCATGCTTTGCGAGCAGCTGGGTTTGATTTTGGCCGGGGTCAGGTAGTAGCTTCTGAAGCTACTACTTAAATTCAGATTAATGCAATTAATTCTAATAAAGTGTGTATATAATGGCACTTTATTGACCAACTCAAAATGCCAATAATTCTCAAAGAGGTACATCAATGACAGCAGTAATTGCTGATAGTCCCAACCAAGGCCAAATCTCAAAAGTAGGCTGGTGGGCTGGTAATGCTCGTTTTATTGAATTATCCGGTAAGTTGCTAGGTGCTCATATCGCCCATGCTGGTTTGATAGTCCTGTGGGCGGGAGCAATGACCCTGTTTGAACTATCTCGCTACAACCCTGACGTGCCGATGTATGACCAGGGATTAATCTTGTTGCCCCACCTGGCTTCGTTAGGCTTGGGTGTTGGGTCTGGTGGTCAAATTATCGACACCTATCCCTATTTTGTAGTTGGGGTCTTGCATTTGATTTCCTCAGCAGTGCTCGGAGCTGGAGGACTTTACCATTCCCTGCTTGCCCCAGATAAATTAACCAATGATGGCACCTTTGCTGGTTTCTTTGGCTATGACTGGGAAGACTCCGACAAGATGACCACCATTATCGGGATTCACCTCATCCTTTTGGGGGTTGGTGCTTGGTTGTTGGTAGCTAAAGCCCTGTTTTGGGGTGGACTATTTGACCCCTGGGCGAGTGGCGGTGGCAATGTACGAGTGATTACCGATCCCACCCTTAGCCCTGTCAAAATTTTTGGCTACTTAGTTGGTGCATCCGGTTCAGAAGGCATGGCAGCCGTGAAGAATTTAGAAGATGTGGTTGGCGGTCACATCTGGATTGGTTCGATCTGCATTGCTGGTGGTTTCTGGCACATCTTAACCAAGCCATTTAACTGGGCACGTGAGGTTTTGGTTTATTCCGGGGAAGCTTATCTCTCCTATAGCTTAGGGGCGCTGGCCTACATGGGAATTTTTGCCGCCTACTTTGTCATGGTCAATGACACCGTTTATCCAGAAGTGTTCTATGGTCCAGTAGGGACTTTAGAAGCCAGTGATGGCATCGTTTCTGCTCGCGGTTGGTTAGCAGCATTCCACTTTGTCTTTGCGGTGTTATTTCTGTTCGGTCATATCTGGCATGCTATCCGGGCGCGAGGAGCAGAAGCTGGTTTTGACTTCAAAAAAGGTGAGCTGATTATCCCTCGGAGTAATCCTCAAGTTGGTGACTTGGCAACCCCAATTAACTCCTCAGATATTAGCCTTAACTTCCTCAAAAACCTACCTATTTACCGTCCCGGTCTTTCTCCCCTGTCCAGGGGTCTAGAAATTGGCATGGCTCATGGGTATTTTATCTTTGGTCCGTTTGCCAAATTAGGACCGTTGCGGGATTCACAGACGGCAAACTTAGCTGGTGTAACAGCAGCTATTGCTCTGATTGTAATCGCCACCATCGGCCTATCAATCTACGGTACAGTCACCTTTAAAAAAGAGCTAAAAACTTTACCTCGACCCACATTCGTTACCAGGGTACCCGAGGTACCAGAAACTATCCAAACTGCTGACGGCTGGAGTCAGTTTGCTGGAGCTTTTCTAGTTGGTGGCGCTGGAGGAGCGATTTTTGCCTATCTGCTGGTCAATAACTTCAGTATGATTCAGGGCATGATGGGTTGAATTAGTTGCTAAAAAGTTTCAACAAATGCTAGAGTAATTAATGGAGCATTCTATAGGCTTCTTAAAACAGGAGCTGTCTGGGGCTAGGAAGCCATGTCAACCCTAACCCCATTATCTCTTTTCCCTAGCTTAGATATAACTAACCGTTCATCCCTCCCATAGTGACAGCCAGGTTAAGTGCAACCTTGACCGAAACTATGGCAACAGACAATAATCCCTCCTTTTGGTCTCAATTTATTGATAAATATTATTGATAAATTTTCAACGACCTAGAAGGCGTTAATAAAGACGGATGCCATAACCAAGATAAATGTCTCCACCTGCCACTGGCATTTACTACTATTGCTGCCACTGTCGGCAACAGATGCCAATGCTGGAGGAAACCATACTGACTGAGTCAGTCCCCTGTGGGGATAAGAATCTAATCAACATCAATCAGGAGTAAATAAAAATGTCAAAAATTGGTCTTTTCGTCGGTTCTCAAACCGGTAAAACAGAGGCGGCAGCTGAAGAAATTCAAGAAGGACTTGGCGGTGATGATGTCGTCACTATCCATAAAATAGAAGAGGCTGAAAATAGCGATTTTGAAAAGTACGAAAATCTCATCATCGGCTGTCCTACTTGGGATATTGGGGAATTACAAGCTGACTGGGATGGCTACTTTGAGGAGTTAGATAGTATCAACTTTAGTGGTAAGAAAGTCGCCTATTTTGGGACTGGAGACCAGGAGGGCTATCCTGATAACTTTATGGATGCCATTGGTATTCTAGAAGCAAAAATTTCCGAACTGGGGGGTACCACAGTTGGACAATGGCCGAAGACTGATGAGTACGAGTTTAATGAATCAAAAGCTCTCAAAAATGGTAAGTTTATTGGTCTTGCCCTCGATGACGATAACCAGTCTGAACTGACGGAAAAACGGATAAAAACTTGGGTAACCCAACTCAAACAAGAGTTTGGAGTTTAGTTTTTACAACCGTTGTAAGCTGCTTTGCATTTAAATTGGGTATTTTCCAATTAGGAAAAAACCTGAGGTGCGCTTTCCGTAGGCGAATTAAATTCGCCACGGGTCGCACCTGAAAACCGTCTATTTTTTATAAAGCTAGCTACGTTGACCGTTGACTATTGACCACTTACATTTGAGCGTTAACGGTCAACATTAATGACTTTCAAACATATAATAAAATGCTTCACCCCTATTGAATATTTGTGATTATAAAATTGCTATAGGGATCCGTGTAGGAATTATGATAATTTTTGCTCCCTACTCCCTACTCCCTACTCCCTACTCCCTACTCCCTACTCCCTACTCCCTACTCCCTACTCCCTTTGCTATATGTCTATTTTGCCTGAAATCCTTTGGTTGAATGTTAGTCCAAGTTTTCTACGTTTTGATCAGCCTTTAATTCGTTATTTGTCTAAACAAAAGCGAATTGGCCAGTGGGAGTATCGCCAAAACCAAGATGAACCAACGTCTCTTGATATCGCCCTGACCTTACTTCATGACTATCTCAAAGCCTCAGATCATCCTATCCATCTGGTGGGTCACAGCACTGCTGGTTTGGTAGGACTACTCTATAGCCGTAAATATCCTGAAAAAGTCAAGTCTTTAACTCTATTATCAGTAGGTGTTAATCCTGCAGTTGACTGGCAAGCCCACTACTATGTGCAGCTCCAACTTTTACCCTGCACTCGCCAAGTGTTGCTTAGCCAAATGGTTAAGAGCCTCTTTGGTCATCACAATCACCGTATTACGAAAGGTTTAGTAACCATCCTAGAGCAGGATTTAGCTTTTTCTCCCTCTCCTCATTCCCTATATAAACGGGTTAGTGTAGCACCAACAGCAGTGCAAGTACCATTAATGGTATGTGGTTGCAAAGATGACATTATTGTTGATTCTAATGCTTTGCAAGGATGGAAATCTTGGTTAAAAGAATGCGATCGCTTATGGGAATATCCCGAAGGGGGTCACTTTTGCCACTATTTCCATCCCAATCGAGTAGGAAGGCAAATCATCCGGTTTTGGGAATCCCTATCATCACCAGTCCCTGAGCCATTAGCAATTAGTACTTAGGTAAGCATTTAGCCATCAGCCATTAGCTGATAGCTGATAGCTGTTCGCGCAGCGTGCGCGTAGCGCATAGGCTGATGGCTGATAGCTGAAACTATCTGTAGCATCCATAAATTGAAATCTTATTAGTTAGTAGTTAAGCATGTTCGAGATACTTCTTTCTCAGGTTATTCAACATTTGCTAACGTTTCTGTGCTGCATAGCTGCTTGGACATTAATCGGAATAGCGTTATGGCGGATGCGGGCGACCTTTCGAGACGGTGTCGCTCATCTGAGACAATTACATCAAATTCCCTGTAGTCGCTGCGCCTTTTTTACTGGAGATTATCGCCTCAAGTGTACAGTACATCCGTCAAAGGCGCTAACAGAAGAGGCAATCAATTGTTATGACTATGAGGCAACTCTCAATCCTGCTAGGGTTAACTCACGACGGTGTAAGTGTAGTCATCAAGCTACTTCTAAAGTTGTGTGACGTTGAACCTCCCCACCCGTCGCAGGGATGGGGATTCCCAGGCACAACAACTATGTTGCTGTTAACTCCGTGGGCGTGACTTCCCCCCGCACCGGAGGTAGCTGAGTGGGGTCAATTCCCAGTTTTTTTAGACCCCGCATTTTGATGTTTATTGCCCCATTAACATTTCTAGTCATCATAGTGACCACAATTGGTACAGACAAACTTTTCTTTCTTTCTGTTACTTTTACTGACGTGATGGCATTTCGGGCATTTTTGAGACGTGTGCTTGGGATTTATTTTGACTACTGGTATGCCTGACTTCGCAGCCACGACCTCTACCTTTTTAACCAGTTCACCCCAAGCTGCATTAGATATTGATCTGTTTAAACCTCTTTTTGCCGACTGTCCATTGCGGACATATCCACCATTCTCATTAGGTCTAGGTTTACAGCGAGATTTCATTGCCTTTATATTAAGATCTTCAAGTACCAAGGCATCTGTATCTTTGACTAACTGATTAGCTACATCCCAATGATAGGCACTACGATTGTTTGCAATACGCTCATGAAGTGAGGCCACCCTAGAGTAAGACTTTCCTCTATTTTTAGAACCTTTTTTCTTTCGGCTAGCAGCCTTTTGTCTCAGTTTTAAGCGTCTTTATCTGCGTTTAAAAGACTTTTGTTTAGCTGGATTAGCTATTGTTTTACCATTAGAGATACTGACTAACTTGTTAATTCCTAGATCGCAGCCTTTGACTCTTAGAGGATTGATTTCGCTATTACTCCTTATCGGAGTAGTTGGAACTGACTTGTCTTCGATTTGAAGACTTACAAACCAACCGCGAGCCTTCCTCCGAACAGTGACTGATTTTAAAATAAAACCCTCAGGGATAGGGCGAGAATTGTAAAAACCCATCCATCCAATTCCTGGGAGATATATATTGTCCCCATCAAGCTTTACTTGACCAGGAGCATATTTGAAGCTCCTAAATCGTGACCTTCTTTTTGGTCTAGGGTATCCAGTTTATCCTTTAAAGAATTTAGCAAATGCAACATCCAATTGTCTTAGAGTTTGTTGCAATACAGTTGAATGAATTGATTTATACCAGGGTCTTTCTTTCTTGAGTATGGGAAGACTAGAACTTTGGGCTTCATAGGCACTTCGTCTTGGATTATTTCGACTTTTCTTCCAAGGGTAACCTACTGAATAATTTTTGCTGACTGAACAAGTTAATGGACACGCTTCTCCACCGCTTTTCAGATCACAATAATTGCCTAATCTAGGAGCTTTTGCTTGATTGTAAGAATCATTTCTGTCTCTAAGCAGGTAATTATACTGCGACCTCAACATGTCTAACCACCGATTCATTACGGCTTTTTGTCGTTGAGTGGGCTTGAGTTTGTAAGAGTATCCTAGTTGCATCTGTTCGACCTCTTTCAGTGCTAATCTAATTATAGACCCCCAAAATAATAATGTCAAGTAAATGAGTGAACAAATTAAAAGAAAAGTAGGAAGACCCAGATTACACGAGGAAGCTAAAAAAAGTTACAGCATCAAGGCCACTGAAACTGGTTGGCAAGGATTAAAAAGGCTGGCTGCTCGTTCGGGCTTAAGCCTTTCTGAATACTTAGAGTTCCTAGGGAGGACTGGGACTTTGCCTGATTGAGGGAAAAATTCATCCCCGGAGACGAAACCTTAGAATAGGGTCGCCTTTATGGTTGGTCGGCTATGAGCAAAAGGGTTAAAACTTTATTATTAAGGCGACCCTATTCTTACGGTAACTTTAAACCTTAAGAAGGATGGGGTATTCTTTTTCCCTGGCCTTTGGCCACGCTACGCGAACAAACTCCCTTTTTGATAATATGTTTGGCTCTGGCGCGCCAAAGGGGATTGACCTACGGTCACGCTATGCGAACGCAAGTTAGGTAACCGTAAGTTATCAGTTATCAGCTAATGGGCCATATCACAGGCTAGAAGCCTGTGCCACGCTACGCGAACAGTTTTTAAATAAGCGCACCTAAGCGGTCTTGGGGGTTTCCCCCAAGACCGCGCTGCATTAAGACAACAACTAAGCATTGATTTAATCTTTTTTACGTCTGCATTTCAAGTAGAGAATGGCTGACCGCTGACCGCTGTTCGGGTAGCGTGAGCTAAAAGCTCACGGCTGACAACAGCTTCAGTTTTCCAGCAGGTTTCTGGTTCCATAAGAATTGGGCTTTTAATAATAAACTTTATTGATAAATAGCTAAAAAACAAAAATCAGATCACCACCCTAGTGATCTGATTGGCTGTTGGTTTACCATAAGGAGGACTAGCTTCCTGTCTAGAGAAGAAACCCTGGCTCTGTGTCTCGTCTAGATGGCAACTTACATTTTTAGTATACCACTTAATGCTAAAAATTAGCAACTAGTTTTTCAAAGAAATTATGACGAAGGCTCTGTCGTTGGATTGTCTTGGGATTTTGACAGTTTATCTAAGTACTTAATCTGAGTACTCATTAATACACTGCCAGAACGGGCTTGGACAGCATGCCACAAGTGCCCCCCTAAGAACAAGAGTCCCAAGAAAAACTGAACATTTGCTGCTACCAGACGGTTAGAACCGTAAAATTCAGTGGGAAAGACCGTAGTGTTGTTAGCAACAAAAGCAGCAGACACAAAAGCCATAAACGCTAGAGACCCTAAACTGTAGGAGAGGATTGCTTCTCCTTCAATCTGGAGGGCACTCCTAGCCCAGTTAAATGGAGTGGAGACAATATGCCAAATTCCGCCACCAATACACATCATCCCAATCCAAATATGACCACCAATGACATCCTCTAAATTATTGACAGCTGCCATTCCAAGAGGATTCCAAACCCCATCGACAATGCCAAAGAGATAACCAAAGATAGTCACTGGGTTAAGAGTTGGGCTGGTAATGATACGTACATTGCCGACAGCAGCGTCATAAATGCCACCAAAAACCATTGCCTTGGCTACCAGCAACAACGCACCCACACCTAGGAAAATCAGATGATGTCCTAAAATAAAGCTGAGCTTCTTGGGGTCAGTCCATTCATAGTGGAATTTAGGGGCGCGTCCAGTGCCATCTTTCAAATTTGCAACACCACTAAAAACATGAAATAGACCACCTGCACCCAAAACAGCGGATGCAGCTAGATGCAAAATGCCAATCACAAAATAGGGATAGGTATCTGTGACCACACCACCGGGTGCGACACCCCAGCCTAAAGTGGCTAAGTGGGGTAACAAGGTTAATCCTTGCTCGGACATCGGCTGACCAGGGACAAGCTGGGAAATTTCCGCTATGGTAGTTGCGCCTGCCCAGAACATAATCAAACCAGCGTGAGCAATATGAGCTCCTAATAATTGACCGGATAAGTCCCTAAGACGGGCATTACCAAGCAACCAATCCGGATTAGTTCGTGATGGAATACTATTTGTTGTCATGAAAACCGAGTATATCTCTATCTAAAACATAAATTTGGTAGAGTGCTACTCAGCAGCCCAGGAAATTTTTGGTTTAGTAGGTGTTAGATTGATTGGACAGCACCTAACACCTACTATCTAGAGAGGGCTGCTTTTTACTAGCTGATTAATTCAAGCCTTCCTCAAATTTCTTAAAGTCAACGCCGATGGAACGCAATGCATGCCATAGGTGACCTTGAAGAAAGAAGAAAGCTAGGAAGAAGTGGGCATTGGCCAACCAGCAGCGAGGAGTGTGGGCACCCAAAGGCAACTCAATAGTGTCTGCAAAATATGGCGAAACACCAAGCTTGACCTCTAAGGCAGGACCATAGAATTCGACGGGATAGGCTAGGGTATTAACTGCGCAGAAGTAAGCTGCTACAAATCCTGCCAGAGCAATACCGCCGAGAGAGTAGGAAAGAACCGCTTCTCCCTCGAAGCTTACGAGATTCTTTGCCCACTTCATTGGTGGTATTAGGATGTGCCAAATACCACCACCAACGAGTAGCAAACCAACATAGATGTGACCGCCTACCAAGTCTTCTAAGTTATCCACCGAGGCAAAATGGGTTTGATAGCCATAGATTGCCAATGGATTAAGATTTGGGCTGGTAACGAGCCTGACATCATGAATGGTGGCATCGTATAGTCCGCCAAAGTACATGGCTTTCGCGGCCAATAACAGAGCGCCTACTCCTAGAAAAATGAGATGATGCCCAAGAATAAAGCCTAACTTCTTAGGGTCATTCCATTCAAAGTGGAATTTAGCGGCACGACCGCCAGCATCTTTCAATTGTGCTGGACCTTTAGCGGAATGGAACAGAGCACCCGCTCCCAGAACAGCCGAGGAGATCAGGTGTAGAGCGCCAACAACAAAATAGGGGTAAGTATCCACTATCTGACCGCCTGAGCCTACACCCCAGCCCAAAGTAGCTAAGTGGGGCAGCAGAATCAGCCCCTGCTCACCCATGGGCAGGGTGGGATCATACCAAGAAATTTCAAACAGAGTAAATGCTCCAGCCCAAAAAACGATCAGGGCTGCTTGGCCGACATGAGCAGCTACGAATTTGCCAGACAAGTTGGCTAGGCGGGCGTTACCAGCCCACCAGTCATATTTAACCTCGGGATTACCGTATGTTTGCATACTCGATCCTTACTCGATCCTTAATTGCTTCATTGTTTCACCACCTCCTGTTTAGGGTTGAGGTGAAATCACATGAATCGATTGTGCAGCATTAGGGAGCCAATTTAAACTTAGTTGCAATATTTTTTAACATTTATTGCAACTAATTATCATTTTTTAGATTCATTAATTCTATGAAAGTCTTGTATATCAAAAGTTACAGCTATTTATGCTAATCCCAAGTTACCCAAAATTGTTGTCAACACCTCTCATCAGTTTTTATTTGATAAATAAGTTTTATCATTAGTTTTTCTAATAGTTGCGGAAAATGCTGTCAAAATGAGAACATCTACTGGTGTCATTCAGCTCAAACTTGACTTATATATCTGAGAGATATATGAAATCGTACAATTTAAATATGATTTAATAAGACTTAGGTATCGGCCACCATATGCACTACCTGTAGTAATTTTATCTCCAGATAACCGCTATATTTATGGTTTAGTCACGTACGGAAGCGTCAGTCCTTCTTGATTTAATCCCCGATGGCTATAACCACCCTTATCGGTTTAATGTGATCAGAAATTCTATAATAGACCCTTTGGTAACACTTGAAAAATTTTAGCAATACTGATAATGTCTATCCTAAGACATCTTCTCTTATGTCTGATAACGAGCCAGAATCGCGGCAGAGATTACATTTATTACTCTCTGCCGCGCTTTTTGCTGGTCGTTGACCGGAATAGGCATGATCGTCTTAGGCCAATGGTATTAGGCATGAGTAGGATTAAGGGCAAAAACCATGAACTCAAAACCCAACAGCTAACACTGTGCCACCGTGCCACCGTTCCCTAAACTTCGAAACCAACGGGTATTTCTAAAACCTTTGCTGCTCTGACCAACGCTCTACGGAACCGATAGCCGACGTCCACAATATCTTTTCGCTGACTAATGTCGAGAGAACTATAGGGTTGAGCTGCGACTTCGCCCTGGGTGAAGTAAGGTTTAAGCTTGCCTTTTGCTGCTTTATAAGCTGCCTTAACCTCTTCATTGACACTGGGGTCTTTGTCTGCCACTTTTGCTGAATAGGGAGCATACTGGCTGAAAATTCCGATCCAGTTATCTGAGAAGATTAACAGGCTCTGATCCGACCAAGTTTCTTCTTCGCCACAAATCTTCTTGGCTACTACTTCTGTCGCCAAAGCAATCATCCCCTCAAAGTTCAAGGTGGAATTGAAGTTCTGCCGCTGATCTAAATCTTTGATTAGGGTTTTGACGCTCTCGACTAACTCTTTAGCATAAGGGAGCGCTGCTTTGACGTTCCCTTCCCGGTACAAGAGAACTTCGATCCGGTGAAATCCCTTAAATTCTGGGTTATCCTCCCCACCATCAAAAGCAGAGGGGCGAGCATCAATATCCCGGTCAGTTTCTTCAAAGCTGGCTGCGTAGGTTTCAATTTGCTCGTAAGGAGGACGGGCTTTGACATAGGCGTCTTTGGCATTTTCCAAATTGCCACTGCGAATTGCTTTCACTAAGTCTTCGACAAGGGGTAGCTGTACTTGAGCTTGTTGTCGGAAATACCTTAAGCCCTGATCAACCTCTGCAGCATAAGGATCCCTACCAGCTGCTGCAATTAACTCCTTGCTTGAACCAGGGCGAATTAGACTAGAAGCCGCTAGGGTGCCTAAACCACCCACAGCAGCAATTTGTAGTATTTTTCGTCGATTAATTGTCATGGGGTTAAACTTGAGAAAGATTCTTTTTTAGCTTCGATTATTATAGTAGACCTTGATCAACTTGATAAAAATATTTATCGATAAATTAAACCTTAAAGATGTGATGAAGAGATTGTGAAGAGGTGCTTAAGACACAAGTATCCCATACCACCCAAACAAAATGGCAAAAAAAAATTGGCAAGTCAGACTAGTGTCAATGATCCCAATTCTGGAAACTACGGCTACTCATCAATTTCATCTCCCGATCTCTCCATCTCCCGATCTCTCCATCTCCTCATCTCTTTATCTCCCCATCTCCCCATCTCCTCATCTCTTTATCTCCCCATCTCCCCATCTCCCCATCTCCTTATCTCCCGATCTCCCCACACCTCCCACACTTCCCACACCTCCCACACCTCCCACACTTCCCGTTTGACCCTGAGGTAAACAACCTACCCCTGTGGGCTACTCCCTGCTCCCTAAAAGCAACGCCTATCCTAATCAATCAGACGAAACACTTTCTTCTGCTTTTGAGCAGGTTGTTGTGATTGTTCTTGCTTAATTGTTTCTGGGTTGCTAGAAGGCTTCTGAGACTCTTTTGGCTCAGTTGATTGGCTAACTTTTGGTTTTTTCTCAAATACATTAACTCCTGCACCTTCTAACTCAATTACCCCTTCTGGAGACACCCTGGCGATCTTTCCACTCAAAGCCGCTACCCAATCAGCAAAGCTATCCATCTTTTCTACTTGCTTTTTGAGGGTCTTGCGATTAAGTTCTGCCTGAACGGTTATGCCATTGTCACCAGTTAGGAGTAAGGTAACTTTCTTGCCTTGCTCCGGTAAATTGGGTCTTTCGGTAAACTTGACGGTGATTTCGGGTTTTCTGCCTTGAATCATGATAACTTCATTGGGTTTAGTTTTAGGGCTTGGTTGAGGTTGATAGTCAGTTTTTTCTTCGGAGTAATGTGAATAGAAACTTGAGTCTTCTAGATTTACGTTAACTGGATGAGCTTCCTCTATGTGGAGTTCTTCCCCTACTCGTCTACAAAAAAATTCCCAAAAATCATCCTTTTCTGCTGGTTGTGGCAAAGAGCCCTGGAGTGTCAACAAAAAAGGCTGCCATGGATAAGTTTTGGCTTTTCCTCTAGGAGGCAGGTGATTGCGTTCTACATACACCACCACCGCTTCTGGCTTGACATCGTGAATTAAACCACGAACCCGAAACTGATCGACTCTTTCGTCACTGGGAGAATGACGTAGAGTAGTTTTCCCCTCTAGGGGAATAAATTTTTTGATTTGAATTTGAGCGAGTTTTCCTGCCTTGGTGATGCGGAAATATACTCGCCAAAGATAGACTTTTTTCTCACCAAAAGAGGGGTTGGTACTTAATTTATTCCACAAGGGTTGGTGCATATAGGCACTGAAGCTGATTCCTTGTTTGAGAACAAGAGTTCCTTTAACTGACCGATTAGGCTCTTGAGATGGGTTTGGGTCAAATCGCCCAAACAGATAGCCCAGAGCCGAAAACTCGGTTGGACGACTAGGAGGGGTAAAGGGGACAACAACTTCCATGGGATTGGGAATTAAGGAGCCATTATATTTTAGACTATCAAATCACGGCAATCAGATGGACTATACTGGTTGAGTTTTACTTCCGATAATTTTATAAGGCTGTGGAGATTGTTGTTGAATACCCATAATAAAAGTGTCGAGCCCGGGCGCGGGAAGTGTGGGAAGTGTGGGAAGTGTGGGGAGATGGGGAGATGGGGAGATGGGGAGATTTGTATTAAGGGTAATTATCTCGACATTACATTACTCCCTAAAGGGAAACCCTGGAAAGCAAGGAATCCCAGTGATTGAATCTGGCTAGAAATGGGGATCACGAGGGGGGCCATGGGCTCTGCCACGCCTTTGGCGTTCACACAGTTACTCGACTTTTTGGTAGTCAACCAGGATAACGTTGGCTCTACCAGCTTACCTAAATTTAGGTAGAATTTAATACATTTTTTTATCGTAGATTAAAATTGCTAAACTATAATATAATAATTAATTATCTAGCATTTTTCAACCAAGTGATAAATGCAATAACACAAACAAATATAGCAATTCTCATAGCTATGAGGTAAACAATTTATGGATTTTAGGGAACAGGGAACAGGGAACAGGGAACAGAGAAGAGAGAAGAGGGAATAGGGAATAGGGAATAGGGATGGGTTGCATCAAGACAGGGAATCAACGTCAAAGAAGACTGTACCTCATAACTGTGATAAACGCTATAAAACAGTATCATCACCACCCATGATCATATGATCAGATTAGGTTTGATTCCAACACTTTTATTACTCCCTTCTCAAGGGAATTAATAAGCGCCCATGTCAAGTTTTATCAAGTCAATCACCGTAGAGATTCCCTCTTTAGTTTTCAAATTCGTAAACACAAAGGGTTTATCTCCTCGCATCTTTTTAGCATCCCGTTCCATCACCCCTAAATCTGCTCCCACCTGAGGTGCCAGGTCAATTTTGTTAATCACCAGCAAGTCAGACTTGGTGATTCCTGGTCCTCCTTTACGAGGAATCTTATCCCCAGCAGCCACATCAATAACGTAGATCGTGAAATCTACTAGTTCTGGACTGAAGGTTGCTGCTAGGTTATCCCCTCCACTTTCTAGGAACACCAAGTCTAAATCAGTAAACCGATTTTCCAACTGTTCAATGGCTGCCAAGTTCATGGAGGCATCTTCCCGAATGGCAGTATGGGGACAACCCCCCGTTTCCACACCCAGAATGCGATCGCTTTCTAGAGCCTGACTCCTAACTAAAAACTGGGCATCTTCCTGAGTATATATATCATTGGTGACCACAGCGATTTGATAAGAGTCTCGCAGGGCTTTACACAATGCATCTAATAGAGCAGTTTTCCCTGAACCAACTGGACCAGCAATACCAACACGAAAAGTACTCATGTTAACTAACTTAGAGTTAATTTTAATAGTGTAGTTGATTTATGATCATTAGCCATAAAAAAATTGTTAATTGCTACAAGTTAACAATTAACAAATGGTAATTGGTAAGTTTAGATTTTTATTATAGCCTTTTCTAGTGACGATTAAGGAGTCAAGGCACCGACTTGCTGTAAATCCAAAAGAAAAATTTTCTGAGTAGATGCTTCGTTTGATATAACAGCTGCATGAGATATCATCTCCAGAACACTGGCCTGACGGTAAGACTTCGGGATAGGTCGCATCATGTCTTGGGGTAACTCCACCAAATTAGGCAGATCATCCACAAAAATTCCCCAAAGTTCGGAGTCCCTAGGACGAATAATCACTAAGAACCTTTGGTTAGGGCTTCGGTGAGGTAAACTACCATCCCCCAACTGCTGATGTAAATCCCAAACTTTAATGGTATGCTTGCCTAGCTGAACTAATCCCATGGTTTTCATATCCCGGCTGATTTCCGTGGTATAATTAACCACTTTCATAACATCCATAATCGGGAGACATAGGGAATAATCAGCAATTTTAAAAACCATTAATTTTTCTAGTTTTGAATCGTCCATCGCCTTTATTTTATAGTGATTAGTGTTTAGTGATTAGTGTTTAGTGCTGAGTAGTTATAGGGAGATTTTTAGGATTTTTGAAACTACCAATTCACCAGGAGCAATGATCAATTACTAATTACCAAAGAATTGCAGGATATAGCGTTGATCATACTTATGAGCTACAGCCAATTTTATTCCCCCGACTCCCGACTCCCGACTCCCGACTCCCTACTCCCTACTCCCTACTCCCTACTCCCTTATTAACGGTTAAATGGGCTCAACAACATCGGTTACTGTTGTCAACAATTTGTGTTCCAAATAGGGCTTAGTGATATAAGCCTTTGCCCCCAACTGTGCAGCAATCAAGCGGTGTTTATCGTTACTGCGGGATGTGAGGATGACTACAGGAATATCTACCAAAGCTGGGTCTTGCTGACAGTGTTTGAGAAACTCAAACCCATTCATGCGAGGCATCTCAATATCACAGATCACTAACTGTATGTCTGTCTGATGCTGTAGTTGCTCAATCCCTTCATAACCATCCTGGGCTTGAAACACTTGATAGCCATTTTTCTGTAAGGTCATGGCTAGAGTTTGGCGCAGGGTGATCGAGTCATCTACCAGGAGTACCTTTGGCTTACGTCTGACCCAGAACGGTTCAACCGTTGAAGGTGGAAGCTGCTTTCGCGAAAGGGTTTCCATCGGTTGGGTGGCTTGGTCATAGCTTTTGCTTTCAACTTTCAATGTGCTAACCTGTAACCTTTGACTGCCATCGGTCTGTTGCTCAGACAGGTACTGGATCAATTCAGTCCCATCCAGCACCAATGTCAACCGACCATCGGCCAGAATACTGCCCCCATTGACATAGGGGGGTGGCACAATCATTGTCCCCAAAGGACGAATCACCAACTCCTGGTCTCCCAACAGTTGGTCTACTTCCAGACCGACAAGCTGATCCTGGTAATGGATCAGAATGATTGGTCTAATCGTCTGAAGAGGAACAACAGGTTGATGGGGATGGGTTACTGAGAATGGATTTGCCACAGAGGAATAATCTAGGACTTGCCCAAGTTGGTAGACTTTAACCAGTTGCTGATCAGTCCCGGTACCCAAGTGGAGAACTTTGCCATCTTCCCAACTTCGGAGCTGGTGTTCCTCAGGAATAATAATTTGCTCGACTTGATCAGTAATCAAACCATAAACTTGCTTCCCAGCCTGGCACAGAAGTAATTTATCTATGGTTAAACTCAAGGGAATTTGTAGTCTAAATCTGCTGCCTTGGTCCGGAGAAGAATCAACCTGGACGGAACCCCTCAGAGCTTTGACCTGGTTTAGGACAACATCAAGACCAACACCACGTCCAGAGAGGTTATTCACCCCAGAGACAGTGGAAAAGCCTGGTTCAAACAACAAATTCCTCAGCTGAGCCTCACTGAGATTATTACTCTGTTCAAAGTCTATCAGTTCACGTTCTACTGCTAGTTGGCGAATCCGTTCAAAATTCAACCCTGGCCCGTCATCAAAAACTTCAATCACCAAATATCTGCCCCGATGGCAAGCACTGATTTCAATTAATCCCTTTTCTGGTTTGCCCTGTTGTTGCCGTACAGCAGGAGTCTCAATGCCGTGGTCAAAAGCATTACGCACAAGATGCAGCAGGGGGTCGTACAACTTCTGGGCAACAACTTTATCCACTAAAACATCATTACCAGAGATTTTTAGCTCTACCAGCTTATGGTGGGAAGCTGACAACTGCTTGAGGACAGGGGGGAAACGACTAAATATTTCCCCTAAAGGCAACATCCGGGCGTCCATCAAGACATCACGATGGTTGGTTAACAACCGACGTTGTTGTTCGAGAGTTTTACTGGATTGGGTGCTGAACAGCTCAATGTCATGGGCAGCTTCTGTTAATTGAATAGCATCTTCTAGAACTGACTGGATCAGAAGCTCGGGTGCGCTATAACGTTTTAGTTCCAGGTCATCGAAATAGTCGGTATGTTGTTCGCGTAGCGTGGCCTTTTGGCCAAGGTTAGTTGGTTGAAAGTTGCTATGTTGAAAGTTGCTATGTTGAAAGTTGCTATGTTGAAAGTTGGCAGGTTGAGAGCGTAGCGTGGCCTTTTGGCCAAGGTTGGCCGTAGGATTGGGGTTGGTAGCAAAGTGTTCCTTTAAACCTTCAACCTTCAACTTGCTAAGCTGCAACGTTTTTTCTGCCCAAGGGTAGGAATAAAAACTAAGATTTGGGTCGGTAGCTTTGTTTTTGTTTAAACCTTCAACATTCAACTTGCTAACTTGCAACCTTTGCCTAATCTGCTTTTGTTGGGTCAAAATAAACAGGCGGTCGTACCAATCTTGGAGTTGCTCTAGAACTTGCTGATGTTGGTCGATACGATCAAGGAGTACTCGCACTGCAGCCAGCAGTTGTTCATTTTCGAGCAACTGGCGGTTTTGGTTGGTTAGTAATTCCCCAATTGTGTAATTCAGGTATTCTAGATGCTCAATATTTATCCGCACAGTACCAGATAGATCCCTAGATGATGGCGTGCTGGGATGTTGGTTGGAGGGAGTTATGGCGAGATGGGAAGAGTTTAGAGGGGCATTTCTAGCATTGCCTATGGGCGGGATGATCTCGTCTGTGATAATTTCGGGATCTTGTCGTTGTTCTTTTTTTTGATTATCTGCATCAATCATCCCCATGTTGTGCAAAACAAAATTTTTTTCTGTGGCGATTTCTTGATCAGGTGAGGCTATCTCTCCATGCAAGACATCTATCTCTGTTTGCTCCGACCTCTGCAACTTTCTACTTTGATCAAAGGTTTGCTGATCTAGTGTAGTTGATCCTCCCCAGATCATTTCCACAAGCTGGGACCGTTTCCTTGTTTTAGATTCTGGATCAGTAACGGAAGAATTATTAACAACACCTTCTACTTCTTCTAGTCCGGGCTCAACTCGATTAAGGTCTTGTTCTTTTCCGTTGCCGAAGACAGAAGATTGATTTTGAATTGTGAATTGTGAATTTTGACTTGAAGACCTAAGGTCAGCTAGTTGTTGCAGAGCTATAGAAGGTTGACCACCTTGAGTCCTATCCCCTTCTAGCACCGCTGCTTGTGCTGCAACGAAATCACACAAAGCGGTCTTGGCAATGGTGACCACCTGATCGGGATGGTTGTCTAGGGCTGCGATCGCATTTTTGGCAATAGCGGCAAACCCTGGTAAATTAAGGGATTCCCCTAACCCCAAGAAAATGTCTGCTTGGTGGCGAACTGTGATGCTGATTTCACTGGGATTGTCATTATTTAGGGCAGCTTGGATTACGTCTAAGCCTTGGCTAACCCCCACTTCAAAAATGGACTGGGTGACGTCGAAGCCCAATTCTAGTGAGGTGGGCAGATGGGATTCGTGACCAAAACAGTCCCCCAGCTTCTCTTGGAGTTGGGCAACAACAGCAGCAGTTCGATTTTTGATTTCGGTGTCATCGATTTGCCCCCCTGTGAGTTCAGCGGTCAGAGGTAGGCGCAGACACTCATAAGCTTGAAACAGTAAGGCTTCAATTTCTGGATCAATGGACAAGTCGGGGTTAAACAGAGCTTTAAAAACATCCTCCAAGGAGTGAGCTACAGTGGCGATTGTTTCCAACCCAATGCTAGCTGCTGCGCCTTTGAGGGTATGGGTAGTCCGCATCAAGTTGTTGACTTTATTGATGCTATAGTTTTCTGACAAACTCAGCAAATCCTCTTCCAAGACTTGCAGCAGTTCCGGTGCTTCCTGGAGAAAGTAGCGATAGCTTTGCTCACGAATTTTCGGGTCATTAGTCATTAGAGCAGTTGTCAATTGGGTGAGGATTTTATTCTTAGGGAGTAGGGAGTAGGGAGTAGGGAGTAGGGAGTAGGGAATCGGGAATCGGGAATCGGGAATCGGGAATCGGGAATCGGGATAAAATCAAAAAATTATCTCTACCTGATTATACTAAAAAATGCTCGTATTATTAGTGATTTTTTATTAAAACTAGCAAAATTTTATTGAATAAAAATTTTGCTAGTTTTAATAAAAATTTTGTGCATTGAAAATGTCTATAGCCTGAAATCAAATAAAAAAGATATATCCCAGTCCCCTTTAGCATGCATGCAAAAGGCATGCTAAAACGCATTTAAAATGAATTTTAGCAAGGCAAATGACTACTCAACCTTGAACTGGTCAGCACTGGCTTGAAGATTCTGAGCCATGGCTAGGAGTTCTTGGAAAGACGTAGAAATTTCCATGGCATCCTCAGAAGTTTTGTTGGCAATTCCTGCAACTTCAGTCATGGTTTGGGTCACGGATTGGAACTCTTCGGTCTGTACCTGGGTGGCTTGGGTAATACCCTCTACAAGCTGGCTGATTTGGCTGGTGGCTTCAACAATGGCATTGAGAGTGAGACGGGTATCTTGTACCATTGCGGTTCCTTGGGCAACCTGTTGAATACCTTTATCCATGGCTGTAGAAACCTCAGCGGTACTCTTCTGGATCTCCTGCACCAACTGCTCGATCTCAGTGGTGGCTTCCGCTGACTGACGGGCTAGAGAACGTACTTCATCGGCAACAACTACAAAACCCCGTCCATACTCACCAGCCCTTGTAGCTTCAATGGCTGCATTCAACGCTAGCAATTGGGTCTGATTCGTAAAGTTGCTAATCAGGTTTACCACCCTCGAAACCTTCTGGGACGATTCGCTCAGGCGCTTGAGCCGTTTGCTGGTTTCTGCCACTGTCTCCCGGATTTCGAGAATTCCATCTACGGTACGGTTCATGGCGGCATCCCCTGCTTGGAGGGTTTGGTTAGCGGTTTGGACTGCTACTTCTACCTGTTGAGCACTCTCACCTACAGCTTCTGTAGAATTAACCATGGTCTGGATGTTCTCTAAGGCTTGACCGAGAGCCATAAATTGCTGCTGGGCTTGGGCTGTGAGCTTGGCAATGGAGGATTCCCTGTCAACAGACGTTTGGGCAACTTTCCTGGAAGCTTGCTGGACTTGAGTCACAATCCGGCGCAGGCTTTGTAAGGTGTTGTTGTAGGCATCAGCAATGGTACCTACTTCATTGTTGGTTACCGGAGCTCGGACGGTGAGGTCTCCTTCTAGAGCTGGTCGCACTGCTGAGAGCAACTGCATTACCTCCCGCTGTACTGCTTCTTTGTCGGCTTTCTCCCGTTGTGCGGCATCGGTCAGCTGCTGGGACTGGTTTTGGATTTGTGCGAGATACTCAGCCTGTTGCAGGGCTGCCCCTACTTGCACCGCAATCTGAGCCAGGGCGTTGAGTTCAAACTCTTGCCAGTCACGAGGACCAGTATTTTGGTAGGTACCCAGTAAACCCCATAAGGTTCCTTGTATAAAAATCGGTGCCAGCATATAAGCCTTAACCTCATATTGCTCTAAGGTTTCTAGGTAACCGTCAGAATAACCAAAGGTGTAAATGTCATCAACGGCCACGCTTTCACGATTGCGATACCGACCTCCCTGGGTGTCTTGTAGATAAGTATCGGGCCAGAAGGCTTTGATATCTGCTCCCACCCATGCTAACCAACCAGTTGCAACTGCCTCAGCCACAAACTGACCAGTCCAATCAGGATTGAAGTGATAGAGGGCTACGCGATCGCATTTGAGCAGCTGCCGGATTTCTTGGGTTGTGATACGATAGATTGTATTTACATCCCGAGACTGAAACAGCTTACCAACTATTTTGGTTACCCCCTGAGCAATTTGAGCCGCTTTGGTGAGTTGGGTAGATTGGGCTCGTAACTGATCTAGGTAATGGGATCGCTGCAAGGCTAATCCCAGGGAATTACTAATTTGGAGCATGAGGGTGACATCGGTATCTTGCCACTGACGGGGTCCCGTATTTTGGTAAGCCGCCAGCAGCCCCCAGAGCTTGTCACTTTGGAAAATTGGCATAATCAGATATGCCCTGGCTTGGTATTGTTCCAGAGTGTTGATGTAGCAGGGAGCGAAACCCATGGCATAGATGTCATCAACCTTCTTGAAGCGGTCACCTCGGGCGAACTCTCCACCCTGGGTTTCTTGCAAGCAGGTATCAACATTAGACAGAGAATTAACACTCAGGGCTGTAACTTGGCAGCGCTCATAAGCCGTTGTATCCACCTTCAGGCGGTCGTCTCTTTCTTGTTCAGTGATTAGGGAAATCCAGCCAGGGGCAACCGATTCAGCCACAAACTCACCACTCCAGTCGGAGTTGAAGCGATAGATTACTACCCGGTCAGCTCCCAACACTTGCCGCAACTCTTTGGTAATACTCTGGAAGATACTATAAACATCTACAGACTGGGACAAATGGTTGCTAAGGCTTGCTACTACTCGCTCCCGCACAGCAGCTTGGGCAAGCTGGTGAGATTTGGCCTCCACTTGATCCAGGTAGCTCAATTGCTGTAGCGCTACCCCAAAGTGCAGGGCAATCTGCTTGGCAAAATCAATCTCATACTCCTGCCATTGACGGGGCTTACTGCATTGGTGAATGCACAACAATCCCCACAAATCAGGTGCAAGAAGTAGGGGCACAACCAGATTAGCCCGGACTTGGAACTGAGCCAGCAGCTCAATATGGCAATCGCTTAAACCCGCATTGTAGACATCAGCAACTGCTTGCACACGTCCTTCGGTGTAGTGAGGGGCATACTGTTCACCAAAGCAGTGGTCGTTAACTTTGATTCCTAGCATGGCATGGTAGCCTGATGCCACATCCTCAGATACCAATTCCCCATCATCAAAGCCAGAGTTAGGGTAAAACTTAAATACACCCACCCGGTCAACCTGAAGAAGCTTGCGCATTTCGATAGCGGTTGTCTTGAAAATGGTATCTAGGTTTCGAGACTGACGGATCTTGTTGATGATTCCAACTACCGCTCGCTCCATCCCTGCGATTTTAGCGACCTGGGTAGATTTGGCCTCGACTTGCGCCAGGTACTCTGTTTGTTGTAGGGCAACTTCAAAGTGTAGGGCAATCTGCTTGGCAAAATCAATCTCATACTCCTGCCATTGACGGGGCTTACTGCATTGGTGAATGCATAAAAATCCCCACAGTTCAAGCCCTTTACGCAATGGCACCACCAGGTTAGCCCGGACTTGAAACTGAGTTAGCAGCTCAATGTAGCAATCGCCAAGATCCCCATTGTAGATATCAGCAACTGCGTGTACTCGCCCTTCGACATAGTGCTGGGAATACTGTTGACTAAAGCAATGGTCGTGAACCTTCTTACCCAGGATCCCATCGTACCCATTGACCACATCTTCAGACACCAACTCTCCATCGTTATAATCGGAGTCAGGGTCAAAGCGAAACAGACCGACCCGGTCAGCCATCAGGAGCTTACGAATTTCTATGGTTGTGGTCTTGAAAATCGTCTCCAGTTTCCGAGATTGCCGGATTTTGTTGATGACTTTGACTGCTGATTTTTCTAGGTCTGCAGCCAATAGCAGTTGCTTGGATTTTGCTCGCAGTTGTTCAATATACTCCGTTTGCTGGAGGCCAACCCCAAATTGTCGGCCCATCTGAGCCAGTATACCCACCTCCATTTTCTGCCAGTGACGAGGGCCATTGTTCTGGTAAGCTGCGAGGAAACCCCAGAGGGTTTCCCCTTGCAGAATCGGTACAATCACATAAGCTTTAGCCTGAAATTGCTCTAACAGGTCTATGTGACATTGATCGTAACCAACCTTGTAAATGTCATCAATGGCTAAGGTTTCATTGTGGCGATACCGACCGCCTTCGGTTTCCTCCAAATAGGTATCGCGCCAGACTTTTTTAATACTCGGTTCAACTAACGGTATCCAACCGTGTGCCACATCTTCAGCCACAAACTCACCACTCCAGTCAGGATTGAAGCGATAAACAGCCACGCGATCGCACTTCAGCTGCTGCCGGATTTCTTGAGTAGCGGTCTGGAAAACACTGTTGATGTCGGAACTCTTAAGTATCTTATCAAGGAAGCGACTTGCTATGTGTTCCCCCTTAACCGCAATATCCAGTTGCTCCGATTTCTCCTGTAGCTGGGCTGTAATGTCCAATTGCTTGAGAATATTACTGAGACGGTCACTGACTAGTGACAGCAGCACGACGTCACTATCTTGCCAGCGCCGAGGGCGAGAGTTCTGGTAAACGGCAAATAAGCCCCAGAGGTGTTCACCATCAAAGATTGGGGCGATAATATAAGCATTGGTCTGGTATTTTTCTAAGGTTTCAATGTAGCACTGTGAAAAACCAGCGGCATAGATGTCGTCAACTCGCTCTACCTGCTTACGTTTGAAATAGCTGCCCCCTTGTGTCTGCTTTAAATAGGTATCGGTAGTAGGGCTGGCCACCGATCCGATTTGCTTGACCGTACAGCGCCTAGAGGAAAATAGATCTGGTGATGTCAGGTTAGGATTTTGCTTTTGGTCTTGGAGCAGGCTCACCCAACCCTCTGCAACTGACTCAGCCACAAATTCACCACTCCAGTCAGGATTGAAGCGATAAACCACTACCCGATCAGCCTTGAAAAACAGGCGCAGTTCGTGGCAAATGTTGCCCAGGGCAATATTGGGATCAGAAGACGGTGGAATTGTGCCCAAGATTTGAGCCAAGACCTTTTCCTGCTTCACCTGCTCTCGCCATCGGTTACTCAATTCCACTGGCTGTAGACTCAGCCTCAGTTCAGTAACAACTTGGTAGAGCAGACTAATGTCAGCTTCCTGCCATTCCCGGGAACCAGAACATTGCTGCACCACTAGTAAGCCCCACAATTGCCCTTCGATCAAAATCGGTAGACTTAAGCTGGCTTTGACCTGGAATCGTTCCAGTAGTTGGAGTTGAAAAGGACTAACAGCCCGGTCATTAATATCATTAAGGGCTATAACTTCCTGTTGCTCGTAGGCTGACCGATTCTCAGCCCCAAAAGCAATCACTGGTAGGTACTCCCCCTGACTGGGAGTATAGCCACCCACCATCGACTCAACTAGCACTGTACCCCGATTCTCCGACTGGAAGCGAAAAATCAAGGCTCGGTCTACCCGTAAACGCTGACTAACCTCAGTCACTGTGGTTCTCAACAGGGCATCACTAGTTTCTGCTTTGCGCATCTGGGTGGCCAGGTTGAATAACCACTGCCGCTCACCCTTGCAGTGTTGCTCAATATCCACGGCTAGGTGAAACTGAACCCCGGTAGGTGTCCCCTTGCCATTGCCATTACTCGATGATTGATTGAGTTGGGACTTAGAACTGAGTATTTCCTCAGATTGATCAAATTGTGGCATAGTTATAGTTTCGTTTTTTTCAACATCTGATAATGGTAAAATTGCCGACCATGATGGCAGTTCAGAGGCAATCGAGTCGGTAGTAACTCTTCCAATAGACTGTTCAATGGGCAGAGTTAGTGACCAGCTTGTCAAGCAGTCATAATTGGTTTGATGGGATTGATTTGGTTGATCAAAACTCATCATAATTGCCCTGATCAATTGCCAGATCTCGGAGGAGGCTAAGTCGAAAAACCTCAAGACTCTCCTCCCCAAGAGTCCCCTCGTTGATGTGTCTGCCATAGGGGACATTGAGTAATAGCCATGACATCCAAAACTGCACCGCCATCCCCAGGTAGGTACCCCAGGAGAAAAGGCAATAGCTTAGGAGGAAATAAACCAGGAGTCGGTGGCTGGAGTTGCTCCAATTCATGTAACTCAATATCATTAACATGGGATACCACCAGACCCAAAGACTGGTCATTGACCTGAACTACTATTGCCACAGGAGATACCGAAACTTGCCCAAGCTTCGACAGAGGTGGATAGCCAACCAGCTGGTTTAGGTCTACCAACCAGAGCATTTCTGAACGCCAATTACCAATTCCCAAAATGCAACTGGGCATTTCCGGCACCAGCAGAACCTCCGGCACATTCACCCTGATAATTTCTGTAATCTGCTCTAGGGGCAACAGAACACTGTCATCTTTTCCAAGAGGAAAACGCAGCAACCGCACTCGGGTTTCTGGGGTTAGTGGATCTAAGTTCAGTAGGTCAAGATTGGTTTGTGTTACCACTGGGTCAAGGGAGTTTAACATTACCTAATACCTAATACCTAATACTTAATGCCTAATGCCTAATGCCTAACAATTGCTGGATTGTTTGTATTAGTTCTTGCTGCTTTATCGGTTTAGGTAAATAGGCATCAGCTCCCAGCATTGAACCCCAGAGTTTGTCGGCATCAGTTCCTTTAGTTGAGCAAATCACAACTGGAATGATTTGGGTGTTGGAATTAGTTTTGAGTTCCCGGCACAGTTCAAACCCGCTTTGTCCTGGCAAAATCACATCGACAATCACTAAATCTGGTTTCTGGGACTGGAGTTTAATCTGGGCATCCTCACTACTGGTGACACTAACTACGTTGAGACCAGCTTCTCTGAGGTAACAACTTAGAATCTCATTTTCCGTCAAACTATCTTCAACCAAAAGGACTGTAGTCATATTTTTTTTTGCTTATTGATGATGTTAATTACAATTCTTTTGTTTTTTAGTGTTAATCATTTTTTTTAGTTTAAACTAATTACCATAACTTTGAATTTATAAGCTTAAAAATAAAATAACAATAATTCAATTAATTGAATAGGTATAGTAGGTATAGTAAATTAATTGTGATAAGTTTTTATAGAAAGTTACCTACTCCCTACTCCCTGTTCCCTTTACTAAAGTATTAAAGTAAGTAGTCAACTGGACAGGATATTACGACTAACCCCGAGATGCCTCTGGAGAATTGTCAATACCTTTGACCGAGTAATAGGCTTTGCTAAAAAGTCTGTAGAACCGACCATCTTGGCCCGCACTCGGTCTACAATTCCGTCATTACTGGTGACCATAATCACTGGCGTGTCTTGAAACACCGAAACCCGACGAATTTGTGCACAGACTTCATAGCCGTTTAAAACCGGCATCACCAAATCCAAGAAGATCAGCTGTGGTTTGTGCTTTAGCAAGGTCGGCAAGGCTTTGATAGGGTCTTGAACATTGATAAATCGATAACCAGCATTGGCAAGAATTTGACTCATGGTCAGCCGATCGATGTGGCTGTCTTCGATATAAACTACCAAGGGACTAGCTGGTAATGTCTGAACTGGTCCTCCAAACCTTCGAGCATTTTCTGGCATTGGGTTAGTGGCTTTAGTAAAGTGAGTATCACAGCGCCAGTCCCCAACCTCGATCAGACCCATCACCTGTACTCGGATGTAGGGCATGATTGATTGGGCCAGAGCCAAAAGATTCTGTTTCAACGTCAAAGCTAAATCCCTCAAAGTGCGATCGCCATCCACTAAGGTAGTCAGGTTGTGGTAGGCCAGTAATGAGGTCTGCTGTCGCAATTTGTCAGCATCCCAGATCACCGGAGCCAAAGAAGGGGAAATATCTACCAAACCAGCCTCTTGCCAAGGCTCCCAAGCAAGCATTGCCTGTTGCCAAATCTGTGAAGCTCGAATTACTACCAACCTTGAATCAAAGGTTGAATCAAAGGTTGAATCAGATGTTGAATCAATAGTGTCTTGAGGAATCTGCCTGTAAGTTAGTTGCTCTGATGAACCACAGCGGAGTTGTTCCTGCCGTTGGATGATATCGAAGAGTATTTCCGTACAGTTGCCAGCAACAACTGACCTCATCTGTCTGAGCGGTACTTTCCCCTCTCTGACTAGTTCTGCTAGAGATTTGTAATCCCAATACACCGGCTGAGCCGGTGACCCCTGACACACAGGATCAGCTGATAGTTCTGGGCAGTGTACAGACAACTGCCGACACCAACGACGAATGGGATGCATTTTACTAGCACCGCCACTCAAACGACCGAAGTGGAAAAAAAGAGTCCACTGCTGACCTTGGGGATCTTCAATCTCCAACCGACCAGTCAATTGCGCCTTTGCGCAAGCTTGAATCTGTTGTGCCAGTTTGTCGGTGGTCAATACTTTGTGAGTAGTCATTGGTGTCTCTATTGATATATAGCAAAATTAGTAACTATTAACTAACAATTAAAAATTAATCTTTAACAAGTAATATTACTATTTTTATAGCACCTATATTAGCACCGATGTTGTCAATATTTACTGTTTTAATTAATCCCTACAACCCTAGAAACCTAATAGGTAATATTGTGAATTATAATATTGTGAATCCTGATATTGTGTATAGTTTTCAGAACTTACGCAGCAACTCTATTTGTAACAAATTATATGGTTTGTCGCCCAGTTTTGCCTAAGTCCTGGTTTTGTAGAAATGCACCAAACTGGTAATGTTAGCAGACAAGTCAAGCCAGGGTTGTGGAGATGCACCATTATCGAGTTTCACTAACCATAAGCAAAACTCTGTTAGCCAAACTGAAGGTAAATTAGTAGCTGACCTTGATAAATTTTAGCTTCATTAAGGTTGTTTTTTAAATAAAATTAATTAA
This sequence comes from Moorena sp. SIO4A1, assembly GCF_010672065.1. Lineage (NCBI taxonomy): Bacteria > Bacillati > Cyanobacteriota > Cyanophyceae > Coleofasciculales > Coleofasciculaceae > Moorena > Moorena sp. SIO4A1. Next base: position 322,514 of record NZ_JAAHHX010000012.1, on the reverse strand, counting down.
ACTTAACTTTATTTATTCTGCCTTAATCATAACTAGGATATAAGTCTTAAGATACGCTAATTGTCGTAGTATACTTTGCTAACTAGAAAATCTAGCATCTCTCAGTAACATCAGCAACAAAATCTAGCTAACTTTATTAAGTCTTTAAAAAAAGGATTATTTATTTTCAAAAGAATTAACTGCGAAATAATCGTGTGTACTGAGTTTCGTGAGCCATACTTGCCAGGGCTAATCCCCAGCCACAACTACTTAATTTTTCATCCGCCAAAGTTAAAACATCTTCGGTTGTCAGAGTAAGTCTATGGTTGAGTGCTAGCAGTAGCTGTTGACCAACGGTTTGACCAAGGGGAATCAATTTGACCCCAGCACCGATGACATTAGATGCCCAGCTATGTAAGTAACCTAAGACTGTAGCTGTAATGTCAATCTGCCAGTGAGCAGCCCCAATCCCAAACGCGATCGCATAATTACAGGGTTGACCCACAGCTGATGCTACATCGTGTAGAGAGATTAGATTTTCTTGAGAGGTTACATCGGTCGTCTGGACAATAGTTTCAGTGGATGGGTGCAAATCGAGCAGTAACCGTATCAACGAGTTACCCATCTGCCAACTTTGCGATCGCAATTCAGAAGTTTCCTTAGCAGCACTTACCCAAGCATTCCAGTAGTTCAAACCCTCTAAATCCCCTTTGCCATAACTTTCGTAAGCTCGGACTATAACATAAGCTTCTAATCGAATGGCTCCATAGCGCAGTTGATGCTCTAGCCACTGGTCCAGAGTAGCCTGGTTGTGAATCACACCAATATCAACTAATGTTTCCAAACCCTCAGAATAGCCGTAAGCACCCACTGGTAGTACGGGACTAGCCAGTTGCAAAAGATTCAACAAAGAATTAGGGACTAGGGGATCTAAATGCATTCTTGCTTGTTATTCATTGCCATAGTGCACTGTCTGTACATCATACCTAATCGGCATCCCACGCTCTTTGAGGATTGAAGAAGAGACCGAAGAGGGGGAAGGGGGACTAGGAACAACTTATTAACAAGTTTCTCCTGATCGAGATCTGCTCGATCCTGTCATCCATTACATCCGTTAAACCATCCCTTGCCCCTCTGGCAATTAGGACTTACCCCCCCTAAATATACATATAGTGTTTAGTTTTATATAAAAACACTACATATATTGTTTTCTGGGGCTATCCACATAACTCCTAAAAATTTCCAAAAAAAGTTTGCCCAAACCCTTGACACCGCTTGTAGTATTGTTGTAGCATAAAAACATAGCGCAGAGGAAAGAGTCAAAAAGCTCGAATCCAAAAGCTTACACGGAACCTTGACAACTAAATATGTAACATACCTTTTGATTCATGTTTGGATATAACTGTGTTTGCTCATCACGTGGGGATGGACCCTTGGGTTGATTCCCCACAGAGTAAACCCAGAGATTTATCTAAAGTCGAACGGATAAACTGTTCAAGTCCTGGGGCTGTAGCTCAGATGGTCAGAGCGCCTGTCTGTCGAACAGGAAGTCGCGGGTTCGATTCCCGTCAGCCTCGCTCTTTGCAGTCGCTTTTATCGGTTGCAGGTGCAAATCCTGCTCCAATCAGTGACTCCAATTAGTGACCTAGCAGCGTAGCTCAAAGGTAGAGCACCTGGCTCATAACCAGGAGAGTGCGGGTTCGAGTCCCGCCGCTGCGACCTACGGAGATGGTGTAACTGGCAACATGACGGTCTCCAAAACCGTTGATCTGAGTTCAAATCTCAGTCTCCGCGCTATTTGCCGTGCCGTAGGCAAATTTGGTTAAGCCACCTGCCTTTCAAGCAGGTGATTGCGGGTTCGATCCCCGTCGGCACGATGAATGCCCTGTAGCTCAGTTGGAAGAGCAGCGAGCTGTTAACTCGATGGTCGCGGGTTCGATCCCTGCCAGGGCAGTCAGGAGGGGTTTCATTTTTATCCTTTGTATCCCCCGGTAGCTCAGTTGGGTAGAGCGCTCGCCTGAAAAGCGAGAGGTCGTCGGTTCGATGCCGACCTTGGGGGACTGTCACTTGCTATTGCAAGTGCTAAATGCCGGATGGACGATTGGCAAGTCGCCGTGACTCTGAATCACGGAGAAGTTGGTTCGAGTCCAACTCCGGCATTCTATTGTTGAAGGTTAACCGGTTGAAGGTTAACTGGTTGAAGGTTAACCTTCAACCTTTAACCTTTAACCTTTAACCCAAATCAATTTTGATAGCAACTTGGTATCAAATATGCTCCTGTAGCCCAATTGGCAGAGGCGACCGTTTTAAAAACGGTCAGTTGTGGGTTCGACTCCCACCAGGAGTACCAACGGGGTGTAGCGCAGTTTGGTAGCGCGCTTGCTTTGGGAGCAAGATGTCGCAGGTTCAAATCCTGTCACCCCGACTTTACCCCTGTGATGCAATTGGTAGACATCACTCCCCCAGAACGAGTGTTTTGCAGGTTCAAATCCTGCCAGGGGTATACGCTCCCGTGGCGGAATTGGTAGACGCACTAGACCGAGATTCTAGTTTTTTTACAGGTTCAAATCCTGTCGGGAGTACCAATTATCCAGATGTGGCGCAGTTTGGTTTAGTCCAGTTGACCAACAGTCAATTGGTCATAAGCGCAAATTCTGCCCCTCGGATCCAAACCCCTGTAGCCCAATTGGCAGAGGCTCTAGGCTTAGAACCTAGGTGTTGCTGGTTCAAATCCAGTCAGGGGTATCGCAGGGATGGAGCAAGAGTAGGCTCGCCAGGTTCATACCCTGGAAATCAGTGAGTGCAATTCTCACCCCTGCCACCAATTTGCAGGCATGATGTCATAAGCTGTTCAGCATTTAGATTGGGATACCTAAATTGTTCAAAGGGAACTTCGGATCAGGGAATAGGGAACGGGGAATAACCAATTTAAATGCACATCAGCTTATCATCTCTGCTTGAATACTTATCATTTAAAGGAGTTCGTAAATTTAAATTTTTCAAGTAACAAACAACCAATAAAAAGTAACGATTTACCTGATTTTAATAGTTATCAATAGAACCTGAACAATCTTGCTAATTGTTCATAATTTAAAAAAAAGAGCTCTTTACTACTGTTCCCTGTTCCCTGTTCCCTGTTCCCTGTTCCCTTTTTATATAAATACTATGTTTACCTAATAAGTTAAATAACAGCAGGGTTTACAAGTGATTAGCTAGGAGATACCAATGAAGAGATAAGGAGGGTAAAATGACAACTATGACTGTCACAGATGCTCTAGCAGAGTTGACCTTGCTGGAAAAGCGCATTGACTCAGCCAGAGCAGCTTTGGACAACAACACCTTAATTTCTGTGGTTGAAGTCGGTCAAGTGCCAACAGGCTTCAAATCACGAGAAGATTATGAGATAAAAGCTAAAGCGGCTTTGCAAAAAGTGGATGCTCTGATTGCCAGACGACGGACGATCAAGAGAGTAATTGTCTTATCCAATGCTTCTACAATGGTTACGGTTGCTGACCAAGAGATGACTGTGGCAGAAGCCATTGAGATGAAGATGTTTATCAGGTATTATGAAGCAGTTATCGGTACTATGCAGTCAGCATATACTAAAACCCTGAATCACTATAAGATGGCACAAGCACGAGTCAAAGAAAGACTTGATAAACTAGCTCTGGAAGTGCTAGGACAGAATGCATCCGTTGGTTCACAGAAGTATCAATCCTTGGCAGATAGCTTTCTAGCTAGAGAAGGGGTTGAACTACTCGATCCCACTAACCTGGCTGAAGAACTTGAGAGACGACAAACCTTTATTGAACAGTTCAAGTCAACAGTTGATCGAGTACTCTCGATCAGCAATGCCAGGACAATGATCGAAATTCCCGATTAAAATGGTGAGACGTGTTGGTCACTCGAAAATCTCTAAATTTATGGTTTTTTCTTTCTAAATTTAAAGGTCAAAGGTTAACGGTTAACCCTTAAACCTCAATCATCAAACCTTAGCTGATCAACCTTCAAACCATAAAGGTCAACCATCGATAAAATCCAGGGACTATGGTTGTAGGTTCCATAAAACCTTGAGGTTTCCACCTGGCTGAGTGGTCAGCATTCTCATTATTCAGCAACGATTATGGCGTTGCTGATTATGCGTATGGTTTTGCCCCCCTAGCCCCCCAATTCTGGGGGTAACAAAACTATCAAAGTCCCCCAGAATTGGGGGATTTAGGGGGCTTTAATAAAACCAAATGATCGCGCATTCATTCCTTAATTCAGCAACGCCACGATTATGACAATCTATTTTTACGGTACTCGCCAAAAACCCTATGGTTGTTTTTCCAACTTCTCCCGACATGGCTTTGAGCTAGATAAATTGTGGTGGGTGACTAGTGAGCATTTCTTCCAAGCCCAAAAATTTGTGACCACTGATTCCTCTTGGTATGACAAAATCCGTGAGGCAAAAACACCAAAGGAAGCAGCAAAAATGGGACGCGTTCGCGTAGCGTGGCCTACGGCCAATCGCTCTCATCCTCTTCGTGATGATTGGGAAAAAGTCAAAGATGAGATTATGCAGCGAGGAGTGTTACAAAAATTTGAAACCCATGGTGATCTTCGCCAGTTACTACTTGCTACAGGTGATCAGGTAATTGTTGAGAATTCACCCATAGATTATTACTGGGGTTGTGGTGCTGATGGTAGTGGGAAAAATAAACTGGGAGAGATTTTAATGACAGTCAGAGCAATATTGCGTGACAAGCAACTTGATGCTAACGATAGCATTTTTCTTTGAGTTGTGAACAGAGGATTGATAGAAAAAGGGAGCAGGGAGCAGGGAGCAGGGAACAGGGAACAGGGAACAGGGAACAGGGAACAGGGAAAAAAACCTGTATACCTCATCATTATGAAAAACGCTGTAATTAGGACTAAATAATTAGGAATTTGTATTGTTTTAAACAACGTGGTGTCTGAAGCCAAAGTGGTCGCGGCGCTGGTTTGTGGAACCAGTCATAACGGGTTCAAGTCCCGTCAGACACCCTTAGGTGCGACCCGTGATGGCGAGCAATCCCTTGACCGTAGGTCACGCGGGGCGCGTTCGCCATCACGGAAAGCGCACCTTAAGGAAGATGCCGCCGAGTGGACGGCAATCGGTCTTGAAAACCGTGGTATGGCAGCGATGTTGTAGGGGTTCGAGTCCTCCATCTTCCTCTAACCACCAGAAGCCGAAAAGCGAGGCACTGTGCTGATAACGCAGTGGTAGGAGGGGCAGTACCTCCCTGGTGGATTTCCCTTCTACACGCGATGAAGCAAAGCTTCCGCTAAAAGCGATTGGCCTATGGCCACGCTACGCGAACGCTAACCTGATCAACCCCTGTGAAGCATTTGATCAGCTAGACGAAGGTATGTTACTCCTACTACTACCCCAAGAATTTTATCATCCATCCCTGGATAGAGACTGAGATTTACCTCTCTGGGAAGATAGAGATGGGCAGCAGAGCGCGATCGCTAAAGGAAAAAACAGTTGAAACAGATTCAAAATGTCTTAAACTGATGGCAAATGTATAGTTATAATATCAAAGGAAATTTCTATGCAGCTTGGTCCTGGTTTATTAATAACATTTTTGTACTACTTCACCTGCACAACCCTAATTACCACTGTCTTTTCATCGCAAGTTTTGAGGCTAAGTCTGGTGACAGGGATGCCCTATAGTGTCGGTGTAATTTTTGGCTTAATCGGTGGTTTATTAGGTACCTACTTCAATCGAACCGTTACAGTATCCCTAGAATTCAAGAGTAAGAAAGTTTTTAGCGCTGCTCTCCAGGATGCTCTGACCGAGATGGGGTTTGAGGAAACATCAAAGCTAGATGAGTTTGTAGTTTACCAACGCCCAGCCCTCAGTAATCTTTTCTCTGGTAAAGTATTTGTACAAATCGGTAAAGGTACAGCAACCATTGCTAGCCGTTCCAGAAATATTAAGCGAATCAGCCGTAAACTATCGAAGAATTAGACACACTATCAATAATTTTTGGCTCTTCCGTACTTGTTATGCTAAATTAACACTTTGGCAAAGGGAGCAGGGAGCAGGGAGCAGGGAGCAGTGGAAAGAGACAGTATTTAGAAAATTTTGTTAATTAAATAGCATCAAAACCTTTGTATAGTAAGCTTTATGAGTTTTTTAACTTGAAATGAGCGCATAGCAGGTACTGAAGAACCTAATTTTTAAAACCTGGCGGTGATTATAAATCACGGCAATAGTATCAGTCTATCCAACACACTATAGCTGATAAAATAGAGCCTAACCCCTTAAATTATTAAGTATTCGCAAAGCTCCAATGATAACTAACTTACCGTATAATTTAGTTCGGGATCCATAAATTTCTACGTCAATCTTGCTGCCATCTTTACACTGACCAGGAAAGGTAAAGTAGAGATTTTTACCCTGACCCTGAAGACAATGAGTTATTCGCTCATCCACAAATTTACGCTTGTCTTCTGCCACCACTTGTAGTAAAGATTGCCGAGAAATCAGTTCACCAAAGGAATAGCCAAAAATTTCTGCCATTTTGGGATTAACATAGAGAAAATTCCCTTTACTATAAATTATGTAAATTCCCAGGGAAGAAAAATTATCTGAACTATCAGTGAGCTGATTGGGTGGGGATAAAACTTGATAGTTCTGAGGAGACTGTTGTCCTAGCTGTTGTTGTTGACTGTGGAGTTGAGCATTCTCTACGATCAAAGCCATGGACTCAGCAGTCATTTCCATTAAACGGGCAGATTTAGCACCAAAGTGTCCCGGCTGGGAATGCATTAGGGTGATAATGCCTAATAACCTCTTGCCCCTGAGAATAGGTACAGCTAATACTGAGCGTACTTGATAGGGCTGATCAGGTAAGGTAAGCCAGCGCTGATCATCCATAGTGTCCGTGATCACCCCAACTTGGCGATGGCGGCTAACCCAACCAGCTAAACCTTGGTCTAGAACCTGACCAATGATCTGCTTTTTATATCGTGGGAGGGTTGCACCGCGAGCTAGAATACTCTCAGTGACCACACCATCAGTATTGAGTAAAAACAGGCTACTCTCCTCTGCCTTAGTGAGGCGACCAGCAACGTGGAGTATATCTTGTAACAAAGCTCTAAGCATCAGGGAGCCAGAGGCTGTTTGCATTATGGTGCCATAGGTTTTAAATAGCTGATGTTGAGCACTGAAGACAATTCGTGTAGCTTTAAGTTGATCCACTTGTCGGCGCAGTGCTTTCAATTCCTGAATCAGCTGTTGTTTAGATTTATTCAGATCACTCATAGTTACCTCCATCAATCAGCCTGCGCCAATCCCACATTAGTCTACAGGCTTATAGCAAGTTGCGTTTCTGACGTTTAATTTACCTATGGGATCAGGAGGACTTGGGGGAATTTTCCGCTCTTCCCAATTCCTTTTTGTTTATTCTTTGACTGCAACTTGGTATCAGGTAATTGCGATCGGATAATGGGTATTTTCTCATCAACGGTTAGGTCAAAATAGTAACTGTAACTCGTCTTTCCCTATTTAACCTTGAGTTATCCTCGCTCTTCCCAATCTAAACCAGCTGCTGGTAATCAGACATCCTATGGCACCAATAACCAGCAGAAAAATCTTTTCAACCGCACTCGTGCCAGTTTACAGCAAGCCTTGTCCTGGTACAGCAATTTTCATAGCTCCCAGGGGAATCCTGCTGATGTGGAAATGCAAGCCTTGCTGCAAACTGAATTAGAGGTTTTGCAGTCTAGCCTAGACAAACTTGACCAAGGATTGATTCGCATTGCCGCTTTTGGTTTGGTTAGTCGTGGTAAGTCAGCGGTAATTAATGCTTTGGTGGGACAAAAAATTCTTAAAACTGGTCCGATTCACGGTGTCACTCAATGGCCGAAGTCAGTACAGTGGACACCTAGGTCCGACAGTGAAGTCCTCTTGGAGTTGATTGATACGCCAGGATTGGACGAAATCCATGGGGAAGTCAAGGCGCAGATGGCGCGGGAGGTGGTATCCCAAGCCGATTTAATTTTATTTGTGGTGGCTGGTGATATCACTCGCACTGAATATCAAGCTCTTTGTGAACTGCGGCAAAGCCAAAAGCCTCTAATCTTGGTATTTAACAAAATTGACCTCTATCCAGAACAAGACCGGGAGGCAATTTATCAACAGTTGCAACAACTGGGTACCGGTAGTCCCAAGGATCGGCGTTTACAAAAGATGTTGTCAGCGGATGAGATTGTCCTAGTGGCAGCAGAACCAGCTTCTATGGAAGTACGGGTAGAGTGGCCTGATGGTAGAGTGACTTATGAATGGGAAACTCCACCTCCGAATGTGGATCAGCTTAAACAGAAAATTTTCAGTCTACTTAACCGAGAAGGGCGATCACTTTTAGCCCTCAACGCTCTATTTCAAGCCCGCAATGCTCAGAATACTATTGGCAAAAAAGCCATTGAGTTACACAAAACGGAAGCAGAAGACTTAATCTGGCAGTTTGCCAAGTACAAAGCACTAGCAGTCGCCCTCAATCCGATTGGAATTTTAGATGTTTTAGGGGGTACTGTGACTGACTTGGTGATGATTCGTTCTCTAGCGCGGCTGTATGGTCTACCCATGACTAGCTATGAAGCAGGTAAGCTATGGCAAAAGATTTTGATCAGTTCTGGAGGCTTACTGCTAGGTGAACTGGGTACCAGTGTGCTTTTTGGTGTAGGTAAGAGTGCATCAGTAGTTATCGGTCCGAGTGGCTTGGGTGCCTTTGCTGGGGCAGCAATTACCCAAGCTGGAATTGCGGGTTATGGGGCTTATGCTGTTGGTCAAGCGGCACAGGTTTATCTCGAACAAGGTTGCTCTTTCGGACCACTAGGAGCAAGTACCGTCATTAAAGAAATTCTAGACCGGGTGGAGCCAGACACTATTGTTTTTCGTCTGCGGCAAGAATTGGAAAGACAGCTAGGAGAGTGATAAAACTTAATTCCTTAACCTTTTCCCTAATTTTACCTAAATTTTACACCTGGCAAGTTTTTTACCGGAGTCGTAGATTGGGCATGTGTAGATATTCAAGAGAGAAAAATTACTGCCAGCCAATCGGGATTCAGGAGAACACTCATGTTCAAAAGACTAATTCAAGCCGCCATGCTCACTTTATTGCTTCACCTAATTGCAAACCTAACACAACCAGACAGTCAGCAGCCTGCCAATGTGGCACCTTCAGACGTGAAACTTGTCTATGTGTTGAGCTAGACCATCGGTTGGTGTTCCAAACTGATTATGGGGGTTGTGGGCTGCTTCATTATCCATGATTCATTTTCCATGGTTCATTAGTACAGTTGCCATGAACCATGAACCATTAATCTTAGAGGAGACTAAAAATGGTTAACCAAATGCATTATCCCAAACATAATCGATCAAGGTTTTAGCCTCCTGTAGAGGTAACACTTGACAACGACCTTGGTGATCATAGGTCAGCAGAGGGATTGGACATCTAGTCCCTTGTTCTAGGTTATCCTTATCAATTTTGCCCTGTATCTCTTCCAGGTTACGCAGGCAATTATTGATATCAAAGTCAATTTTGGTGTCAAATTTATCATCCATCCATGCTTCAATTTGGTCATCCAACTCTTTAGTGTTAAGCAGCTTTTGACTAGTTAATAAGTGATAATAAACTAGAATAATCTCCTTACATTCTTCCTCTTCAGCGTCATCAATCAAAGACTTAAACACACCAGCATTAATGGCTAAATTTTTGAATAAAAGGGTCTCGGTAACACTTTTTTGAAATTTAATCTGCTTATTTTGATAACTTTTGTACTGCTTAAAGGCAAATCCCCCGAAGGCGATCACCACAGATAAAGTAGTGAGCAGTACAGCCATAATATCATGGGATTTTTCCTGGTCAATTCTGAAGCTTTCCACTCCCATAGCGAACAAAATTATCCCCAAGATAAAGATAAGTTGGGGAAGAACTTTGACCAAAAGAGGAATGGCAGCTCCAATGGCAGGTAAACCAAATAATAGGCGGTCTTTCCAGGTCATTCCTATTTTAACATTTGGAAATAAGAATTCTAGATCAAATTTGGGAATATTGCCATAGAGATAAACATACATTTTACCGGGTACAAAGTTTTGAGTTTTGAGTTTTTTTGATTTTTTTGATTCAAAATAATTTTTATCTTTAAATTTAATCAATAAAACTACTCGTTCATAGATTTCAATTTTTTGTTCACTTGGCTTTAAAAGTTTTTTCAAAAAATAAATTTTAGATTTATCTCCTCTACCATAGCAAACCATGTCCTCAAAGTCATCAAAATCTATATCAGTCTTTAGTTCAATCAAGGAGTGTTCTGACACAGCCTGTTGTAGGAGATTTTTCGGTAAGGGAAAGTAATTGGCACTTTTCAGGAGAGTTGTTAATGTCGATATCAATTTAGTTTCCATCTGACTCTTCTGATTTGGAGTCAATTCCTTGATCGACTTGGTATCAGCATCAGGATTAAAAGGAGCAAAGTTATCCTTTAAATTCTCCAGGGTTTGATGGAACTGAAAATGATAATAGGCTGACAGAATTTCACAAAAATCCCGAAACTTCTGGGAGTTGGTAGGGTCAAGTTTTCCATCTTGAAGACAAAGTTCGATCAGATCGGTTCGACGGTAAGGGATAAAGGCTTCCCGGTCTTGATATATAGCCATCATTGTGCCACTAAACTGCTGTATAGTTCACATTAATAAAATTATGTTGGTTAGAGCATGAGCACCGGTTAACTAACAAATCGACTGGAGCTATAGTTATAGAGTTACCAGCCAATCCTGGAAAGGTAACAACTCGCCAGGACTAAAATTGATATTTTTTTAAATCAGTGGTCTAGGCTAGAAGCTTCCGAAAAGTTGTTCAGCCTTAGGATTGGAATTGTCTAGGATTGCTTAAGCGATGAGTAACTACTATCATCAAAATAACCCACAACCGCCAGACCAGGTTAGTCTGGGTTAGCTTATGATCTAACCAGCTGAGCTGTTTCCAGCTTTTCGATTGGGAAGTTATGTCAGAATTGATATCGGTAATTCGTTGACTTTTGTTAAGTTGATCCAACATTAATTGCTGGCTCGGTTTTTTTATTGTGATCATGTTGCTACGAACTTATCCTTTTCCCCTAAGCATGATCAGGGATGGCTACACCAGCCAAGTCGGCTTGGTGGGGATTAGGGTGAAAAGGATATCTGGATTTAAGTGATTCATTTATAGTAGAACCAAGGGTAAGCAGCTTAAACAGCAACAACAAAAATCTTAAAAAAGCTTAATACCCGGTATTGATTGACAAATGACCAAGATTCTGCATAGAGGACTTTGAAGCGATCGCAATTTCTTAGACAGTGAGCGCTCACTCCCTTATTAGTCACAATAATTGAAGCAAATTAATAATAAATAATTCGATAAGATAAAGCTTTGACAGCAATTTCTAAATCATTACTAGCGTCAGCAATGCTATCCACATATCTGGGGGACTGGAGTAGTAATCGATTTCATCCACACAATAGCGAAAATCTTTAGCTAGCTGAAGCGGCTTAAACAACCTTAAACAAACTGAAAAAAATCTTAAAACCTCTCAATAATGTGCTGATCCCGAGCCCGGTTAAGTTCTTATAATTTTTGGCTTTTCGTGACTTTAAAGTTAACAATTTTCAATTTTTAATTGTCAATTTTCAATTTTAAAGTCACAGCCATGAGCTCTACCGTATTATAAGTAATTAACCGGACTTGGGATTAGGTCTTAGAATTTGAATGTAGTTCTCAAAGCACCAATCACGACATCCTCGTTATCACTGTCTCCAAATGGAGCAGCAATCCAGATTAATCCGGGAGTAATCGAGATATTATCATTTACCTGATACTTGTAGAAGCCTTCAACATGAATGGCGGTATCATCATCACCACCAACATAAGGCTCAGAACCAGCGATTATACCAAGTAAGTTACCTTCTTTGCCAAAGTCTGGTAATGCTAGTCCTAGACCGTAGTACCAAATCTCAGCATCACCATTGCCACCAGAAGCTTGTTCAGCATCGGTGTAGCCACCATAGGCATTAATTACTAAATTGGGAGAGAATCGAAAAGAGGCTTCTACGCCGTAGGAGTTAGTGTTGGCAGTGACATCTGCTCCATCACCAAAGGGTGCCCTGGCGTTTTCAGTTCCGACACCTGTATCAAAGATAGCGTTGCCATCATCAAAGTCATTGAAGTAGGCACGAACGTAGGTGAAGGCTAACTGGAAGCTGTCGCTAGGGGAAAATGTCAGCTGACCTAAGGCAGAAAACTCACCATTGAATAAACCCTGACCTTCAGAGGGGTCAAAGGAATTGCCACCAAAGTAACCTGCACTCAATACTACCGCATCGGCGAGGCTAAAGTTGATGCCTAGTCCACCACCTGCGCCTAAACCAATTTTATAGATGGGGCTAGATTCAGCATAGCTGGAAAGAACACCACTAGCACCAGTGAAGTCATCCAGGTAGGGGCTGATGGTGGGGACGAAATCTTGCCAAAGGGGAAACGCAGCTGGCAGATAAACATCAATATTATCCCCAATCGGGAAGTAGTAGGCTAGCCAACCAATACCCAGATCGTTGCCGCTGTCAAAGCTGTAAGTAAAGGCACCTTGGTCTGTGCCATCAAAGGTAGCTGCATTACCGGCATCCAGACGGGTGTAGAGCGCATCTTTACCGGTGAAACTGGAGACAAACGCTAAACGTACCCGGTCTTGGAACACGACTTGGTTGTCACTGTCTTCACCAAAGGCGTTGGCAATAGAGAAGACCACTTCCCCTTCTAGCTTGGTGGTGGTAGAAAACTGATGGTCTTCTAAAAATGCCACCCGTCCTTCTAAGTTATCGACTCGTGCACCGAGAGTAGCCAATTCTGATTCAAACTCCTGAATCAGCCGTTGCAGGGTTTCTAAGTCTTCACGAGTGATAAAATCAGCGGTAGACGCAGCAATTAAACGCTCAATTTGGTTCAAGCAAGCATTTAAACCAGCGGCAAATTCATACCGGGTTGTTGCCCGATTCCCACGAAACGTGCGATTGGGGTATCCTGCAATACAACCGTAGCGCTCTACCAAACTGCGTAGTGCTTCATAAGCCCAGTCTCCAGGAGATACATCACGCAGTTGGGAAACACTGGTGACTTGACCCATGGAAGCTGACTCTTGTTTACTCTGTTTGATGAGTTTATCAACCGACACCTGCTTTGATTGTGCAGGCATTTGCGACCGGTTTACTGAATCAATGATTTCTGAAACCTCTTGTGCGATCGCAACCTCAGATGCTGCCCATTGGGATACCAACATCAATGGACTCATCAGTAACATCGAGCGTAATTGTTTATTCATTGTTCTCACTCACACCTGTCATCAGTCTAATGGATGAAAGTAACAAAGCTCTGACCAGGTGTTTGTAGTCTTTGATACAAAATATTACTTATATAGTTGACTCGTGACAGTACTCTGTCAGCACCTAGGCACAACTATATTGGCAAACTAATGACAAACTCGGCTCCCTGAGCTGGTTCTGAAGCCACCTCAATTTTCCCCCGATGGTGGGTAATAATTTGGTAGCTAATGGCCAGTCCCAAGCCAGTTCCCTTACCTGGGTCTTTGGTAGTGAAAAATGGGTCAAAGATCCGGTCTTTAATTGCTGCGGCAATCCCAGGGCCATTGTCAGCGATTCGGATAACTACCCAGTTTTGGTCAACTAGCTCAGTTTGAATCCGAATGGTGAAGACTGGGGATGGGCAAGATTCGACACTCTTGTGTTCTATAGCATCAAGGGCATTTTCCAAGATACTCATAAATACCTGATTCAGTTGAGCTGGGTAGCAATCCACCAAAGGTAAATCCCCATACTGCTTGATCACCTCAATCCCTGGCTTGAGACGGTTGCTGAGCAGAACGAGGGTATTGTCAATTCCTTCATGGATGTTAACCGGTTTGATCTTGGCTTCATCCAATCGGGAAAAATTCCTCATCGAAAGCACAATTTCACGAATGCGCTCAGCTCCCCCTTTCATGGAAGCGATGATTTTAGGCAAGTCTTGGGCCAAAAATTCCAGATCAATCTCTTCTAGCTGATTTTGAATCTCTGGGTCAGGGTTGGGATAATACTGCTGATAGAGTTCCACCAGAGAGAGTAAATCCTCAATATAATCACTGGCAAAGAACAGATTGCCGTAGATAAAGTTGATCGGATTGTTCATTTCATGGGCAATACCAGCCACCATAGTACCCAAACTGGACATTTTTTCGTTTTGAATCAGCTGGATTTCCGTTTGCTGGAGTTCGTGGGTGTAGTCAGCCATACCGTGAATCAGCTGATTGAGAGAAGTCGCTAAGACACCCACTTCATCTCGGGTCGTGACTGGTGCTTGCAGGGTGAAGTTAGACTCCTGTTTGACCTGTTCGGTGATCTCAGTCAGGCTTTTGAGTCGCTGTGCGATCGCATTACTGGTATGAATAGCTAATAGGATTGCGATCGCAACTGAGGCGATCATACTGCTGTAGATGATCCCAAAGCAGCACTGCTCAGCACGCTTGAGGGCACTCAAGGCTTGCGTCTGTTTGACTTGAGCTGCTCTAATCAGCTGGTCTGACTTCTCAAAAAAGCTTTCTAGGGCAGTGGTTAATTCAGGATTGTTCTGTTCCAACAGTTGCCTTTGGGCAAGTTTAAGCGCACCTAAGGGTAAGTTTCCAGACTCTATTTCCGACAACAGGGATTGAATCAGAGTCTTGTAGGCATCAATAATGATCCTGTTGGTCTTCACTAAATCCAGTAACTGATTGGTATTCGTATGAGAACAGGTATCAAACTCTGTGACAAACTCTTCCGCTTCCAACAGCAGTTGCTGAGCTTGGTCAATTTTCTCTTGAACCAGCTGTAGGTCTTCCATGGGAACAGCAACAGGAGGTGCGACCCGAACGCGCACCTTTAGGGAATTTAATTCGCCAAGGTCAAGCGCACCTAAGTAGGCATAGGAACGTAAGTCTAAAATCGCGATTTGTAAATTTTTCAGGAGATGTTCTTGTTTTTGGGAACGAGTGAGTTCAGCCAGTGCTGCCTTTTGGTAATGCTGGCCAATCCCTAATCCAGTCGTTGTTCCCAAAATTGCCAAACCAATGGAGAGTGCATACCCAACAAAAACTTTCTGCCTAATGCTTGCACTGGCTAGGAATTGATTGATCCAGCTGATTCTGGATGCCCCTGAGTTAGGGTGACATCCAGTGTGAAATCCTTGGAAATTCTCCCCTGACAAAGCTTAAATCTCGCCAAATGTTAGCCGATGAGCCGAAGCGTGTTTATTAATACATCAACCTTATGGTCAATCTGTACACTGAGTTACAAGACAACAGTAAGTTTATAAGTTGAGCAATAAAACATGAATAGGTGATGCCTAATGACTTCAACATGCTATTTTTAGGCAAAACTATGCTTTTTTCGAAGTTATTGAACCATAGTAACAGGTACTGGCTTCGCTTGCTCTCTCTTGCTTTTGTAAAGGAGGTTTTGCTTATCCAGGCTGTAAAGAGTTGATTAACAGAATGTGAATACTTAGTGCTCAGCATGGGTAGATCTGATCCAAAAAAATGTTAAAAAATGTCAATCTTTCATGAACTGCTGGAAAATTTAGCTTGTTTGTATCCTACTTAACAGTTTACTTGTCATCGTAGGTCTAATATCACACCCTAGCTTCGCAATTTTTTCAATGAGGCTACACCTAAATTTGGTAGAGGATGGTACGAAAGTATGGTAAGTGGATTAGGACGACGTAAATTTCTGCTTTATAGCTCGGCGGCATTGGGAACCAGTCTTCTGTTGAAGGCTTGCGCTGAAGACAGCTCGGGTCCTTCAGAGGCTAGTGCTGGTGGGGAAGACACGATCAAAGTGGGTATTCTCCACTCCCTGACTGGCACCATGGCAATTAGTGAGACTACTGTGGTGGAAGCTGAAAAGCTTGCTATCAAGGAGATTAATGACGCCGGGGGAGTATTAGGCAAGAAAATTGTGCCTATTGTTGAGGATGGTGCGTCTGACTGGCCAACCTTTGCTGAGAAAGCTGCCAAACTGATTGATAAGGATCAAGTCGTTACTATTTTTGGTTGCTGGACATCCGCTAGCCGTAAGGCTGTGCTACCAGTGTTTGAATCCAAAGACCATATGCTGTGGTATCCTGTGCAGTACGAAGGGCAGGAATGTTCCAAGAATATTTTCTACACAGGTGCTGCACCAAATCAGCAGATTGAGCCAGCAGTAGAGTGGTTGCTGAAAAACAAGGGCAAAAAGTTTTTCTTAGTGGGCTCGGATTATGTTTTCCCTCGCACCGCTAACACAATTATTAAGGAGCAACTCAAAGCTCTGGGTGGAGAGACCGTGGGCGAGGATTACCTTCCCCTTGGTAATACAGAAGTTACCCCGATCATTTCTAAGATTAAAGCCGCACTACCAGATGGTGGCGTAATCTTTAACAGTCTCAACGGGGATAGTAACGTCGCTTTCTTCAAACAACTCAAGGGTGCTGGACTCACTCCAGATAAATATCCCACGATGTCGGTGAGTATTGCAGAAGAGGAAGTCCGGCAGATCGGTCCAGAATTTCTAATTGGTCAGTACGCCGCCTGGAACTACTTCCAATCTGTCGATAGCCTCGATAATAAGCAGTTTGTGGAAGCCTTCAAAGCCGAGTATGGCGAAGACCGGGTAACCAACGACCCCATGGAAGCCGCTTACATTATGGTTTACCTATGGAAGCAGGCGGTAGAGCAAGCTGGAACTACTGACCTAGAGCCTGTGCGCAAAGCTGCTATCGGTCAAAAATTTGGCGCACCAGAAGGACCAGTAGAGATGTATCCGAATCATCACATCTCTAAGACAGTGCGCATTGGTGAAATCCAAGCCGATGGTCAGTTCAAAATTGTCTCATCCACACCTAAACCAGTTTCTCCCATCCCCTGGAATCAATATGTAGCGGAAACGAAAGGGTATGGGTGTGACTGGACTGATCCCAATAAGGGAGGAAAGTACAAAAAGGAGAAAGCATAAGTGATCAAGGATGAATTATGACCTATGAAGTAAACTACTTAGCATTTAAAATCGAGTTTTGTTAGTTGAGTGTTGAGTGCTTAATGTAAACTTCAAAAACATAAAAATAAAGTAGTTTTCACCATTCATAATTCATCCTCAATAATTCATCATTTATCCTTCATAATTCATAGTTAATTATTAAATTGTGCTGCCACTTTTAGAAGGAATTTTTAACGGGATTAGTATTGGCTCAGTGCTACTGATTGCTGCCCTAGGACTAGCGGTTGTCTTTGGACTGATGGGCGTGATTAATCTTGCTCACGGCGAGTTAATGATGTTGGGCGCTTATACAACTTATGTTGTCCAAAATACCTTTAAAGCCTTTTTGGGCGATTCGTTGTTTAATGTCTATATATTTTTTGCCCTGCCCATAGCTTTTCTGGTGGCAGCGTTGGTAGGACTGGTATTAGAGAGGGGGGTGATTCGTTATCTATATGGGCGACCGTTGGAAACCCTTCTCGCTACTTGGGGGGTAAGTTTGATATTGCGGCAGTTTGTCCGCAGTGTAAATTGGGTATTGGTGATTGGGATTGGGGTATTTTGCCTGCTGTTTTTTGGGTCAAGGTGGGTTCTAAGCCGTCGTTTAGATTGGCAGAGAATTCGCAATTGGGCGATCGCTTTGATGGTATTCTTATCTCTAGGAATTGCCATCGTAACTGGGGTGTTGTTAGGACAAACCGGTCAACGGGCAATTACTCGACCTTGGTTTAGTGCCAGAAATGTAGACGTGACTCCACCAGCATGGCTTCAAGGGGGATTTCCCATTGGTAACTTCCAATTGCCCTATGCCCGGATCTTTATCATTATTTTGACGATTATTTGTCTATTGGGAACCTACTGGTTCTTAAATCGCTCCAGTTGGGGATTACGGATTCGAGCGGTTACCCAAAATCGCAATATGAGTGCTTGCTTAGGTATCCCAACACAAACGGTAGATGCGTTAACATTTGCCCTAGGTTCTGGTTTAGCTGGTGTAGCAGGTTGTGCGATTACATTACTAGGTTCTGTCGGTCCCAATACTGGTCAAAATTATATCGTCGATACTTTTATGGTGGTGGTGGTTGGCGGTGTCGGAAACTTACTGGGAAGCATAATAGCCGCCCTAGCAATTGGTACACTGACCTATCTGATTGGTTCGGGAAGCATAGCCTTTATGTTGATGCCAGTAGAGTTCCTTAAACCGGTAACGGACTTCTTTACCTTCTTTGCGACCACCAGTATGGCAAAAGTTATGGTTTTCGCTTTAATTATTACCTTTTTACAAGTGAGACCTTCAGGAATATTCCCACAAAAAGGACGCACGGCAGAATTATAGCGTTTCTCGTACTTATGAGGTACAGTCAATTGTATTGCCCCGATTCCCTACTCCCTACTCCCTACTCCCTACTCCCTACTCCCTACTCCCTACTCCCTACTCCCTACTCCCTTTGCTAAAGTACCTCACTAAATTGAGAACTGCTATAGTTGCTATTTTCATAAATTATGACGTATGTATCTAGAACACAAGCCATTAAAAAGCAGCGGCGACGAAAGTTAATCATAGAAATAGTAGCAATCGTAGCAATTGCTCTAGTTTTCGCGTTATTAATGCCAGCAATTTTGCCGGATTTTCGCCTCAAGCTGTTGGGGCGTTTTTTGTCATTATCTATTGTCGCGATTGGGATTGACCTGATTTGGGGGTATACCGGACTGCTGAGTCTAGGACATGGTATATTTTTTGCGTTGGGGGGCTATGCTTTTGCTATGCACCTCAAACTGCAATTACCAGAAGGAGAAATACCGGAATTCTTCACCCTCTATGGAGTGAAAGAACTCCCATTCTTCTGGCAGCCATTTTATTCGTTTCCTTTCACCCTAATTGCTATTGTTTTAATTCCCAGTATCGTGGCAGGATTGCTGGGTTATCTGGTATTTCGTAACCGGATTAAAGGGGTTTATTTCTCGATTTTGACCCAAGCCGCACTGCTGGTTTTATTCAATTTTTTCAATGGGCAGCAAAAGCTAATTAATGGTACTAATGGGTTGAAAACTGATACAGAAACCCTGTTTGGAATGTTAGTAAGTTCTAAACAAGCTCAGTTAGCTTTCTACGAAATTAGTATCCTGTGTGTGGTTCTGATCTACTTATTGTGCCGTTGGTTAACCAGTGGACGTTTTGGTCGGTTGTTAATTGCCATACGGGATGATGAGAATCGGGTGCGTTTCTCTGGCTACGATCCTACCGGATTCAAAGTCCTGGTATTTGCGGTTTCTGGGGGAATCGCTGGAGTGGCTGGGGCGCTTTATACCGTACAATCAGGGATTGTTACCCCCAGCTATATGGAAGTAGCGTTTTCCATTGAGATGGTGATTTGGGTGGCTGTGGGAGGACGAGCAACTCTAGTGGGAGCAATTCTGGGTACTTTATTAGTCAGACTAGCTCAAACCTTGTTGAGTGAGCAATTTCCTGAAGTTTGGCTATTTTTCCAGGGCGCGCTGTTCCTAATTGTAGTGACAGTACTGCCTAATGGTATTGTCGGCTGGTTGCGAGACGAGGGAATTGAACAAATGCGATCGCTTTTTGGTACCGAAAAACCAGTGATCACAACTTACCCCAGCCTAGAAAAAGATCCAGTAGTCCAACGGGAAAAAGAAGAGATTGGTCGTTAAACTGGTCTTGATTTACAGCGCTCTTCATTATCGGGAGTCGGGAGTCGGGAGTCGGGAGTCGGGAGTCGGGAGTCGGGAGTCGGGAGTCGGGAGTCGGGGGATAGGGTTTGTTTTATAGCAATTCTCTATGCCATGAGGTACAAAGGGATCCCCCTAAATCCCCCTTATCAAGGGGGACTTTGAGGTTGAGAAGCATACCTCATAAATCCTAGAAACGCTATATAACTGAACAATATCCCATTTAAATGCACAACAGCTTAGTTATTATTCATTAGTTATTTACCCCATTCGCGACTGCATCAAGACAATGATGTACACAGGATTTTTTCCCGATTCCCGATTCCCGATTCCCGATTCCCTACTCCCGATTCCCGATTCCCGATTCCCGATTCCCGATTCCCTACTCCCTACTCCCTACTCCCTATTCCCTAAAAACAATGAACTCAAAAATTCTTGAAATTGATAACTTAACTGTAAGTTTTGACGGCTTCAAAGCAATTAACCAGTTTAACTTTAGTATGGATACTGGGGAATTGCGAGTGATGATTGGTCCTAATGGTGCTGGGAAAACTACGTTTCTGGATGTAGTGACTGGGAAAGTACAGCCAACGGAGGGACGGGTGTTGTTTAAGGGGCAGGATTTGCGAGGCTTATCGGAACACCAAATCTCTCGCTTCGGGATTGGTCGAAAATTTCAGACACCACGAGTCTACCTAAATCTAACGGTTCGGGAAAATTTAGATTTAGCCTGCAATCGTGATAAAAATGTGTTTTCCACCCTGTTTGGGCGTACATTACCGGGGGAAAAACGGACAGTAGCGGGTTTGCTGCAAACCATTGGGTTAGTGGAAAAAGCGAATTTACTGGCCGAGTTACTCTCCCATGGCGAAAAACAGCGGTTAGAAATTGGGATGTTAGTGGCTCAGTCTCCGGATTTATTACTAGTAGATGAACCGGTGGCTGGTTTAACGGATGAAGAGACAGAAAATGTCGGAGATTTGCTGTTAGCTCTAGCTAAGAGTCATTCCATTATTGTGATTGAACACGATATGGAATTCGTACGCCAGATTGCTCGTAAAGTAACCGTGTTACATCAGGGTTCAGTGTTGTGTGAAGGCACAATGGATCAAGTCCAAAATGACCCCCGCGTTATTGAAGTGTATTTAGGACAAAAGCCATCGATTACAGCGGAACAAATGAAAATGCTACGGATTGTGTCTGCTATGGCTTGGTCTGATGGTAATCTGGCACGAGAAGAAGTTGATGTGATGATATCTCGCTTTAGCCAAGTGTTTGCGACAGATGCAGAACAACAGCAACAATTGCAACAAGAGTTACAGAATTATTTAGCACTTAATGTTCCTATCGAAGAGTTGACTAGTGAAATAGAAAGTATTGAAGAACGAAAACTAATCGTAAAGCTGGCTTATGAAGTGATTAAATCAAGTTCCCGTACACCTAGCGAACCAAAAATTAACGATGCTGAAGCAGCGGCTTACCAAAACTTAGTGAAGCTGTTGGATCTGCCAGCAGAAGTGGTAAAAAGCTTGGAAGCAGAAGTAGGAGAAGGGTAAAGGGTAAAGTGCTATATAGCAATTTTACGACTTGTGAGGTACAAATATCTAGGTTTTAGGGAGCAGGGAGCAGGGAGCAGGGAGCAGGGATTAGGCAAGAGTGAAACAATCCTGTATACCTCATGAGTCCTAGAAACGCTATAGCATTTAAGGCAATAGGCAATAGGCATGCTAGCAATAGTTAATCCACTATATAGGGATTTTTGCGATTCCCGATTCCCAATTCCCGATTCCCGATTCCCGATTCCCGATTCCCGATTCTAAATTCTAAATTCTAAATTCTAAATTCCCGATTATAACTTCTAACTTCTAACTTCTAACTTCTAACTTCCCGATTCCCAATTCCCGATTACCGATTCCCAATTCCCAATTCTAAATTCTAAATTCTTAATTCTAAATTATAAAAAACTCTTATGCTGAAAATTTCCAATTTAAATGTCTACTACGGTGAAAGCCACATTCTCAGAAATGTAGATTTGAATGTACCAGCAGGACAAATGGTTTGCCTGATTGGACGGAATGGTGTGGGCAAAACTACTCTACTCAAAACGATTATGGGATTACTGAAACCCCGCACTGGCACCATTACCTTTGCTGGTCAACCCCTGAACAAACTATCTACCGATAAACGAGCCAGATTAGGAATTGGCTATGTTCCCCAAGGGCGGGAGATTATCCCTCGGGTAACGGTGAAAGAGAATTTGTTGCTGGGTTTAGAAGCACGTCGAGGGGGTAGAAAGGCTGAAGACGACATCCTAGACACTATCTTTGAGCTGTTTCCAGTCTTAAAATCAATGTTGTCCCGGATGGGTGGTGACTTGAGTGGTGGACAACAGCAACAATTAGCGATCGCACGGGCATTAATGGGACGTCCTCAGTTATTAGTGTTAGACGAACCCACCGAAGGGATTCAACCGTCGATTATTTTGGAAATTGAAGCGGCTGTGCGCCGGATTATTGAAAGCACTGGGATTTCTGTGCTCTTAGTCGAGCAGCATCTACATTTTGTTCGACAAGCTGACCGCTACTATGCCATGCAGAAGGGTGGCATTGTGGCATCCGGGGCGACTAGTGAACTCAGTCAGGATGTGATTCAGCAATTCTTAGCGGTTTGAATCGTTACATAGCGGTTTTTAATTTGGTGAGGTACAGAGTTTCTGGTTTTAGGGAACAGGGAACAGGGAACAGGGAACAGGGAAGAGTAACCCAAACCTAACCCCTCCCAGGAGGGGAAGAGGTGACAGGGAAAAAAGTGTGTACCTCATTAAAGTAAAAATAGCTATAGATATACCAATCCTAAATGAATTGTGATAATTTTTGTTCCCTTTTCCCTACTCCCTACTCCCTACTCCCTGTTCCCTGTTCCCTGTTCCCTTTGGTATAGCATATAGAATATATTACAATACTAGTGTATTGACTTATAACTTATGTCTAACAATCCTTATTACAATCTTAGTGTTGATGACCAAACGATCATCATCAAGATTGATAAGACAGCAATTGATTATCAGCAACTGACCCAACTCCTCAACTATCTTGAATTCAAGTCAATCAGCCAGCGCAGTCAACTCACAGAAGAGGTAGCGGCTGAATTAGCTGATGAGATTGACTCTACCGTTTGGTCTAAGGTTAAGTCTAAACTTGATAAGTAGTAAATTGTGATCGGACAAAACCAAGCAGTTATAGTTGATACCAACATTTTGTTCTCAGCATTACTCTACAGATAAATCCCGTTTTAGTGAGTTACTACTCGACTCAAATTATAACTTTTTTATCTGTGAGCAGGTGTTGATAGCAGGAAGTTCAGCCACGGTTCATCTCGCGCTCTAGATCGTCAAAGTCAACAGCAAAGACATCAATTTGTTCGCGGGATAGGGCGGCCAGAAAGTCCCTACGGTTTAACCCTGCGACGGAGGCTGCTTTTTCCATGGAGATTTCCCGCTTTTGATACCAGTAGATAGCAGCAGCAAGCCGCATTTCCTGCACAAATTCTTCTGGGGGAAGGCGACGGGCACTAAAAACCTCTTCAGGTAAGTTAATTGTGACTTCTGACATTAGTTATATGCTAAAATGTGGTATTATTGAAAGGGTGCATCTCATTTTTGCCGTTTGACCAGATAGTGCGTTACGGGAGAGATTATCCTAACACTACAATCATGGCTCCCCCGTCCCTAACGCACCCTACGAACTTCATAAGTATAGCAGTTTTTAGTTTAATGAGGTACATAGGATTTTTTCCCTCTTGCCTCTTGCCTGCTCCCTGCTCCCTGCTCCCTGCTCCCTGCTCCCTACTCCCTAAAAAATGTACCTCGCCTAATTTCAAACCACTATAATTTATAATTAAGAATTAATAAAAATGGCTGTCCAAAAACATCTTGTTAAGAAAATAAGAGAAGCAAAAAAGAAGCAGCTTAAACAGTTAGATTTAAGCCGTGATTTTTTGTATTACGATGATGTTAAGGTAACTGAAATACTAACTGAAGTTTTTAATTTATCACAGTTGGAAGTATTGGATTTAAGCGGTACTCAATTAAAAACAGTCCCAGAATCCATCGGAAAGCTTACCAACTTAACCGAGCTTAATTTAAGCGGTAATCAATTAACAACAGTCCCAGAATCCATCGGAAAGCTTACCAACTTAACCAAGCTTAATTTAAGCGGTAATCAATTAACAATAGTCCCAGAATCCATCGGAAAGCTTACCAACTTAACCGAGCTTAATTTAAGTAAAAATCAATTAACAACAGTCCCAGAATCCATCGGAAAGCTTACCAACTTAACCAAGCTTAATTTAAGCTTTAATCACTTTAATCAATTAACAATAGTCCCAGAATCCATCGGAAAACTTACCAACTTAACCGAGCTTAATTTAAGGACAAATAACTTAAAAAAAATCCCAGAATCCATCAATCAGCTAATCCTTTTAACCCAGCTTGATTTAAGCTTTAATCAATTAATAACAGTCCCAGAATCCATCACCAAGCTATCTAACTTAACCAAGCTTGATTTAAGGGATAATCCCCTTGAAAATATACCAATAGAAATTGCAGAAAAGGATATTGAAGCAATCAGAGATTATTTCCGACAACTGAAAGAAGGAGAAGATTATATCTATGAAGCAAAACTCCTCATTGTCGGTGAAGGATGTGCTGGAAAAACAACACTAGCTAAAAAGATAGAAAACCCAGACTATCAACTACAGGAAAACGAAAAATCTACAGAAGGGATTGACATTATCCAATGGACATTTCCACTGGAGGACGGTCGAGACTTTCGGGTTAATATCTGGGACTTTGGGGGACAAGAAATTTATCACGCCACTCATCAATTCTTCCTGACCAAACGTTCTCTTTACACCCTAGTAGCAGATACCAGTAAAGAAGACACAGACTTCGACTACTGGCTTAATATAGTAGAACTCTTAAGCGACAACAGTCCTCTTTTAATTATCAAGAATGAGAGACAAAATCGTCATATAGAAATAAAGGAGTGCGCCTTACGGGGACGGTTTACCAACTTGAAAGGAACCCTAGCAACCAACCTAGCTACTAACCGAGGTTTAGAGGAGCTTCTTACCCAAATTAAATTTAATATTAGCAACCTCCCCCACATCAAACAAGTAGCTTTACCTAGAACATGGAAACAAGTCAGAGAAGCTTTAGAAGAAGATAGCCGTAATCACATCAGTCGGGAGGAATATCTACAGATCTGCTCAAACAATGGGTTTACTAATGACAACGATAAATTACAGTTAAGCGGGTACCTACACGATCTGGGAGTGTGTTTGCATTTTCAATATGACTCTCTATTAAAGAAAAAGGTGATTCTCAAACCGGAATGGGCTACTGATGCTGTCTATAAAGTCCTGGATAACAATGACGTTATTCGCAATCGAGGTTGCTTTAACCGCGCTGATTTAGAAAAAATTTGGTCGGAAGAAAAATATGCTGATATGCAGGATGAACTGGTACAATTGATGATTAATTTTAAACTTTGCTATCAAATCCCTGGGAGTAAAGATAGCTACATCGCGCCACAACTACTAACATTAAATCAACCTGAGTATGATTGGGATCAATCTGACAATCTAATTCTCCGCTATACCTATGACTTCATGCCCAAAGGTATTATAACTCGGTTTATTGTGGAAATGCATAAGTTGATTTACCAGCAGCAATATGTCTGGAGAAGTGGGGTTATCTTAAACAAAGATAACACCAAAGCAGAAGTAATTGAATATTACGAACAGCGAGAAATTAAAATTAGAGTTACTGGTAGACATAAACGAGACTTGTTGACTATTGTTACTAACGAACTAGATAAGATCCATGATTTTTATAAGCGATTGAAGTGTAGTAAGTTAATCCCCTGTAATTGTTCTACTTGTAAAAACAGTCAAAATCCTTATTTATATCAATTTGATAAATTAAGAGAGCGTATTGCTTATGGTCAGAATACGATTCAATGTGATAGTCCTCCCTATAATACAGTTGAGGTATCAAGTTTAATTATTGATTATAATATAGGTTGCAATAAGTTCAATAAAGATGAACAACGGGATATAGATCGACAGCTAAACAAAGCTGATATTATTATTATTAATAATAATAATATTGAAACGACAGGGAGTCAAACTATGTCTGAAAAAAACGAAATCAACGTTAGGGACGGAAGTACGGTAATAGGAGCAGGAGGTAAAGAGTCTAACCACAATACTATCCAAGCTACTGTCAATGGGTCACCCACAGAGGAGAAATGGAATCTCTCCAATAAACTTGCTCTGATCGGCATAATAGCGACCTTATTTGTAGGATTAGGGGCATGGCTGTTTAGCGGACTTCTTAATGACAAGGTAATAGAAAATCCTAGTCGATATCCAGCAACACAACAAGAGCAAGTAGATTAATCGTAGGGTGTGTCTTCTTGCCTCGGAGATCCCCCGTTTCCCTTAAAAAAGGGGGACTTTGACTATGGCTCCCCCCTTTTTTAAGGGGGGCTGGGGGGGATCTAAATCTTGCGGAAAACTTTGAAAACACGCCCTAGGGTGGGCAGTGTCTAGCAAGGGGCTTTTTTAGGTGATATCTATTTAGCACTGCCCACCCTACATAAGCTGATAGCTGACAATTTATCCTAAAATTACTTACCCAAAAAAAAGTTTTTCAAAACCCTTGACAAACTATATCATAATCATTACAATAATCATTGTCAACGAAATTGATTTTTTTAATCATGTCTACAGACTTTATTCCGAATCACGACAATAATTCTGAGGATTCTAACCCAAAGAAAAAACGTATTAAGTACATTAAGGGCTCTCCTGAAGCAGTAACTAATACTATTTACAGCCTTTATGCACTGGGGTATGCAGATGTTTCCGAGTGGAGCCCTTTGCAGCCGACGGGCATTCCAGGGGAAGTAATTAGTTTTGCAACCAAGTCTTCGACTTGGCGTTAATAGGTTAAATTTCTGGGGGGGTTTCCCCCCTGGTCAAAGGCTCCGGTTTGTTCGGGTAGAATCACATCCGGATTGATTCGGAAACTGATAGACAAGACAATTGCGTTTACAGCAGTGAAATAGCCGTGGATAGTATTTCTACGGCTATTTTTTTTGGTTTTAATTTAATGGAATTGGGAAGTGCGAACGCGCCCCGCGTGACCTACGGTCAATCGCGTAGCGTGGCCAACGGCCAATCGGATCAGATTCCGATTGGGGCTACACCGATGGTGGGCAGTGCCTAGCAACGGACTTTGTCAGCTGATCTGATCTGTATCAAGCACTGCCCACCCTACATTAACTTTTACTGAGATTGATTATTAACAGCTATTCAGCAATGCTAAATCTTTAGCTGCTACTATTTCTAGCGTTTCTCATAGCTATGAGGTACACTTTTGATTGGCACTTATTGCCTTAAGACCTTCTTGCCTTGCTGCCTTCTGCCATTCCCCTCCTGGGAGGGGTTAGGGGTGGGTGCCTTCTGCCTTAAAAGGATAAGCAATGTCGCTCATGACTATGAGAATTGCTATATATATTGTGCAACTTATTATTTTAGCACTATTGATAACTACTATCCTGCCCCGGGTCTTTAGACCGGAGAGTGTCAACATAGACTTGTCTTAAATTTGTCAGATGATAGTCGTGTTTTAAGATTGAGCTGTCACGAACGTTGTACTTAATCTCTTCTAGGAAGAGCAGTTCAACCACGGACGGAGCCAATTCGGGGTTGTCCATGGCAGTTTCAAACAGCCACTTGGTGTCGCCGATCAAAAAGAAGTCCAACATAGTAATTTAGTAATCAGTAAGATGCACCTGTGCGATCAGCTGTGCGGGTATACACAGCTGCTAATGGTTTATCTCATATTTGTAAAAAATCAGGAAAGAATGTCCTGATCCGTGGGCTTAGTTTTGCTTAGCGTACGCCCTTGAGTTGGGATGTTGGTTTTTGCTACTGGTGCGATGCGCGTTTAGCGGCTCTTTCGGAGCATCGCAACGGTAGAAATCGGTTTCAGCTACAACCACCTATCCCTGGATGTCTGTCTGAAACATTCTGTGGGTTTATAAACACAACGAGGCGGGGTTTATTAAAAAATATTTCCAGTTTATTGACAATAAGTATTTATTATGATAAAATGCTATAGCTAAACTTGCCTAGTATACGTGGGATCAGTTTTAGCGATCGCACTAAAATCAATTAAATTGATCGTAATGACCACGTAAGCATTCAGCCGTCAGCCGTGAGCTAAAAGCTCACGCTACTTGAGGTGCCGTCAGCCGTGAGCTTATTTTAGTCAAAAGTACCGATCTAGTAGCACTATCTTTAGGGCATCAAATGTTGGCCTAGCCTGGCCTACGGCTAATAGCTGATATAGCGCTACGCGCAAGGCAAGAGGAATTCCCCCTTATTAAGGTGCATTAGCGTTTGAGATTTTATCAATGTCCTAACTTTAATGGGTAGTGCTATACCAATGTTAAGCTCAGCATTTGTAAGCCATGCATGGGTAATTTGGAGCGATATCCAGGTTGACCGGCTTCGCTTCTACTGCATGTGATAGGAAGAATATTTCCAGGTAATTCCTGGCATTTATCAGCAAAATCCATAACTATAGCCATCCTTTCTGTGAACTCTAAGTAAATTCTTGAGGTGTAAGCTTATCGCTTTTTTTCCGGGAGCAGTGTAATTAAAGGAGTTACTTTTACTTCTAGGATTAACCCTCCCAAACTCCCCCGTTAAAAGGTTTTTAGCTATATCACCACTAGACCAACCCTTGATGGGTTTCAATGGGTTATGTCTAATGGGGTAGCCATATTTATTGAGTGCAGCTTTTTGTCTGCCTCCTTGTCCTTTGCAGGTGACTAGTAGTGGTTGAGAGGTTCTCAATACCAAGGTTTTAATATCTCCAACACAAGCTGCATCAATCCAATGCTGTTTAGACAGTCCTAGCTTAGTCCGGTTGTATTTGGTCTGAGCGCCAGTACCAGTAACCACTGGTTTTACTTCTTTGAGCACCTTTACTATTCTGTTCCGAGTTGTATTCACCGCTGCTGCATCTGATAATGGTTGTTTCGCCTTATTTTTGATTTTTTGCAGCAAGCCTGGTTTCTTTTTTAGGAATTCCTCTATAGGTCTATTGCCTTTTCGTTGATTACATTTTTCGCAAGCTAGACAAAGGTTGTTAACTCGATCGCTTCCACCTTTAGATTTTGGGTGAATGTGCTCAATCTGTAGAGGGATATTTTGTTTGCCACAATAGGCGCACTCCCTTCCCCACTTCTCAAGTAAATACTCCCTCACCTCATATCCGGCCAAATCACCTTGTTGGTACTCGATTCCATTGATTTCATGATTCTGCATTTTTTGAGTGTCAAACTTGACTCTTTCAACCCAGATCTCATTGATTGGACAAAACTTAATCAGTCGCTTCACCCAGGTTTCAATAGTCAAAACCCTGTGTTCTAGGCTGGGAGCAATCCAACCCTCTGGACGTTTACGATTAAGAAATCTTGGCTTCCTGTAACGAGTATTGCGATTACGCCTCCCACGTCTAACAGCGCTTCTAGATTCTAATTTTTTCTTGATCAATCCTCCCCTGTGTTCTAATTCCATTCCCCAAATAACTTGGTCGTCTTGAACTAGAGCAAACCCAGTCACCTTGCTACCTGGATCTATCTTGATCTGACAAGGGGAGATAGTCGGGTTTGCGATCGCAGTCTTGAGGATAATCGTAAATGGATACATTCTAAAAACCGCCGCTTTACCTTTGTCCAATAATCGACGCGCTTTCTTGGGGGATATGGGGTTTAACGGTTGTTTATTCGTGTCAATGACAAATACATAATTTTGCATTTTTAGTGCGTCTCGATTCGGTAATGTTTTCCTCGACCATGTTGTAATGGCTTGTCGTGTCAACCACACATTTTGCCTTTGACTTAATAGTTGACGATAGGGCTGGGAGCTGGAGGTCACTCCCAGGTATCATGACCAAAACAACGTAGGAAATCAATCCTTGGTCTGCAACCTAGCTAGGTAATTTCCGAATCTTGCCGGAAATTACCAAGGCTTTTACTAGGTGCTAAACAGTTAGCTTGATGGAGTGGAATTTATTATAAACCAACTCACCTCAAAAATAATATTAAAAATTGTTAAGAGTTTTCTGAAGTAGTGACATGCTCCCGCTGCACCCTGCACTATAGTTCATTAATCGCATCAGCATAAGCCATTGCTGCTGTTTCCCACTTCGGCAAATTACTACTAATCTCAACTAATTGTTTTTCTTTCAAACCACCCATTACCTTCTCGGCTGCCTCCCTAGGCTGATCAGGATCAACGGTAATGATGGCAGACCCCCCTGCTTCCAAACCGGCTTGATTCCCTTGAGATACCACCACGAAGCGACCAAATGATGCCGCTTCGGCAATCGGTAGTCCAAATCCCTCCCGGTCAGACAGAAACACTACCGCTGTTGCCTCTCGATACCATTGAGCCAAAATGCGATCGCTTATGTGGCCATGATACTGAACCCAAGGCAAGGTCTCAATTGACGTCTCGAACGCTTCACCGCTAGCTTGGGTCGAAGTATTCATCCCTCCTATGGACTTACGAAGTTTAGTTGGTGATCGGTAATTGGTAATTGGTGTACGCCAATTTTCCTGGAGTCCAGTTTTGGGTAAGTCCTGTTGCCTTGATGAGACCTAGGTGTATAAATTGGTTTCAGCTCAAGTGGGGCAATGCTTTCATAATTATGCTATTTTTTTAGCATAATAAAGTAACTAATTTAACGTTTTTTTTGAATTCTTAATTAATTAGTTAAATATTTTTTTATCCCTGCTATTTTTTGATAATCCCCTAATTCTTAATTAATTAGGGGATTATCAAAAAATAAAAAAAAAATATCAAATTAGTTTCCACAACACTATAATCATCTTCAATATTTTAAAGTTTATGTATTCATTGTTTAAGTTTATTTAATCCCAACGTTATATTCGTTATAGTCTATTGTGTGTACTCACAGTTTGGACAAGCTGGCTGATTATTATTGAACCCAGTCGAGCTATTTATAACCTGATTGAACATTGGGAATTTGCCTTCACAATGGTCTTTGGTTCCATGGTTGCAGGAGCGACAAGTATGGGAGGAGGCGCAGTTGCTTTTCCAGCTTTAACAAAGTGGCTTCACGTCTCTCCCCCCGATGCAAAACTCTTTTCTTTAGCTATTCAAAGTATTGGCATGAGTGCCGCCTCTTTTACGATTGTGGCTATGAAAACTCCAGTAGAATGGAAGTTAATTCGTTGGGTGAGTTTAGGGGGAATTCCAGGTATTTTTATGGGAACAGCTTTTTTGGCTCCTTTACTTCCTCCCGAAGTCATTAAAATTTCATTTACAATGATGGTGAGCAGTTTTGCCCTCATTTTAATTCACTTAAATTTAACTAAGACTGAACGGAAATTGACGATTGAACACTGGGGTAAACGAGAAAAAATTTTATCTCTAGTAGTCGGATTAATGGGCGGTATGATTAGTGGGTTAGTTGGGAGTGGAATGGATGTTTTTGCCTACTCTGTAATGGTGTTACTGTTTGGCTTGTGTGAGAAAGTTAGCACTCCAACGTCAGTGATTTTGATGGCAATTAATGCCGTCACAGGCTTTTTAATTCATAACTTTATCCTGGGGGATTTTGTCACTCCCGTCAGTAATTATTGGTTAGCGGCGGTTCCGGTTGTGGTAGTGGGTGCGCCAACCGGAGCAATTCTTTGTAGTCTGATGGAACGCCAAATGGTGGTTTGGATTTTGATTAGTTTAATTGTAATTGAATTGCTGACTTCTTTACTGTTGATTCCACTTACGACATCCGTAGTTTCGGCTGGATTGTTTGCCCTGATTTTATTTACTTCATTTTATTATCTGATGTATCGCACAAAACTGAGACGCGCTTAATTGAGTGATTCTTGGTTTTATCATTCTCTTAAAATCATTCTATTATTCAGCAACGCCAGACCGCTTCCTATGAGATGCACCCCATGTAACCTTACCCTAGGGTTAACCACCCAAAAACTTGCTCAACTGTTAGTTCTAACTCTACTCCATTGAGAATCGGTAACGTAGAGGTTGCTGAAAGGATTTCCAATCGTTGAGTCTGATCAATCACGATAATACTTTCTTCTTCCGGATCAATTAACCATCCTAGTTCGGTTCCATTACGCAAACAGTGGATGAGTTTGCTCAGGACTTTGGTTTGTCTTTGGTCTGGGGAAAGAATTTCGATTGCCCAATCTGGATGTATTTCAAAGCGGTTGGCAATTTTGCCAGTTGGTTCAATGGGGATGTTTGCCCAACGAAATACTGTGATGTCGGGAATAATTGATTCACCCCCAAAGGTACAGCGCAGTTCCGGGAAAGCCTTGGCAATTTTGTTGGGATTAGCGACTCGATTGATAGCTTGACACAATTCAATCTGAAGCAGACTATGTTGGCCTTGTGGCATGGGCTTAACAATGATTTCCCCATTGATAAATTCTGATCGGGGTTTGGTTTCTGGGAGTTTGAGGAACTCCTCTAAGGTTAGGGGTGGAGTGGCTGTGGTCATATATAGCGGTTTTTAATTAGGTGAGGTGCATTTTTTAGAGAGCAGGGAGCAGGCAAGAGGCAAGAGGAACCCACCCCTAACCCCTCCCAGGAGGGGAAGGCAAGAGGCAAGAGGCAAGAGAAAAAAAATTATGTGTACCTCGTAGCTATGAAAAACGCTGTAATAATGGTAAATAGCGAAAATAATGACACCCAACACTTTTAAAAATAATTGCTTGTTAATTATAGCAAGAGGTTTAATCTGTACTTTTGTTATTTGTTGGATTTCGTGGTATAAACCCAACCTACAAGATGGTGATGAACGCTCGTTCGCCGCTACAGGATTGACCGTAGGTCACGCTACGCGAAAGCACTAAAACTAAACTAATATTTTTTCAATCTCCTTAAGTACCTCAGCTAAAAAAGGAGCATTAGATTGAACAATATTATCCTCACTTCCATCATGTTTATGATGAGGAAAAGTAGCAAGATTTAATTTTCGATGGTGTTCGGTATTATCATAGCGGAAAATTAGATTATTATCGTAATTCATATATTGATAACTATACATTTTTCTATCGATTGAAATTTCTACATAGACAAATTCTCGGAAATGGAGCAAGGAATTATCTTGGAAATTTATCTTGCCTCTGATAAACCCTTCATACATTCCTCTTTTTTCCCGTTCAATAGTTAACCCTTTGACTATTAGCGATGATGACAATAAAATATCAATCTGATCAAAATAGTCTTCAATCAACAAAATAAATATCCTCTATAGATTCTTTTGTTTTTTGTAAATGTTCCAACATTTTAGATTCTCCGATCCATTCATCAAAATCAAAACTATGGACTAATTCATCGTTATTAAAGCGAGTAATAAATTCCGCTGTTGATAATTTGTATTTAGTTTCAAATTCCTGAAGGCGTTGTTCTGTCCTTTGAATTCCTGCTTTAACACTCTGTAATCTTTCTGACAAGGCACTTTGAATAATTCGTTTTAGTGAATCTGGATCTTTTGATCTAATTTTGAGTTCAGCCATCATTTTTTTAAGTTTTTTTTTATTGACGTTAATAAGGTTTATAAGGGAACAGGGAATAACGAATCGCACCCCTATTTCCTACTCCCTACTCCCTATTGAGTTCATTAATCGCATCAGCATAAGCCATTGCTGCTGTTTCCCACTTCGGCAAATTACTACTAATCTCAACTAGTTGTTTTTCTTTCAAACCACCGATTACCTTCTCGGCTGCCTCCCTAGGCTGATCAGGATCAACAGTAATAATGGCAGACCCCCCTGCTTCTAAACCGGCTTGATTCCCTTGAGATACCACCACGAAGCGACCAAATGATGCGGCTTCGGCAATCGGTAGTCCAAATCCCTCCCGGTCAGACAGAAACACTACCGCTGTTGCCTCTCGATACCATTGAGCCAAAATGCGATCGCTTATGTGACCATGATACTGAACCCAAGGCAAGCTCTCAATTGAGTTGAGGAACGCTTCACCGCTAGCTTGGGTGGAAGTATTCATCCCTCCCACTAAATGCAATTCCCAAGGTTCACCACTAAGCTCTCTAAGTTGAGAGGTTAATGCCACAGCTTCCGGTAAACGCTTGGCAGCTGGGTCGATCCGACCTACCGATAACAAGAATGGTCCAGTGGGAGCAGAAATCGAGACGGTCGGTAACTTAGCTAGGGGTGAGTCTACTCCATTCGGAATAGTTTTCAGCTTCTGTTGAAGCCTTGGGTTAGGGCGAAAGTGTAGCAGGTCATTCTCCGTAGCTTTGCTTACCACGATAATCTGCTGGGCAAAACGAATCGAGGCATCCAGGTAAATTAGCGATCGCAAAGCCGTTTTTATGCGATCGCCATACTTATTAGCCGCTTTCCATTCATTGACATCATGAAGCACTGCAATAGTAGGTGGATGCCACGGCAGTACGATCGGGTTAGATAGCCAGACTAGAGCCTCTACTCCTGCTTGAGCACAATACCCATTAAAGCGAGTAGCCACCCAACCATACCGCTTTGCTGGGGAGTAATCCAGCGGTGGTAGGATATTAACACTATCTGCCAACTCCTGTAGGGTAGGAGTATTCTCAAACGCATTTGGAGAAGCCAAGATTTTCACCTTAGTGCCTCGGCTGATCAGTTCCTCAACTAGAGGTGGTAGTAATCGATTGAGATACTGCCCAATCCCTAAGCGAGGACCAAGATAATGGGCAATTAAAGCAACAGACATAACTTATAGCACAGGAAACAGGGAACAGGGAGTCGGGAATCGGGAATCGGGAATCGGGAATCGGGAATCGGGAGTAGGGAGTAGGGAATAGGGAACAGGCAAAAAATCCGTGTGTGTACTCCACTAATATGAAAACCGCTGTAGCTTAGATGTAGGAATAATTTCTAACTTAGTTACAATACCACTAAATAAAATCATAAAGGAACAGGCATTTAGAAAATTTTCCACTTTCCACTCCCGACTCCCGACTCCCGACTCCCGACTCCCTAATCCCAACAATGAACAAAATAATTTCCTGGTATCGATGGGCGATGCAAACAGGGCAGCTACCATTTGCGATAATTTTAACCATAACCATCTACCAACCCTTTGAAGACTTTGTTCTCAACTGGCTACCCTTACCATCACCGTTAATTTCATTAATACGTTTTGTTCCCGAAATTATCCTTTACATCCTAATGGTAAGGGTAATTTACCTGCGGATCTCCTCTGGTAAAGGTATACGAAAAACCCCCCTTGATATCCTGATTATTGCCTTTTTCCTCGGTACCATGATTTCCATTGTTGTTAACCATGCTGGAATTGCAGGTAGCATTAAAAACTTACGCACTAATTTTCGGTATATCTCCGTTTACTATACTGTTGTTAATATTGACATTTCTATCGAACAGCTTTCTCTATTATTAAAAAGTATTAGACTAGCCAGTTTAATCCAGGCAGGTATAGCCTCCATCCAATACTTCTTACCCGCCAGCATCACTCAGAAACTATTCACCAGGCAAGTCATCCACTCCGGCACAATGGCTGCCAAAAATGCCAGCATTGGCACCTTTGGCGACAGTGCCATCCTTTCAGGATTCCTGATGTTAGCCATTTCAGTATTTATTAGCCATGTCTACACCCACTCTAGTCATCTTATTCCCACTTTCAAAGACTCCGCTAGTATTTTAGTGCTATATTTCGCCAACTTTGCTTCCAAAAAGCGAGCTGGACTGATGATATCTCTACTAATTCCTATTCTAGTATTAGTTCATCTCAAACGTAAAAGAGATACTGCTCTCATCCTCTGGTTTTCTACAGCAATTTTGATAACTGTAGTCTTAATTTCCCCATTATTGAATCTTCAAACATCAGCAGCTTCCGTCTCTGAAAATGGTGAAATTCCTGATTTAACTTCCTATTTCTTCTCGATTTTTTCTCCAGATTACTGGCAACACAACTTAGAAGCTCAGCGGGGTTGGGCAGCCAAGACTATTGTTAATGGTTTGATGAATTCAGGAGGCTGGTTTGGCTTTGGTCCAGAGCCTGGTGCCTTACAAAGAGGAATAGAAAATTCCGTGATTCTCTCCCCAGATGAACAACGGCATTTATCCTGGCATGTGGAACTCCTGGAAGATGCCTACTGGTTTGCCTTCCTGGGGTATTTTGGAATTGTTGGTTTGGGGATTTTTTGGCTAATATTGCTACGGCTTTACCAAACCTCTAACTCTCTGATTAAATCCTCTTCATACCTGGAATACAAATCCCTTGGGGTGATGCTTTGTACTATAATTATAGTTTCTTTCTTTTACACCTTTGTGGAAAGGACATTTAAACTTCGACCCTTTAGTTTTTATTTTTGGTTACTGGCTGGACTAGTAGTTAATTCCTGGTCTGTTCAACAAAGGAGTAGGGAATAGGGAGTAGGGAGTAGGGAGTAGGGAGTAGGGAATAGGGAATAGGGAACAGGGAACAGGGAACAGGGAATAGGGAATAGGGAATAGGGAATAGGGAATAGGGAACAGTATAAAAGAAAGACAAGCATTTTTTTGTTATGCTTAATCCTTAGTGCTGATATACTTATCATACTGTTACCAATTCCCCCATCACCCTATCACCCTATCACCCCATCAGCCCATCATGATTGATCATCAACCAAGAGTGGAACAGATATTTGTAGTAGGAAACTCCCGCAGTGGCACTACTCTGATCGGTCTAATCTTGGGATTAAATTCAGAGGTTTTCACCTTTGAGGAACTCCATTTTTTTGAGCAGTTATGGTCCGAGCAGCATCGGGACTCTTACCTGACTCAGGCAGAAGCAGAACAGCTAGCGGCTCGCCTCCTATCAATTCAGCATAGTGATGTTCTGCGTCCAGGGGATCCCAGTGACTTTAGTGAAGAAGCCAAAGCAATTATTGCCCAGTTTCCGGAGCAAAGGCTAACCTCTGGGGATGTCTTTAAGGTATTTCTGGGATACAAAGCTGCCAAAAACAGTAAGAGTATTCCTTGTGAGCAAACTCCGCGCAATGTCTTATACATAGCTGAAATCCTGGAACTTTATCCCGAAAGCAGGATTATTAATATGGTTCGTGACCCCCGAGACGTACTGCTGTCACAAAAATATAAGTGGCGAATCAAATTCTTGGGTGCCAAGAATATTCCCTATCGAGAAGCCTTCCGGTCTTGGTGCAATTATCATCCCTTTACCATCTCAAAACTTTGGAATGCGTCGATTAACGCTGCTGAAAAATTTGCCAATCATCCGCGATGTCGTACGGTGAGATTTGAATATTTGGTAACAAATCCAGAGCAGACCGTGGCAGAAATTTGCCAGTTTCTAGGTCTGGAGTTCCAATCACAAATGTTGGACGTTCCTCAAAATGAGGGCGGTGTCTCATCCCATAAGCAAATCACACCAAAACG
Source organism: Moorena sp. SIO4A1 (assembly GCF_010672065.1). Lineage (NCBI taxonomy): Bacteria > Bacillati > Cyanobacteriota > Cyanophyceae > Coleofasciculales > Coleofasciculaceae > Moorena > Moorena sp. SIO4A1. Next base: position 285,202 of record NZ_JAAHHX010000012.1, on the reverse strand, counting down.
TCGGGGAATTGACCCGAATACCACTGGAAAATGGCGGCGTGGGGGACTTTCTGTGACAGAGATTCATATTTGCCAGCAAGTAACCTATACTAACATGCTCAAGCATGGTTACTCCTATGCTTCGATGAAGCCCAACCCCTTGATGTTAGCATTAAGCTGGGCATTTTTACCTGTAAAATTGACCCTAGCTTTGTTAATGAATCTTGACCGAACCCGAAACATTGTAGAAGCGATTCGCAGACGCTTGTAGATGGTAACCCTGCTATTAAGGTCTTGGGTTTTAGGGAGCAGGGAGCAGGGACTTCGGAGCAGGGAGCAGGAGTGTCAAACAGCTTTTAGGAGATGCACCCAACCGGATTTGGTCATGGTGATACCTCTAAGATCTGTTTAATACCTTTAATAAAGACTTGAAAACTGTGGGATGTATTGTCAGTTAAAGATAAATAGGGTGCAATTTTTTTAGAATGGATTCCTGGATAGTATTCCTCAACTAAACCTTTAAGCTCTTGTTTGGCAGAGTTAAGCTGATCGGGGTTACGGTATTTCTTTTTACTTTGTTGTTTACTGAGGCTATTAGGTTTCATGTTATAGGCTTTTTCGACTGCGGCTAAGTTTCCTAAGAACCAGGATTCTAATTCATGGCAGATGATCCGAATCATCACATTATTGGATTTTCCGGCAGTTTGACAAATTTCTAATAGTTCGGATTTGAGTTTTTTGCAATCATGGGAGTCTTGGTCATGGACGATAATGAATCTAGTGTCGGGACTATATTGAAAGGCTTTAATTTTTTTAGTAATAGATTTAAATAAGTCCTGTTTGCCTTGGTGGGGGATACAAAGATAGGTGATTTGATCGGGGATAATTTTCGGTAGGAGTTGATCTAAAACGTTTTTCATGGAGCGTTCTTCTAGCATAAAAATCAGGTCATAACTCATTAGGGGGCAACTCCTTCAAACCAGCCTTGATTCCATAGATAGCCAGGTAAGTCTCCAGCTTCAACTAGATTGACAAGGGTTGGATTATCTTTAGCCCTTGAAAATTTGGTGATCCCATGTTCTTTGGTGAGCCAAAAGATGCTCTCCAGGGGAACGGCATTTAAAAAGTCAGGGGAGTGGGTAGAGACAAAGACCTGGCCACCACGATTGGCATAACTGGCAAATTCTTCGGCGAGTTCATGTAAAAGGCTGGGGTAAAGTTGGTTTTCGGGTTCTTCGACACAGAGCAGGGGGTGAGGCTTAGGATCGAAGAGCAATATTAAATAGGCAAACATTTTCATGGTGCCATCGGAAACATAGCGATCGATAAAGGGGTCTTTAAAGGCTTCATCTTGAAATTTTAGGATTAGTCTGCCGTCTTCAGTATTTTTGGCTTCTACTTTGGAAATGCCGGGGACTCGCTCTTGCATTCGCTGGAGAATTTTCTCGAATATTTCGGGATGTTCTTGATAGATGTATTGGGCTACTAATGCCATATTATCTCCTGTGGGGGAGAGGTGTTCGGCATAGAATGCGTCTTTGCTGCCTCTAGCTTCATTGATATGAAAGTCGGAAACATGCCAGTTTTCGATCAGGGAACGAAAGGCACTGGCGGCTTTGAAGCGTTGGAATTGTCCTAAGCCTTTTATGGCTAAAATGTCGCTGGATTCAAGTTGTTGTTCTTCCCGTTGCAGGTCTTTGTCAGCTTGTTCAAATTTTTCTTCGTTGATGATAGCGTATCCTTTTCCTTTTCGAAAGTCTAGAAAATGAAAAGGTTTCCCGTGTGCGCCACGTTTATAACGCAGAATTTCTCGTTTTATGAACGGTCGTCTCTTCTCCTGTCCAATGATCAAAATATAGGTAACCAGGCGCTCAGTTCCTAGAATTTTCATACGGAACTGAAGTTCTATTTCGATATCTTCTTGCTCTTTGCCTCGGGTGATAACTTCATTGAAACCGCCACGAACTTCGAGAGCATGACGAATATTATGTTTGAGGGCATGGTGGATAAAGCCAAATATGTCAAACAGGGTTGATTTTCCGGTACCGTTTGCACCAACTATCACAAAAAATGCGGGAATATTTTTGATTTCTATGTTTTCAAATACACGATAGTTTTTAATTTTTATGGTAAGGATTTTCATAGTCTATGATTTACCTAAACAAACATGTAAGGAGTATCCATCCCGGGAGCATGTCAAATTTGTAATTAGGTACATAGATCCCCCCTAACCCCCCTTAAAAAAGGGGGGAATTAGATTGAAAAGTCCCCCTTATTAAGGGGGATAATGGGGGATCTGAATCAGGGATTAACAAAACTGACATGCACCCATCCATCCCTAACTAATCACAAAATCCCCTCGATCGTGGCATCAATTTCTACCAAATTGCGATCCACTTGCTTCAACTCCGCCGCCACCACCCCTAGATTAATCTCCGCTGACTGTTCCCAAGTCTGGCATACAGCCATTACAGCCCAATCAGGTTATCAAGGCTAGCTCTGTTTTTCGTGAGTACTAACCTACCGTTGGATATGTCTATCACGACTTACGCAAAGCCCCCTAAATCCCCCAATTATGGGGGACTTTGACATCATTACCCCCCAAAATTGGGGGGCAGGGGGGCAAAACCAACTAACTTCGTAAGTCCTATCTATGGTGCTTTAGGATCGTCTATCCTGTGATCGAAGGGGAGCATGTTACCTAATTACAAGGGTAACATGCTCCCTACTAAGACGCCTAAGTCTGTTAAAATGTTACTAATTATCAGCTGAATTAATCAGGGAAAAATAATCATGAATATCCTGATTTCTGCTTATGGCTGTTCCCCAGTAAGAGGGTCTGAATATGGTATAGGTTGGAATGTCGTAAAACAAATAGCTAAAGACCATAGCCATAAGTGTTGGGTGCTCACTAACATAACTGATCAATCTCAGATTGAACAGGAATTGACTCATTCACCTTTAGACAATGTCACCTTTATTTTTGTAGCAATGTCTGAAGGGTCTCGTAATTCAGGATTGTCTCATTATTTGTACTATATCGCCTGGCAGATTAGAGCATTTTTTGTGGCCAAAAAACTCCAGGGGGAAATTGGCTTTGATTTGGTTCACCATGTCACCTATCAAAATTCCTGGTTGCCAACATGGATAGGCTGGCTAGGTGTGCCCTTGATTTGGAATGGTGGCGCTAAAGATAAAATTCCGTCGGTACTCTTGAAGACATTATCCCTAAAATCGGCCATGATGGAACGGATTCGGATGGTGTCGATGAATGCCCTAGGTCGCTTTACCCAGTGGTCTGTTGCTTCTCGCGCCCAATTAATTCTATCTCGGGAAGCGAGCCAATGGTCAGACAATTTACCAGTTAAGGCTTTTCCTCCCTTTGGTCTTAATCAAAAGGATATTGAGAGATTAGCTCAACTGCCCCAGCGCCAGGAAGAACCATTTCGAGTGGTCAGTATCGGGAGATTTTTGGGTTGGAAAGGGTTTGCATTGGGCATCCGTGCCTTTGCCCAGTTCCATCGTGAACACCCCACTAGTGAATACTGGCTGATTGGTGATGGTCCTGAAAAGGAGGGACTACAGAAATTAGCTAAAGACCTTGGATGCGGTGATGCTGTACGTTTTTGGGGGAAGCTTTCCCGTGATCAGGTCTTACAACGGATGGCAGAGGTGGACGTGTTAATGCATCCGAGCTTCCATGATCATTGGCCGACGGTGGTGTTGGAAGCAATGGCATCTGGTAGACCTGTGGTTTGTCTCGATATTGGTGGACCCTCGTTGATGGTTCAACAAGACTGGGGAATTAAAGTGCCTGTCGATAACCTATCCCAAGTGATCAATGATTTAGATCAAGCACTGTTGCAGTTAGCAACTAATGGGGAAAAACGCATATCTATGGGACTTAAAGGACGAGTGATAGTCTCAGAGAATTGGTCATGGGAAATAATTGGTGAACAAATGCTGAGTTTATATCAGCAAGTTATCAATTCTTAAGCTTAAGCGCTACGCGCACGCTACGCGAACAGCTCTCAGCTATCAGCTATCAGCTATCAGCTATCAGCTCTCAGCTATTGCCCAAAAGCTGACGGCTGATGGCTGTTCGCGTAGCGTGAGCCAAAAGCTCACGGCTGAATGCTTACGACCAGTGACAAGTTTAACTTAACAAATGATTGACAATTAACTAACAATTACCTGATCTATAGAAGCCCTAATTTTATGAGCTAGTAGCTCTACATGGGGGTCTTTGAGAAAACTCCCTGGTTGGTCATCTAAGTGCTTACCAGAGATTTCCTGGATTTCCAGCTCTCCAGTAACTAACTCTATCCAGCCTTTTTGGAGTTCTGGAGACTGGGAAATCCGCTCACTGGTCAAGAACATTGTTACTGGGTTTGGATAGTAGCGTTTGGCCACATAATTTTTTGAAGCGAAGGTGTTAGCTTCTTGGACTTTTATGATTTGGAGAGATTGCGGTAAGGAAATTCCAAAGGACTGATATAATTTAGAAACAACCTTTAGGAATTGCTGCTTGAGTACGTCTTGAAAACCTCTGTGAATCAATCGTTGAAACAGTCCCTTTAATCGATCACTATAGCTACGTTGATAGGGACGTTGGTTTTCACTTGTCGAGAATTCAAGAGGGCTAGGTTCAAGCAGAGCTAGCAGAGCCACTGTCTCACCGTCTAAGCGGAGCAGCTGAGCAATCTCCAGAGCAATCTTACCTCCAAAGCAGTATCCTGACAGAAAATAGGGACCCTTGGGCTGAATAGTACGTATTTCCTGGAGGTAGCAGCGAGCCATATCTTCAACTGTGGTCAGGGGAGTCTGTTTGCCATCGAGACCCAATGATTGGAGTCCATAAAACGGTTGCTCCGAACCTAAATAACGTGCCAAATCTCGAAAGCTGAGAATGTTACCACCGGCTCCATGAATACAGAATAGAGGCGGTTTGGAACCATTGGGCTGAATTGGTACTACTGAGGACCAAGGTGCTGCTCCTTGGTCTTGGCGCAGCTGGTTTACTAATTGGGCTACAGTTGGAGCCATCAGCAGAGAAGCTAAGGGCAGTTTTTTATGGAAAATCTTCTCAATCTCAGCAAACAGGCGCACCGCTAGCAGAGAGTCTCCTCCTAGGTCATAGAAGTTATCTGTAACACTGATAGATTTGATTCCTAAGACGTTTTCCCAAATCTTGGTCAATTGACGTTCTAAGTCATTTCGGGGAGCAACAAAGGTCTTGGATGACTCTGACTCCAGAGTACTGTTGTCTTTTTGGGTATCATCTTCTTGGCCCTTGTGCCTTAGGATGTCTTGCTGGTCAGGTGTCTGACCATGGCATCCATCCCAATCCACTGATACACCGGCTTCCCTGAGCTGTTCTACGGTAGTGAGCAAGAAGCTTAGATCCGATTGCTCCTGTCGTGGATGACGTACTGAGGTTAGCACCAGTTGCTCAACCGCTTTCTGAGAGTGTCGTTTCGTTAATGTGCTCAAGGTTCGCCCAGGCCCTACTTCTAGCAGGATGGTCTCTGGTTGTTTCAACAGCTGTTGCACACCTTGAGAAAATCGCACAGTTTGCCGCAGATGCTGTGCCCAATAGCGTGGATTGACTGCTTGCTCGGCTGTAATCCAAGTGCCAGTAACATTAGATAGGTAGGGAATTTGTGGAGGCTTGAGACTAACCTGTTTTACCTGGTCGGTGAAGGAGTCCAAGATCGGTTCCATCATCTTGGAATGAAAGGCATGGGAGGTATGTAGCCTGCGGTACTCTACCCCTTGTTGATCCAATTGGTTTTGTAATAATGCGATCGCATCAGTAGGACCAGAAATCACCGATTGGGATGGCCCGTTAATCACTGCTAAGGATAGTTCCTGACCCAGCAGGGATTGCACCTCCTCTTCCGGTAAAGGAACAGCAAGCATCGAGCCAGCAGGCAGTTGTTGCATCATCTGCCCTCGAAGGGCAACCAGAGATAATGCATCCTCTAAGGAAAAGACTCCAGCTACACAGGCTGCCACATATTCACCAATACTGTGACCGATCATCGCTTGGGGACGGACTCCCCACGACATCCATAACTGAGCTAGGGCGTACTCGATCACAAACAGGGCTGGCTGGGTAATACTAGTCTGTTTCAGTTGCTCTGTGGCCTGATTAGTCTGTTCCTGCTTTGGGTAGAGTACATGGCGCAGGTCAATACCCAGATGGGGTTTGAGGAGTTCTGAGCATCGATCAATCAGTACACGAAATGTTGATATTTCATGGGTTAGTTCCAGCCCCATATTGACATATTGGGCTCCCTGTCCTGGAAACATAAATGCCACCGGCTGAAGCTTGGGCTGTTGGCCGTTTATCAATAATTGTTTCGGTAGTTGTTGGGGTTGGCGAGTACTCGGTTCTAACACATCCCTGATTTCCCAGCGTTGCTGATTGGTTTACTTGCTTAGCCGTTACTTGCTTAGGGATTACTTGCGGGAGCCATGATTGCTCAGATGTAACAGCAAACCTTAACTAATATAGCAAACCTTACTTATTCAAGTAATACAGTATAGCTTTTTTTACCGGATTTATTCAATACTTAGCCTGAAAACAGGGTAAAACGATTCCCTGTGAGCCAACTCAGCGCGCTGTTTGAGATTTTTTTTGAGATTTTTTTTATCAATCAGGACTTACCCATTGCCCCCTAAATACACCAAACTTGGTGATTTTTTTGAGTATTACCCCCCCATATTTAGTGGGTTAGCGAGCCAAAACCAACTAAACTTCGTAACTCCTATAAATCCTGGAACTTTAATCATCAAATCTACGTCACTAGGTAGTTGATTACCTTAAACTAGCTAAGTGTTTCCCCTACCCGATAGATGAGTTCACAAGTTTTTCACAAAGTTTGATTAACTTGTTACCCAAGTCTGATCACTAAAGTCTGATCACTAATCAGATGTTGCTTCAGCTCAATTTAATTGTTGGAGGTTTTTCCATAAACTCGCTCAGTTCCACGTCGATCATCGTTGAGTTGATTGGATGGGATATACTACAATAATAATATGTAGCAGTTTATTGACAATTGATTGACCGCTGTTGACAACATTAACTTTTTTTAAAATCTCGACTTTTGACAGGGATTTTAAGATATAGCAGTCGAAGTAAAGCTTAAGACATCTTCTGCTCCCTGCTCCCTGCCCCCCTTACTAAGGGAGGGGGGATTCCTGCTCCCTTTCAACCAAAAGACTATGTCCTAAACTATACTTCCCTTGCTATACTGTGTGAAAGGCTGATTAAATAGCAAAGCCATTGTTAAACCGTTTGGAAAACTAATGGTGATTATTGGATCTATGTTCAAGTTATTCGTCATCAAAAATCCTGACATGCTAACAGATTATGGCACTTTTGACAAGTTGGCACAACCGCTTCAACGACCGCCTAAAGTTCAGAGACTATTTATCACACAAATCCTAAATGTGTAGGGGACACAGCGTGAAGCGTGTCACATCCCCTCTGCTCGGTGGTAGTGCGTTCCAGCAGTATTACAATAAAATCAAGTCTGACATTAACCTAGTCCCGGAACGTATTATACTTAATGGTTTTAAGGGTTTGTTGATAAATACCATCTCAGTGATGGCAGGTGATAGTCCATTGTCAAACTGCGCCAAACTAACAGAGTTTTGACAAATCATGGCCTAGGCTTATCCTGGGAATCTCCTTGATTGATAAAGCAGCTCAAGGTAGACCAAAAAATTATCGGGTTTATCTACCTCTCTTGATGCAGTCGCTCATGGGGGAAACCCCCAAGACCGCGCTGCATCGCTTTGATAGCCGTTTGTTATCGGCTGTTCGGTGCATTGTCGTTATTCAACTCAGTTAGTCTAAGTAACTTGTGAATTGGGAAGGCAAATTTTTGCCTTTGTATACTGTTAGACTGGGGCATCTAAAATGTTGAAATTATCAATTCTTGGTATCCGTGGCATTCCCGCTCAATATGGTGGATTTGAAACTTTCGCGGAACGGCTGTCAAAATATCTTGTATCTCAGGGATGGGAAGTCACAGTCTATTGTCAGGAAGAGCACAAAAATCAGATGTTTGAAGAATACTGGCATGGTATTCGTCTGGTTCATATACCGGTTCCCTATAGCAACGCACTGGGATCGATCATTTTTGACTGGAAATCTACATTACATGCGGTCAAACAAAAGGGTATCGTGCTTACCCTTGGCTATAACACAGCCATCTTCAGTATTTGGTATCGCCTCAAAGGGATTACCAATTTTATGAATATGGATGGTCTGGAATGGAAACGCAGTAAATGGAGGCTTCCTGAAAAAATTTGGTTATATCTCAATGAATGGGCTGGGTGTTGGTTAGCTAACAGTTTAATTGCTGATCATCCAGAAATCAAGAGTCATTTATTGACTCGAAAAGTAGCTTCTGATAAAATTACGGTAATTCCTTATGGAACCGAGAAAGTTGTTAATGCAGACTCACAACTATTAACCGCGTATAATCTGGCTCCGAAGGAGTATGCTTTGGTAATTGCTAGACCTGAACCAGAAAACTCGATTCTAGAGATTGTTTCTGGCTTTTCCAGGCGACCTCGGGGTCTTAAATTGGTGGTGCTTGGTCGCTATTTACCTGATCAAGTACCCTATCACAAACAAGTTCTAGAAGCAGCCAGTGATGAGGTAATCTTTCCTGGTGCTATCTATAATAAGTCAGTGGTTAATGCCTTGAGATTCCACGCACGACTCTATATTCATGGACATCAAGTTGGTGGCACTAATCCTTCTTTAGTAGAAGCCCTCAGCGCTGGTCAACCGGTTCTGGCAAACAATAATCGCTTCAATCGTTGGGTTGCAGGACCCGGTGCTCACTATTTCAAAAATGAAGCAGAATTGGACGAGAAACTGGAGATACTGCTAAATGATGGTGATGAACTGCAAAAAATGAAACTAGCGAGCAAAGAGCGCTACGATGATGAATTTGCTAAGGATAAGGATATTAAAGCCTACGAAAGGTTGTTCCTATCCCAAGCCAAGCAGCTGCGTAAACTAGCTTTGTTAACTTCTCCAATCCCTGAAATAGAGTGATAGCCTTCATAAGTTGAGCTACTTAGTTGGGCTAGCTGCTCGGGGAAAAATTTGGGTTAAAGGGTAACGAGTAAAGGGTAAAGGGTAATTTTAGAAACCTTTACCCATTACTTTATTTATTTTGAGCGGTGAGCTAAAAGCTCACGCTACGCGAACAGCGGTCAACAAGCCTTAATTACCTCTTCCAAGGTGGTAGTGAAGTTTGGATAGGAGATGGCAGCCGCTTCAGCACCGTGAATGGTAGTTGTACCTTGGGAATTTAGGGCTGCGATCGCTAAACTCATGGCAATGCGGTGGTCAGTATGACTATCCACTTCTGTACCAGTTAAGGGAGTACCACCGATAATCTCTAGACCATCGGGCAATTCAGTGACCTTAGCTCCCATCTGGTTCAACTGGGATGCCATCACCGCTAAGCGATCGCTTTCCTTGACTCGCAGTTCTGCTGCATCCCGAATGATAGTAGTTCCTTGGGCAAAGACTGCTGCTACTGCTAAAATTGGCACTTCATCAATCAGGCGGGGAATCAAGTCACCCGCAATGGTGCATCCTTTGAGGTTACCGTGACGTACCCGCAAATCTGCCACCGGCTCCCCAGCGACAACTCGCTGATTTAACAGCTCAATATCAGCCCCCATCATGGATAGGGCTTCTAAAATACCTGTACGGGTAGGGTTGACACCGACATTTTCCACAATCAGTTCTGAACCCGGTACAATAGCTCCGGCTACTAACCAAAAGGCAGCTGAGCTAATATCACCAGGAACAATTACGGTTTGCCCTTGCAACTGAGCCGGTCCTGTGACGGTAACACTATTGGTTTTTGGGTCAGTAATAATTTGAGCGCCAAAGGCTTTGAGCATCCGTTCGCTGTGGTCACGGGAGAGGGCTGGTTCAGTGACAGTTGTTTGTCCTTCGGTCATTAAACCAGCGAGGAGAATACAGGATTTTACTTGAGCTGAGGCGATGGGAGAGTGGTAGTGAATTGGTTTAAGAACCGAGCCTTTAATGGCCAGGGGAGCGAGCGTTGCACCTTCACGCCCCCAGATGCTTGCTCCCATTTGTTGTAGGGGTTTCACCACACGGGACATCGGACGCGATCGCAAAGACTTGTCACCAGTTACAGTAAAAAATCGGTCAGCAGCAGAGGCGAGTAGTCCCAGCATCAGTCGTAGGGTAGTACCCGAGTTGCCTGCATTTAAGACATCAACGGGTTCTTGCAGTTTCCCTAGTCCTATACCCTTAACAATCACTTGTTCAGTATTAAGTTCCGAGATATCTGCGCCCAAAGCACGAAAGCAGCTAGCAGTGCTTTGGGGGTCTTCTCCCAAAAGTAACCCTTTAATGGTAGTTTCTCCTTGCGCGATCGCTCCCAACATTAAGGCTCGATGGGAAATCGATTTATCCCCTGGTATCCTTATAACTCCCTGCAAAGATAGACCAGATGTTGGGGGATTTATGCTTAAATTCTGTTGATTTTCCGTCGTAGTTAGGGTGACTAGATTGGCTGGCAAGGGCATAGACTTCGGTTACATTACCATGCTGCATCATAACCGATTTTACCAAAATTCTAGGTATTACTAAGATCTGGCACCGTTGTGATTAATCCTAGGGTGGGCAGTGCCTAGCGACGTGCAAAGCCCACCCTAGGTGAAGTTGCTCAAGCCAAGGTTTCTGGACAATATCCCAACCCCATGGTAAATTGTTCGCAAAAAGCTTCTATGTCGCTCTGGTTTGGACTACCATGAGAAACCACAGCAACTTGGTAGCGACGCATGACCTCTACCGGTGACTGTCCGGTTTCCAGACTCCACAGAGCCATTTGCACACGAATGTCTGGGCTGTAGGGAATCCCCAACTCGTTCATATAAGCCCGAAAGTCTCCATGTTGTTGAGCCGTTAAGGGTGTGTCCATCTTGACCTTAACCACCCAGCCATCAATCCGATGAATCACCGTGGCAAATTTTATAGGTAGCTGGGGCGAGTCTTTTATATACTCAACGACTCGCAGAGTTAGACTGGCATTAGCTAAAAAGTAAAGGTAATCCATAGAGAGGAGTTAGTTAGTAACCAACTGAGGCTTGATATCCTATTGCTGTATCTTTATTTTGGCAAGGCAGGATTGCTAACGGACAGGGGATATTCCCCCGATCTTAGATAGGGGATATTCCCCAATTTAGGAATAACAGCATGACAGGGATTGACAAACAGACATCCACGCACCAAATCGACCGATTAGTCTCAAGCTATGACTATGAACTACCCCAAGAGCAAATTGCCCAAACACCCTTGAGCGAGAGGGATGGTTCACGACTGCTGGTGGTAGATTCACCAACTCACCATAGCCACCACATCTTTAGGGAATTACCTCAGCTATTGCAACCGGGTGACCTATTGATCCTCAATAACACCAGGGTTATCCCCGCTCGACTCTATGGGCGTAAATCCACTGGTGTGCCTGTGGAGATATTGTTGTTAGAAGAGCGACAACATCAGGGACAACACCAGGGACAACAGCAGGGACAACACCAGAGTTGGCTAGCTTTAGTCAAACCAGGTAGGCGTCTCAAGCCAGGAGCAGAGATTTGGTTTACTCCCTCATCCGACCTTGGGCTCAACGATAGTACCGTATCAAAACACCTAACTACCCCCCTACCTCCTCTGAAAGCAACTGTTCTGGCAACAGATGAAGCGACCAGTGGGCGGATATTGCAGTTTGATTTCCCAGAGGGAGTATCCTGGGAAACCCTGTTGGAGTTGTATGGTCAGGTTCCTCTACCCCCCTATATCCAAGACTCTCAAGCTACCCCAGACCAGTATCAAACCATTTATGCTCAAAAGAACGGTGCTGTTGCTGCTCCCACTGCTGGACTCCATTTCACCAATGAGCTGATGGAAAACTGCCGCCAACAGGGAATTCGGCTAGGGTATATCACCCTACATGTGGGGGTTGGTACATTTCGGCCTGTAGAAGTGGAGGATATTACCGAGCACGACATGCACGGAGAGTGGCTAGAAGTCCCCCAATCAACTGTCGAGCAAATTCAGGAAACTAGAGCAACCGGAGGCAGAGTGATTGCTGTAGGCACAACGGTAGTCCGTGCTCTAGAGGGAGCCGTTGTGGATGGGGAATTACAACCCTATTGTGGTAAGACTAACTTATTTATCTACCCAGGCTATCAGTGGCAGGTAGTGGAGGGATTGATTACCAATTTCCACTTACCTCGGTCGAGTTTATTAATGTTAGTTAGCGCCATGGTAGGGAGGGAGCGGTTACTGAGCTTGTATCAGGATGCGATCGCTCTTAGTTATCGCTTTTATTCCTTTGGTGATGCGATGTTAATTTTGCCAGAAGCTAGAGATGTCCCCAGGGAACAGGGAATAGGGAGTAGGGAGTAGGGAATAGGGAGTAGGGAGTAGGGAGTAGGGAGCGGTGCGACCCGTGGCGAATTTAATTCTTAATGGGTCAAGCGCACTCCCTGGGAAGAGGTAAAAAATCCTTGTACCTCGTTACTATCAGAAACCCTATCAACAATAATTAAATTTTGAACTTCTATACCAGATTTTTAGCAAAAAAGATAGATCCAAGCGCTGGGTTTTTTACCAAATTTCAACGATATCGTAGCTGTGGGCGTTAAATTTGAGTAGGTAATGCGATCGCTATGTCTAAAACCATGACCTCTGCTGTTGTGCCTAATACTCCTTATCTGCCAACTCAGTATGACCTTCCCTGTGATGACGGTATTCCGATGGAAACTGAACGACATAAACTCCAGATGCAATTGCTGATTGATCCGTTATTGCCTTGGTTAGCCCAGCGGGAGGATGGCTATGTGGGCGGTAATATGTTTCTTCATTTCAGTGAAGCACAACTTAAAAATCAAGACTTCCGGGGTCCAGATGTCTTTGTAGTGCTTGGGGTTCCCAAAGGCGAACGACTCAGTTGGGTAGTTTGGGAAGAAGGTAAAGCACCTGATGTGATCATTGAATTAATTTCACAGAGTACAGCCAAGACCGATAAAACTACCAAAAAACTAGTTTATCAAGACCAAATCAGAGTATCGGAATATTTTTGGTACGACCCGTTTAATCCAGAGGATTTTGCCGGATTTAGCTTAGACAATGGTGTGTATCAGCCGTTAAGTGAAGATGAACAGGAGCGACTAATTAGCGAAAGATTAGGGTTAGCCTTAGTGCGTTGGTCAGGCTTGTATAAGGATGTAGAGGCCACTTGGCTGCGTTGGGCTACCTTGGAAGGAATTGTGCTACCTACTCCTGAAGAAAATGCAGCGATCGCTCAAGAACAAGCGGGGATCGCTCAAGAACAAGCGGGGATCGCTCAAGAACAAGCGGGGATCGCTCAAGAACAAGCGGCGATCGCTCAAGAACGGGCTGACAAACTCGCTGCTCGCTTACGAGCAATGGGAGTAAATCCAGAGGAAGTTTGAAGAATAACAAGAGGCAAAGGGCAAGAGTCCTCACCTAGTCGAGCCTTTAGCTGATAACTGATAACTGATAGCTGATAGCTTACACTAAAACCAACTTTTGCCTCTTGCCTGTTGCCTCTTGCCTATCTCTGATTTGGCGTCAACTGTAAATACAAACAGGGAATCACCAGTAACGCACTCAAGGTTGAGGCACATAAACCAAAGATAATTGCCATACATAAAGGAAACCAAATGGGATCACTTAGTGCTAAAGGAATCAAACCAACCATGGTGGTAATACTGGTGGTCAGTACCGGGCGCAGTCGGTCAGAAGCACCATGAGCTGCAGCTTGTCGCACTTTCATTCCACTTGAGCGATGCTTGTTCATGGTTTCTACGATCACGATGGAATCATTAACTACAATTCCCACTAGAGAAATAATCCCAATCATGGTAGGAAACGAAAGGGGTATCCCGAGCAAAGAGAAACCACTAAAGGTGCCAATCAAAGCAAAGGGGATAGAGAGCATAATAATGAAAGGCTGGGTGAAAGAGCCAAATTGCAGCACCAGTACCGAAAAAACTAAGAAAAGTGATACATAGGACATCTGAATTGCAGAACCAAAGGTCTCACTTTGAGTTTCAGCCTCTCCGCCGAATTTGTAATCATAACCTGGAGACCAGGTTTTCTTCATTTGCTCTAATTTTGGCTGTAACTCTGCCAAAATCTCTCCAGGAGTGCGACCTTTAGCTTTAGAATAAACAGTAACTGTGCGTTCAGTATCTGTATGGGTAATCGATAGGGGAGCCATGCTCTGCTCAATATCCAATATCGCATTTCCCGATATTGCTCCGTGGTCTGATGAAAACACTTGAAACATTCTCAACTCATCACGACGAGTGGGACCACCGACAGCGCCATTGCGGGAGGGCCAGGCAGTACTCAGGCGAATTTCTAAGTCGTCTTTTCCTGCTCTAATCGCAGAGTCTGTAATCTCGTTATCGGTCATAATGTAGCGTCCCTGCAGGGCTAGGTCATTTTCACTGATGCCATAAAAATCCATAGCTTCCCGTTTGGGTCGAAGTTTGATATCGTTGCGCAAGTCTCCCAAGCCATCACGGACATCTTCAGTCCCATCAATCTGGCGCAGTGCTAATTGGACTTCACCGGAAATCTGCCGCAGTCTGTTCATGTCATTGCCTTTTAGCTCAATGGCAATGGGGTCTCCGCCTTCAGCAGTACCAGGAACATTGATGACTAGGGATGCTCCAGGATAATTACGCATGGCCTGATTCAGTTCTGTTCGCAAGTCATCTATATACTCATAGGACAACTGGTCGCGCTGGTTTTTTTTGGTAAATAGTGCTGAGAAACCTAGTAAATAGTTATCCTGTGTCGGCTTAAGACCACTCTCTTGGACTAAACCACTTTTTTGACCAACTAATTTGGTGACACTTTCAAAATAATCCTTGGAACGCAAAATTTCTCCTAAATCATCTGCCACTTGTTGAGACTTTGCCAAGGTTGCTGTGGGGGGTAATTCCACATTGATACTGATCGGGCGGTTGTCAGCATCAGGAAAAAGCGTTCCTGGTAATTGCGCAACCGCAACCAAAGAGGTCATAAAAAGAACTACAGTGCCGACAATCCAAGCACCAGCTATTGCTCGGTTACGTACTGTAAACTTGAGACTCCAGTTTTTAAACCATTCAGAGGCGGATTCGGTTAATTTATCAATGCGGGTTTTTTGGATCCCGCCTTTGACATTACCTAACAGAAAGCGAGACAAGGGTATATCGATTAATAAAGCGATCGCATAACTGAGCAACAGACAGATAATTGCTGTGATGGGCATCAAGCGTATAAACTTGCCCATCGTGCCACTAATTACCAGCAGGGGTGCCATAGCTAGAATAGTTGTGAGCTGACCGGAAAAGGCTGGTGCTGCATAGGTTCTCACAGTCTTAAGGGCTGCCTGATTAAAGGTTAACCCTTCCACAAACAGTCCATCATGCATCCCCTCCATCATTAAGATGAATACATCCACCAGCAATCCTAGTGCTATTACCATCCCATATAAGATCATATTGTTGAGGGTGTACCCACCAATCCAGAGCAGAAATATAGCTCCGAGAAAGGTTAAAGGAATCGATAACCCAGCAATCATTGCTTCTCGCCAGGTCAGGGCAATGAACAAGATGATAAAAACACCAATCACGGCCTGAAGCACATTACTGATCAGGCTATTCTGCTCATCGTGAATCTCTTCGTCCTGCCTGTAGGTAATCCGATAATCCATCCCAAAAGGCCAGACATTGAGGTCTTGCTTAAGAGATTCCAGTTCTTCTAAGGTTTTTTCGATTACCTTAATCGAGTCAGACCCTGGTACTTTCACTACATCCATGCTGACGGTGGGTTCAAACTCAGAACCCTGCCAACTAATGAAAGCACGAGTCTTTTCCCTTTCCAAATCCCGACGTACTAAGGCAACTTCATCGAGGCGCACTACCCTACCATTAGTACCACCCAAACGAGTGATAGGCAAGCTACGTAAATCTTCCAAGGTACGAAACCTACCGTACAATCGCACCTGAGCCCCAATCTGTTCGTTTTCAATCTGGTCCCAGGGCATATCCTGGTTAGCAACTCTGAGGCGGTCACTTACTGTGGTTGGGGAAATCCCCAAAGCAATCATGCGGCTGGGGATAAGTTGGACATTGATAACTTCTTTCCGTTGTCCTGCTAAATTAACCTCCCGTACATCCGAGACTTTTTCTAGTCTTTCTTGAATATCTTCCGCCGCCCGACTGAACACCGCCGGATCGAGATTACCATATAAAGCAATCGAGAAAATCGGAACATCTTGGGCAGAGATTTGCTCTATATTTGGTTGCTCAGCCTCTGAATTAATCTCCGGTTCAGCATCATCAACTTTTTGCCGCAGCAGTGCCATCGACTCCTGAACATTAGCATTAGCTTGAAATTCAACTAATATCTGGGAGAAACCGTTGAAAGAAGCACTCTCAACTTTCTTCAATCCCTTGAGGGATTTGAGTTCTTTTTCAATTTTATCTGTAACTTGAGTTTCCATGGTTTCTGGGTCAGCCCCTGGCCAAGTAGTAGTCACTATCGCCATGGGAATTTCCACATCTGGATCCGCTTCTTTGACCATCGACTGATAACCCATCAACCCACCCAAGGTTAGCAAAACGATCAGGAGAATACCAAATACTGTTTTCAGGAAAAAGAATTTAGCTAAACCTGAGGCTCGGTTAACATCATGCCCATCATGCCCATCATGCCCATTATGATGTAATTTATCCTGTAAAACCTCAGGTTTAGAGTTGGAGGAAACCAGCTTACTACTCATCAATTACCTACCAAAGGAAAACGTCATCTGACCAATTACGGCTCTACCGTAACTGTTATGCTAAATAAACAGTCTGTAATAGGGAACAGGGAACAGGGAACAGGGAAAAGTGGGAAGAGGCTGTATTCAGTAATTTTTGTTAGTTGAATAGCATAATTTTCCTTGTGTATAAAGCTTTCTGATTTTTTTAACTGGAACTTTAGCATAAAAGGTACTGAAAAACTCCAATTACCAACTTACAAAATTCCTATACGGAGTTTAAATGAATTGTGATAATTTTTGATGCCATATTCCCTACTCCCTACTCCCTACTCCCTACTCCCTGTTCCCTGTTCCCTTTACCAACTTACAAAATTCCTATACGGAGTTTAAATGAATTGTGATAATTTTTGATGCCATATTCCCTACTCCCTACTCCCTACTCCCTACTCCCTGTTCCCTGTTCCCTTTGCTATAGTTAATCACTTCAACTGGTGTGCCATCAACTAAGCGATTTAGTCCTTCTGTGACCACTAAGTCGCCAAGTTCAACACCACTTGTAATTTCTTGCAGAGAAATCCCCTGAATACCCTCTGTTACCGGACGCAGTTTGACGACGTTTTCTTGTTGATTTACAACAAAGACATAGGGTTTCTGGTCCCGGTAGACAATTGCATTAAGAGGAACACTTAGGGCTGTGGGGTTTTCTTCCACAGCAATCCAAACAGAAACTCGCTCTCGATCCAGTACATTCTTACTTCCTTGGTACAGGCGGATGGTCACGTGTACAGAACGCTCACCAGGGTTAACCGAAGGACTGACTGAAAAAATTGCGCCTCGGGCTTTAGCAAGGCGAAACAATTCCTGTTGGGTGATGCCTCTAGTAGAGGCAGTACTCATGTCTTGATCTAACACCACATAAGCTGATTGACCCGGTTGCACCAATGGGCCATAAAAGGTGGGTAGTTCCACATCGACTTCATAAGCGCTAGGGTCATTGACAATGATAGGCACTGAATCGACTACAGTCTGATAATTACTAGTGTTTACACTGTTTAAAATTTGGGTTGTCCAGAAGTCTCCCTCTCGGATATTAAGGTGGGCTACAATTCCATCAAAAGGTGCTACAATTTCCGTATCTTCTAAACTAATAGTAGAGCGAGTTTGCCCAGCCTTGGCTGAAGCAATCTGGGCAACAGTAGCAGTTAATTGTGACTGGGCAGATGCTAACTGACTTTCAGCCGCTTTGACATTGCTCTTGGCAGCATTAACTTGAGCTTGTGCTGCTCTGACTTGGGATTGAGCATCCTCGGCTCTATTTCTGTAGACATCAACATCACTTTCTGAGATTACACCGGAATCGAACAGTTCTTGACGGCGTTTGAATTCAGATATCGCTAAATCAAAATCATTTTTTGCTGCTTCAAACTGGGCTTGGGCGCTGATTACTTGTGCTTTGGTTTGTTCTACATTTGCTTGAGCTTGAGACAAGTTAGCCTGTGCTGTTACCCTTTGGGTCTGAGCTTCAGCAGTTTGGGCTTCAGCTTGTGCCAGCTCTGCTCGCAGTCTGCGGTCATCTAATTTTGCTAGTAATTCACCCTTTTTGACAAAATCTCCCTCTCGCAGATCCCGTCCATTAACTTTTTTGAGATAGGTGATAGTTCCTGAGGTTTGGAAGGTCAGGTGTTTGCCTCGCACTGCTGAAACGAAACCATTGCCAAAAACTAACTGTTGCAGTGGATAAATTTTGACTGGGGTGGCTCGTACAGGTAACCGGTTAGGTTCAGCTGGGGCTGCTGTGATGGTGTTTTGTGATACCTCGGGATTAGGTTGGGACTGTTTGAAAGCGATCGCACCCAATGCTATAATACCGATACCGAGCAGTAGAAAAGGCCACATCGGTCGCTTTTTGCGGGAGGGATGGGCGGGGGTATTGGTTGCTTCTCTGGCAGCTTCCGTTTCTAGTTCGGGTAATGGGTCTTGTGGTTGCTGTTCAACTCCTTGATCAATGTCTTCTTGAATTGGTTGAGGTGAGGACAAGTGCTTTTGAGGCAAAGGATTTGATTTCATTATTGATTTCCTGTAGCATCAAGTCTTAAGTATTTTTGGGTAGCTTAGTATAGGGATATCGCCTGTCACCAAGGAGTCTGTTTCTAGAGAAATGCCACAGGCGCGCATCAGAACAAGCAGATATCTACCATATATCTGTTGGAGCAACCGTGCCATAAACCCGTAGTATAGGATTACCGGAAGTTTTGTCAAGTATACAGCCTCAAAACTTCTATTGAAACAGGATAAGTACTAAAAGCCAGGGATAAGATTATTTTATTAAGGGAGTAGGGAGTAGGGAGTAGGGAGTAGGGAGTAGGGAGTAGGGAGTAGGGAGTAGGAGCGGTTATCCCTCTATAGGCTTTCATCTGTATGCCAGACGGGATAAATTAATGGCTGCATTTAAATTTAGGTTAATTTGTAAACAAATCACAAATCATAAATTAACCCCACCAGTGTTTTAAACCAGTGGGGTTTTTTGAGGATTAATTTAAACTAATTACAAGAATGTATTTTGTCTGCTGACCGCTGAGCGCTGAACGCTGTTCGCGTAGCGCATATGCTTAAGCAGTCTTTTTTTTGAAAGCTGCACCTGTTCCCAAAGCACCTAATGCTAGTAAGCCCAAAATTGAAGCAGGTTCCGGGACGGGTGTTAGCTGAACATTGTCAATCAGCAGTCCAGAGTCAACAATCTCATCATCCTCGTCCAAGACTCCAAATCCTAAACTAAAGGTTCCGGAGGTTTCAAAGGTATAAGAAAAACTCTGAAAGCCAGTCTCTTCAAAAAATAAATCTGTCAAAGATTCTATGAATAGTGGGGAGTTGGTGTCAGCTAGCCCATCTACCATTTGAGAGATGCTGACGAAGGAAAAATCGTTAAACTCTTCTGGAATAAACAAGACAACATCGTTAAAAATTTCTTCACTCAAAGATGTAAATTCATCCGTGAGAAAGTTCCAATCAAAAGTCAAAATATCTCCGGCATGGGCGGTGAAGGTTTGTTGAATTGCAGAACCCTCTGTGGGAGTGCCTACATTGGGAAGATTAGGGATAGTAGCTAAGCTTCCAGCTGTTAATCCTAGAAATGTTTCTATATCCGAGACAGGAACTGAGCCAAAATCAGTGGTTAGTAGAGCTTGGAAGTCTCCATCTGTCGGACCACTTCCAAACGCTTCTGTCTCAATACTAGTGTCGCCTATGGTTGCCCATTCGGTGAAATCACCAGTCTCAAAACTGCCATTGAAAATTGCCAGGGCTGGGTTAGCACTTAAAAGAGTTGCCGCACTAACTAAACTTACTGTACCTGAGCATAGGGTTAAGACATTGAACAATTGGCGAGTAGACATAAAATTGATTACTCCTTTGTTAGGGAAAATGCTATGGTTTTCGCGACGACACTATTTGAGCGAACTATTTGAATAGTTTAGAAAATTCCTTAACAACTCAGAACATCTAAACATTAAGGGGCTCAAATCAATTAATTCTAAAATCTAGAGCCTCTTAATAAGCAAGCACCATGATCTGACACATCCAAGCCAACTAGTCTAAGCATGGATGTAACTAATGATAAAAATCCCTAGGAACTTAAGCTGCGCGCTCTAAGGATAGTGTTCATTGTTGATTATTATCCCCATCTGGGAGTCTTTTCTTTTACTGCTTGAGGTTGGTAGCTATGAAAACAATGAACTAATTAACATTGATGACTGATTTATTTTCCAACAACACTATTACATATAAATCCGGAATAATTGACATAATTCACGTAAACTTTACTCAATATTTAAACTAATAAAGGGTTTATGAAAAATATTTTGATAAGAGATAATTCAGAAGAGACTTGGTCAGCTAATATGTATTTAAATTTCCACCTCAAGTAGCGTGGCCAACGGCCAATCAATCCACTGGTGCAAGAGCAGGTGTAACTTCTGACCATCTCCCCATTTCACCAAAGCGCCCCTATTCACAATTTCAATATGTGAATAGGGGCTGCTCCATTATCAAGGATTTAAGCAACTTTTAATAAAGAGTCTTTTAGGCAAAACTAGACTCGAAACCTTGAGGGGGTGACAAGAAGGCTAAAAGCGATGCAGCTACCTCGTTTTTCTACACCCATTCGCCCGGTCACCCCACATTCAGTAAGGCTAATAATGCTGCTTGTCACTCCCTTTGGGTGAGGACTCGGGATACTCCCGACCTAGAGGCTGTGCTTTAGAACTATGCAGTCTTTTTTTTGAAAGCTGCACCTGTTCCCAAAGCACCTAATGCTAGTAAGCCCAAAATTGAAGCAGGTTCCGGAACGGGTGTTAGCTCAACGTTGTCAATCAGCAGTCCAGAGCTAACAAAAGTATCATCCTCGTCCAAGACTCCAAATCCCAAACTAAAGCTTCCGGAGGTCTCAAAGGTATAAGAAAAACTCTGAAAGCCAGTCTCTTCAAAGAAAGGTGTCACAAAATCTGTCAAAGATTCTATGAATAGTGGGGAGTTGGTGTCAGCTAGCCCATCTACCATTTGAGAGATGCTGACGAAGGAAAAATCGTTATAAATTTCTGGATTAACAAAGGGAAAACCGGGAAAATCTTCTGGATTCAAAGATGATGTAAATTCATTGGTGAGAAAGTTCCAATCAAAAGTCAAAATATCTCCGGCATGGGCGGTGAAGGTTTGTTGAATTGCAGAACCCTCTGTGGGAGTGTCTACATTGGGAAGATTAGGGATAGTAGCTAAGCTTCCAGCTGTTAATCCTAGAAATGTTTCTATATCCGAGACAGGAACTGTGACAGGAACTGTGACAGGAAATGTGTTAAATACACCAGTACTTAGTAGAGCTTGGAAGTCTCCATCGGTTGGACCACTTCCAAACGCTTCTGTCTCAATACTAGTGTCGCCTATGGTTGCCCATTCGGTGAAATCACCAGTCTCAAAACTGCCATTGAAAATTGCCAGGGCTGGGTTAGCACTTAAAAGAGTTGCCGCACTAACTAAACTTACTGTACCTGAGCATAGGGTTAAAACATTGAACAATTGACGAGTAGACATAAAATTGATTGCTCCTTTGTTAGGGAAAATGCTATGGTTTTCGCGACGACACTATTTGCTGGAACTATGTCTTGATGCAGCGCGGCCAAAGGGGGTTTATCCCATGAGCGACTGCATCGGTTTGGAGAGTATTGGAAAATTCCTTAACAAGTCAGATCATCTAAACATCAAGGGGCTCAAATCAATTAATTCTAAAATCTAGAGCCTCTTAATAAGCAAGCACCATGATCTGACCCATCCAAGCCAACTAGTCTAAGCATGGATGTAACTAATGATAAAAATCCCTAGGAACTTAAGCTGCGCGCTCTAAGGATAGTGTTCATTGTTGATTATTATCCCCATCTGGGGGTCTTTTCTTTGACGGCTTTAGGTTGGCAGCTATGAAAACAATGAACTAGTTAACATTGATGACTGATTTATTTTCCAACAACACTATTACATATAAATCCGGAATAATTTAGCTACTTAAAGTAAAATTCACTAAATCTTTAACTTAATAAAGTTTTGATGAACAATCCTTTGATAAGAGATAATTCAGAAGATATAGCATTTACAAATAGGTCATAAACAATATTGCTGATTTTTCATAACATCAAAAACTATTCGGAGCTCTTTCCTACTGTTCCCAGATCCGCTGTTCCCTGTTCCCTGTCTTGATGCAGTCCTATACATCTCAAATAAAAACGCTATACTTGGTAACCTAAGATGCATTTAAATTTCCACCTCAAGTAGCGTGACCTACGGTCAATCGCGTAGTGTGGCCAACGGCCAATCGTTGCCGTAGCGTGACCAACGGTTAATCCACTTGTGCAAAAGCCGGTCTACCCTCTGACCATCTCCCCATCTCCCCAAAGGGCCCCTATTCACAATTTAAATGTGTGAATAAGGGCTGTTCGATTATTGATGTTGACAGAATAGGACTTAGAGACTGTTTATAAAGTAAATCTTAAGACAGCTGAAATCGCTGACTATTGGTGGGTTAGGGCGGACAGCTCTTTTAATCCGAAGTTCCCGACTCCCGACTCCCGACTCCCGACTCCCTGATAAACCAAAGACACTATTGGCGAAGTCTCTGGTTAACGGTCAACGGTCAACGGTCAACAACAAACTAGATCGGGTACTGACTTTTAACACAGGAGTACCCATTTACCACTAACCTGTACCCGTTAGCAAGAAACGGGTACAGGTTTCTCCTATAGTAGTACTCGTTTCTCGTTAACCAGCTTGTAGGGTGGGCAAAAACAGTTTGGTTGTTTTGAGTATTCTAGATCAAAGAAGTTTGCCCACCCTACTGACTCTACTGAGATCAGCTTGTAGGGTGGGCAAAAACAGTTTGGTTGTTTTGAGTATTCTAGATCAAAGAAGTTTGCCCACCCTACTGACTCTACTGAGATCAGCTTGTAGGGTGGGCAAAAACAGTTTGGTTGTTTTGAGTATTCTAGATCAAAGAAGTTTGCCCACCCTACTGACTCTACTGAGATCAGCTTGTAGGGTGGGCAAAAACAGTTTGGTTGTTTTGAGTATTCTAGATCAAAGAAGTTTGCCCACCCTACTGCTTAACCCTCAACCTTCAACCCTTAGACCAAACTTGGTACAAGACTGGTGAGATGGGGATACAGAGGAAAGCGATCGCATAACTGTGCCACACGCTGCCGACATTGATTTGCCACTTGCTCATCCTCTGGATTCAGTAAGCGATCGGCAATAATATTACCAATCTCAGTAAATTCTGCCACTCCCATGCCCCGGGTAGTCATGGCTGGGGAACCTAGGCGCAAGCCACTGGTCACAAAGGGCGACTCTGGGTCAAAGGGAACAGTATTTTTGTTAGCCGTAATCTTGACACCGCTCACCAGTTGGTCAGCTCGCTTACCTGTCATACCAATAGAGCGCAAATCTACCAGTAATACATGGTTATCTGTACCACCAGAAACAATCTTTAACTCCCGGTTTTGCAGTGCCCTTGCCAAAGCCTTAGCATTTTCAATCACGTGGGCAGAATAGGTTTTGAATGCTGGGGTCAAGGCTTCCCCAAACGCAACAGCTTTACCAGCAATCACATGTTCCAACGGACCTCCCTGAGTTCCCGGAAACACTGCCTTATCGAACTTTTTACCCAAATCCGATTGATTGGTCAGAATCAAGCCACCCCGTGGACCACGCAGGGTCTTGTGAGTGGTAGTAGTGACCACATGGCAGTGAGGAAGGGGGTTAGGGTGATGACCAGTGGCAACTAAACCAGCAATGTGAGCCATATCCGCCATCAGGTAGGCATCCACTTCATCAGCAATGGCGCGGAATTTTTCAAAGTCAATGATTCGGGGATAAGCGGAATAGCCACAAATAATCAGTTTGGGACGCTCTTTCAGAGCAAGTTCCCGAATCTGACCATAGTCCAATTGCTCAGTCTCCTGGCTGACACCGTAGTGACACACCTCAAACCATTTACCCGACACATTTACCGGTGAGCCATGGGTGAGGTGTCCGCCATGGGACAAATCCATCCCCATAATCTTGTCACCAGGTTTTAGTAAGGCTAGAAATACCGCAAAGTTCGCTTGAGCACCAGAATGGGGCTGCACATTGGCATGAGCAGCACCAAAAAGTTCTTTAGCACGGTCAATCGCTACTTGTTCGACTTTGTCAATGAATTTACAGCCGCCATAGTAGCGCTTTCCGGGCAATCCCTCAGCATATTTGTTAGTTAGCACTGAGCCTTGTGCTGCCATCACCGCTGGGGAGGTGAAGTTCTCACTAGCAATAAGTTCCAGATGCTCCCGTTGACGTTGGAGTTCTTCTCCCAGATAGGTGGCTATCGTGGGATCGGTTTCGGCGAGAAAATCTAAATTAGTTTGAGTCACTTTCTTTACTTCTAGGATCGATCACGTTTGCTAATTGACACAACAACCTTAAAGGTGTATATGCTTACAAAAAATCCTCTGAGGCAATCAAGCCCTGTCTAGGCAGGAGCGGGAATCAAAAACTGAGGTAGCGCTTTGATGCACGGGTTTATCCCATCAGCGACTACCGGTAGCTAAATAGCAGCTTTAGTCGCCCTGAAGATTTTTTGGCAGGTGGTTTGTTTGGACACGACCCTTAAACAGGACTTACCCAGTAACTCTACCTACAGGGTGGGTTATTAACGCACCCTATTACTTATCCCTACTACTTATGCCTACTACTTATTCCTACTACATATGGGCGTTTAATGCCCAGTTTTTCGCCAGCTTTCCAAAAGTCCTGTCAAACAATTCATTGGTAAGGATGAGCTGAAAGCTTGAGTTTGAAACGATTCAGAGTCAGATTAAGCCAAGTTTTAGCCAAACTTAAAGTTTTTATTATATTATTAAAAGTTATAGTATTATCTAAATAATGCAATACCTAGCATCTAGAGTATCGAATAAGATAGGAATAGCATTGAACAACAGTTCTAATCAACAGCACTAATAAACAAAACTTAAGCACTAAGCTGATTAGTTAATAGTTTCAGGATGAGTATGGGTGGTATAGTGAGCAAATAAACACCAGTAAACACTGTTTCCTATCCTTCAGTCTGCTGTTGAGAAGAAATAAAAGAATCATGCTTCGGCATCAGCCCTGATAGTGTAATGGGATTAGTGCTATGTTAGTCATTCTAACGGACAACCAAGTAATTTCCCCCGACCTTGTCTGTCAATGTTGTTTACTGGCTGACCCAAGTGGTCAACCTCGCTGGCATCAAGGCAAATTGGTCTGTGGTCATGTGCTCAAGAAGCTCAGTGAGAAGCAAGCTCAACAGTATGAGTGTGAAATGGGCTTCCGTCTGGTCAATATGGATTGACTTTTCTAGTAAGCGATCGCGTAGCGTGACATGCAGGTCAATCCCATTTCAGGTCGCTCAGGGGTAGAGTGTTGTGCTGCGCTATGCTGAATAGTAGTTAGTTTACCCTTTATCTGAACATCTTCAAGGAGAAAGCACCATGACTTGGCGCGGGTCAACAGATGTTAAAGACCGGATTTTTGCAGCCCTTCCTTATCTACTCCCTCTAATTGAGGTTTTGCCCTTTGGTGAATTTATGCTAGAACAGTTTCCCATTCTGAAAATTATTTACCTGCCACTACTACCGTTGATTTCACTCTACACTTTGCCTTTCGTGGGGTTAATTATTTTCTTTGTTTTATTCTTAGCCGTAGTCAGAAACCCACAAATCAGCCATTTTGTTCGCTTTAACACCATGCAAGCGATTCTTTTAGACATTCTTTTAGTTTTGTGTCGTCTATTGTTGCCAATTTTAGTCCAAGCACTAGGGGTTAACTTGCTAACAGAAACCTTATATAATATAGTATTTTTAGGAATCCTTGCCGCCTGCGGCTACTCCATGATTCAATCATTGATGGGCCGTTACGCAGAAATACCAAGCCTTAGTCAAGCCGTTTACAGCCAAGTCCCCTAGTCTTGCCTAGTCTTGACCTGTGAAGGGCGTGAGCTCACCGTATTTTCCAACTGACCAATTCCCTCAATTTCCACCCGGACGCGATCGCCAATTTCCATTGGTCCTACCCCTTTGGGTGTACCCGTAAGGATCACATCTCCTGGTACTAAGGTCATCACCTGGGAAATGTAAGATACCAAAACATCTGGCGGAAATACCATTTGACTAATTAAAGCTGATTGAACTGGCTCAGGGTTGTCATTCAGAAATGTCTGCAATTTTGCCCCAGCACTCAACTCCCGGACTATCCAGGGTCCAAGGGGACAAAAGCTATTAAATCCCTTAGCCCTGGTCCACTGGGCATCCCGCTTTTGTAAATCCCTAGCCGTTACGTCATTAGCGATCGTATAACCCCAAATTTTGGATTGAGCTTCGTCTGGTGTGCAGTCTAAGCAATAGTCACCGATTACCAGTGCTAACTCTCCCTCATAGTCTACTCGCTGAGACTGAGGCGGATACTGGATGGCTTGAGAGTCAGGAATTATAGTGGTAGGGGGTTTAAGAAACAGTAAAGGTTCCTCAGGAACTGATGTTCCCAATTCCGCTGCGTGTTCAGTATAGTTTTTCCCTACAGCCACGATTTTAGTTGGTGCACACGGAGCCAGCAATTGATAGCTTTCTGGTTCCAACTCTAAATCTATGGGTTGTCCTTGTAACCAAGGTGGTGCATCCAGCACCTGAATAGTGCGGGTCACCTGTAACAAGCCGTAGTAGGTCTGTCCTTTAGAAGATTTAACTCGGACGTAGCGCTGTGTCATAACAATAGATGTTCCTTGATAATATTACCAAAATTCTCTACTTTACCTAAATTAGTCCTGAGTTGGCAGTACGTCAGTACTGAGTACCGATAACAGATTGTCCTTAACAGTACAATAGATAACAAGCTGCATTCATACATAGCATCTTCTAGTAGTGTCTGGTGGTGCCTAGTGTTATTCCCCTTTGACGAATGTACTTTCTTTGAGCACCACTTAATTGAAATTTAATTGAAATTGGTTGCACAAGGGGTTAAAATGGTGAAGGGGTAATGCTTGTCAAGTATTCATATCAAAGTATTGAGATAAAAGTATTCAGATAAGTGTAACAACCCCACACACTTACCGATCCGGTAACTGTCCGCTTGAGTAGCGGTAGATCAATTCCTTGCTTCTTTAACTATCCAGTAGCAAGCAACTCAATTACCCAACCTTTAACCATACCTTCGGTGAGGGTCAAGGAAAGCTGATTGTTAGTGCTGATTGTTAGTGCTGATTGTTAGTGCTGTCCATCGGATAAAAAGAAGCCAACTTGTCCATAAGGAGATTAATACCAGTGCAAAACACTTACGAAATGATGTATATCCTGCGTCCTGATTTGGGCGAGGAACAAGTAGATCAAGCTATCGGCAAATACCGAGACCTGTTGCAGGAACTCGGTGGAGAGCAAATCGAGATTCAGCATCGTGGCAAGCGTCGTTTAGCCTATCCCATTGATAGGTACCGGGAAGGGATTTATATCCAAATGAACTATAATGGACCAGGTACCCATGTGGCCAAGATTGAGCGAGCAATGCGTCTAAGTCAAGATGTGATTCGCTACCTGACCATTAGACTCGAATCATCTCCAGCTCCTAAACCAGAACCAGCAGAAGTTGAAGCTTGAACTCTCGGTATTCTAGGGGGTAATAGGTAATGGGTAACAGGTAATAGGTAATGGGTAGTTGACGATTACCTATTTCCTGTAGACTCTTTGCTGGCTACAAAACACTAACGATTAAAGACTAAGGACTAAGGAGTATCGATAAATTCAGTTCTTGGAAAGGTTCGGAATCTGGCTTAATCTCAATTTGATTCGGTTGAGCCGATTCACCATTAATCAGTAAATTATACTTACCCTGCTGCAACCCTTCTAAATAAAAGACCCCAGCACCGTTGGTAATCGAAAAAATCGATTTTCCTGAATCAACTGGTACTGCTTCTACCTTCGCCCCCTCCACCGCTTCTCCCGCAGCATCAGTGACTACACCTGCAAACGTGTAGGATAGTACCATTGGCACAGTAACTGGAGTATAGCTACCGGGCACCACCTCCACTGCATAAGCTGATTCCTCAGGTTTCCAGTCGATGGGATATCCGGCAGGGTCAAGGTCGAGGCGATAGGTGTCAGGGTCGAGTTTGACAAAAATCCCATTGTTGCGAATGTCTGGTCGAAAAGAGGTAATCGATTTATTATTCAGCAGTAAAAGTAAATCCGGCTCTTCGAGGTAAATCTCTTCCCCTGTATCTCGTTTACCATTGCCATTGTTGTCAAAGAAAGGCTGAATTAACAATCCCCCTCGGCTGCGTAAGCGGTCAAAGCGGGTGTCGGCAGCGCTAATCCCTGATTGGACATTGATATTGGGAGAAAGTTCAATCCTGAAGGTGCTGCCATCAGAGGTAGTAGATATTTCTTGATAACGTAACCGCAATACTAATCCGGGAATCACCGCACTGGAAGCTGAGGCAATCAATCCATTACCGCGAGAACCAAAGCCATAGGCGAAATCCAAGTCCCAGAGATATCGACCATCACTAAACTGTTGTTGAGAACGATAGCGCCAAGCTAAGCGAGCCAGGTGATCATCACGGTTATTGGAATCCCGGGTTTCGTAACCCAGTAGCAGGGAATGTCCTTTAGAGGCACTGCTATCGGACAAATAATAGATCAGTTCTGAATTGGTAGTGATTTCATTGCCTCGATGGGAGAGTATCAGACTTCCCAGGTTAGACCTCAAACTCCAGCGCAAGTTATTATTGGTGTCGATGTCAGCACTGGCAGAGAGTGAGAAATCTTGGCTAGTGTGGGAAATGCTCATACCAGCAGCTAAGGCTTCTTCCCGAGTGTTTCCACTGGCTCTCAAGGTTAAACCACTAAAGACTTGCCAGTTGACCCGAAACCGCTGGGCTAGACTATCACTGTTGAAGTTAAAGCTCAGCTTAGGAGAGGGTTGGAAGTTAATACTGGCATCATAGTCTATCTCCTCATCCTCTGTACCCAAAAGAGCCGACACTTTTACCTTTAAGGGAAAGCCAGCAGGTTGATAGAATAGTTCCCCTAACCCCAACACTGACTCGTCGTAAACCACCCCCATCCCCAAGGTCAGGTCTTCTGTGACTCCTAAGCGATAGGCAATTCCCCCCCGCACGTCTATAAACTCACCGAAGAAATTCCCATTCTGGCTCGATTCTCGACTCAAGCCAGTGGAAACAACTAAAGCAGAGGCTCCCTTGGTCAATTGACCCGGTAGAGTAGAGAATTTGGCCTCTCGAATTTCCGGTTCCGCAGTAAGCTGTCCATCTGGGTATAGAAAGACGCGATAAGTATTGCTACCGCCTCGTCCAGTTATGACATTTTCAAAGCGGTAAACCCCAGAGGAGTCCACTAGGATTTCATCCACCACTACATCATTAAAACCTTGGGTCAGCTGGACTAATGTACCCGGTTCAGCTTCCCCAGTAACCCTGCGTCTAATGTCATTGGCTTGCAACCGTTGGCTAGGATTAAATCCACCTCTTGATGAGGGTGGGGTAAATCCCCAGCGCTGGATAGTGGTCGCACCCCAATATTGACCTGTTCCTTGACTTCGCCAAAAGGTGGGCTGGGAACCTAGGACAAAATCCGCTGCATCGGTTTGGCGAAAATACTGGGCTTCCTGTAACCGAAACGTCCCGGTATCGGTTAAATCCGGTTGGCGAGTCCTCAAAAACCAGCTACCTCCTAATAAGGTGCCGACGGTGGTAAATTCTCCACTATAGTTAGTGGAATTAGACACGGAACTGCTACCACCCCCTCTGCCACTAATATTTACCCGTTGTCTGATCGCGGATATGCTAAAGGCAGGGGCATCAATCTCAGATAATCCTTCCAGTACGACTGGGATTTCTGGAGTTCGCCGACCTTTGGGCCGCATATTCAACCAGGGGGGATTAAACCTAATCGCGTATTCAATCATGTCAAACTCCGTCGGAACTCCTAGAAGAGTTTGGATGGTTTTGACGGGAATGACTAATCCTAATTCTGGGTCCGTTGGTAATTCTTCTGGATTGATGCGGGTGACTAAACCAGGCGATCGCACTTCTAATTGACCATCTTCTAAGGGTTTGACATCTAATTTCAAGCCCTTAATCACATCATCTAAGGGAATCAGCCACTTTTCAAAATTAATTGCCTGGGAACCATCTTCAAATCCCCGCACTAAGGTACTAGGAATCACATTCTGTTTTCCCAGATTTACCCCCACAGGAAGAATAATCAATTGATCACTATCGTTTCGCCTTGGGCTAGAGGTAGTGGCGGCGACTTCCGGTTTTGGTATTTCAGGTGCTAGTGTTTGGGCAACAACGGAAGTTATGGTAATCAAAGAAGACAAGAGAGTTGTTACAGCTAGATAAGCTAGTGAAATAATTTTCATCCAACACCTATGAGCTGACTAAATGCTGACTAAATTTTTTAAGGGAAACTACATACAGACTTTCCAATTTGGTCAGATCTAACAGTAACTAAGGGGTTTGATACATCTGGTTTATTGCAGTAGCACTCCTATTCCATTATTACCCGTATTTTTCTCCACCTTAATTAACTTCACTGAATTTTTAAATTCGGTATCTTTCCGGATGTATCCAGTTATGAAATTAGGAAACAATATAATTACAAAAAAATTACAAACAAACAGTTTATTTCCACCAGATAAAGGACATGAGAAACCAATTCGGTAAATCCTTATTTATTTCCGCATTGACTGCTTTAGGTGTTGCTGCTGGTGCTACCAGTGCCTTTGCTCAGGTACCTCCTGGTCCTCCTGCTTCTGCTACTATAGAGCAGGAGTTTGAATTTGAGGGCACAGTAGAGGGAACCTGTTCTTTTATAGATGTTCAACCTGGTACTCTAATAAACCCTGCTCCCGAAGTATTAGCTGTTCTTAACCCAGGTGATGCTGCTACAGGTTTGATGGTTTGTAATACCCCATCAACTGTCTCTCTTGGAGACTTGATGGCGATGAATCCTCTATCTGAAGAACTTTTAGACACCGCCGAGACCTACAACTATGGAGTTTATTTTGTTGAGATTGATCGTCCAACAACTGGCGATATCGAGCGTAATATGGGAGAACCTGCAGCATAACCACTAAATTTACCTCCTAGCAAATTCGAGGTTGAAGCTGACATGTTGATCGAGGTAATTTTACCCCTTAAATGCGGTGATTACGCCTTTAAGTTTACGGTTACAGCTACAGCTAACTAAACTCAACTATTGGCTGGAAGCCATCCACCTATCCCCCTAGGTAATTGATGTTACTGCAATTAAACTCTATATTTTTAGTTGTCTCCGTGGGAATCGGCTTGAGCAGATTTTTACTACGGAGACTTTACCAACAAACCGTTGATT
The DNA here is from genome assembly GCF_010672065.1 of Moorena sp. SIO4A1. NCBI lineage: Bacteria > Bacillati > Cyanobacteriota > Cyanophyceae > Coleofasciculales > Coleofasciculaceae > Moorena > Moorena sp. SIO4A1. The sequence continues at coordinate 253,404 of NZ_JAAHHX010000012.1, read as the reverse complement.
TATAATAATCTAACATCAGCTAATTATTCTGTCAATATCTATAGCAATTAATGGGTTGAGGGACATTTTTTGAGGGAGCAGGGAGCAGGGAGCAGGGAGCAGGGAGTAGGGAATAGGGAGTAGGGAGTAGGGAGTAGGGAGTAGGGAGTAGGTAAAAAATATTGTTTACCTCATTACTTATGAGAACTGCTATATAAGCATTCAGCTACATGGGAGCTATCAGCTACTAATAACTAGTAATTAATAAAAAGTAATAATTATATAAATTTTATAGATTTTTGGTAATAATCTGGATGGTAACAGGGGAATAACACGGATATAAAACCGTAACGTTATCCCAGACAATTACCATGTCCAAACAACTGATTAAATCCCTAGTCATTATTACGATAACTGCCTTGGGAATAGCCGCTAGAGGGTATCTATAAAAAAAAGATTAAAGAAAGAAGCTGGTGAGACTTGAAGATGAGAAGTGATTAGAAGAGCGAGTGAGTGAAGTGAATGAATCGCAAAGCTTATCCAACAGACCTTAGGGACAAGCAGTGGGTTCTAATTGAACCCCTGCTGCCTGCAGCTAAATCGGTAACAGGGCGAGGTCGCAAACGAACAGTAATCAGAGGAGAAATAGTCAACGCTATTCTGTATTGGAGCCGGAGTGGCTGTGCATGGGAACTACTTCCTCACGACTTCCCTCCACCCAAAACAGTTTATAGTTCAGGACTTACTTGCGTAAGTCCTGTCTCCATGACGTACATAGACAGTGACACCAACGCGAGGTACAATGCCCATACTTACACCACCACGGTTATTCTGGGAATGTTCCAGATTTTCTGTGAAAATCACTGCCCGATATTCCCCTTTCTCCATACTAGGAGGAAAGCGGTAAATCATTCGGATGCGGCGAGTTACTCCTGGTTCTACTACCAATTCACGAGGGGAGAATTGTAGATAAGGGGTTAAATCATTAGAGCTAGATTCCAATGCCTCAAACCCATTTTCATCGTAGGTGAAAGGTGTGGCATAGACACGGGCTCGAAATGCTTTATTACTGCGATTGGTGACGTTGATGATACCTCTGGCTTGACCTCGTTCTGCTTCTTCTTCAATAACTAAGGGAGAAACTTGAACCTGAGCTTTAGCTAATCCGGGAAATAGCACCAGTGCAGATAAGGCGCAGCTACCTAAATAGGTTATTAAATGTTGATTGAGTTTAATCATTTCTAGGGAATAGGGAATCGGGAATCGGAACCCACCCCTAACCCCTCCCAGGAGGGGAACGGGAATCGGGAAGTTAGAATTTAGAATTTAGAATTTAGAATTTAGAATTTAGAATTGGGAATCGGGAATCGGGAATCGGGAATTGGGAATCGGAAATCGGGAATCGGGAATCGGAAATAGTAAATAGCTAAAAATATGTGTAACTAATTAATATAAAACTAAGGATTTAGCTTATGGGCTATGTCCCAGCGTCGAAGCCTGTGCCACGACGATACTTGAGGTGCCGCCAACGGCTGACGGCTGACGGCTGACGGCTGATTGCTGTTCGCGTAGCGTGCGCGTAGCGCATATGCTTACGATAATTTAGTAAACAGCGATATACTTTAATCTATTGTTGACTAATTTTATGGTAATAGGTATGGTAAAAATTAATGATTTTTATATAGTATGTTTTTTAAACAATCGTTATAAATACGGATATAGCAATGCTAAGTCATTTGTAAGTAGTCACACAATAACAATTACCTGTTTTACAAAATAAAAACTATGATTTTGTAAGCATTACCGAGAATGGGAAGAGGTAATTTATTTTGTAATGATAATTAAACAATACTTCCCTTAAAATCGTCCTGAGTGCTAACTACTGATAAATTAAGCGATGATCACAGAATATTCAAGTTCAATCCTGACTTAGGCAACAAAAGCAGGAAAAGGTTGATATGTAATCCCTTTGCTCTGACACCTATGCCAGCATGATAGTAACGGACATTGCCTCAAATCAAGAAATTTCCAGTTGGAATCGGCAAACCTATCAACGTTTGAAACTCGCTTTGAGTATTGGTCTGCGCCGCCAGCTTTTTTTGGCAGTGTGTGATGACCTGAATCTGCGCAACCAGCTAGCAGATCAATTATACCGGGAGTTAGGCTTATGTGCAGCAAACGGGTCAAGGAACCACCAAGGTTACCCAAAGTTGGTCAGCTTGAATTTAAATCTGAGCGAGCCTAATCCCCTAGCTCAGATTAATCAATGGTTAACCGACCATCAGGAATCTTATACTTCTGAAAGTATACCGGGATTTCAGATTCTGGGTATAGAAAACTTAACACGGCAACCCGCAGCACTGCAACGATTGTTTCTTAGGCATTTACAGGCAATTGGGCATAATCTCAGCTACTGGGAACTGACTTTCTTGCTCTGGTTGCCACGACCTTGGTTTTATTCCATTCAGCAGTCCGTACCAGAATTTTGGCAACAGCACACTGGTTTCTTTGAGTTTGAAGGAGAACCAACACCCCTATCCCAAGGGGTGGCTGATACACCACAAGCTTCCTACACATTACCCCCTTCAACAACAGTAATCGATCCTGGTCAGGAAGATGTGGAGACACTACCAGGGCAAGAGGAGGTGTTGACAGTTGAAAGTTTTAATGTTGAAACACCACAAGATAACTTTCAACCAAACAACGTGCCACCTACAACTGAAACTGAAACACCACAAGATAACTTTCAACTAAACAACCTGCCACCGGCAACTGAAACTGAAACTGAAACTGAAACACCACAAGATAACTGCGAACTAAACCACCTGCCACCTGGAACTCAAAAACCATCTACAGGCCAAACCTATCTTGAATTGGGCAATCATTATCGCTACCTGATTGAACAGGGAGATGCCTCTGAGGAAAACTTAGTGATCGCAATCCAGGCTTATGAGCAGGCGCTGCAATGGTCAAAATTCAAACCTATAGAAGAATCCGCTATCCTCAATGATGTGGGAAATTTCTACTGGATGCTATCTCGTTGTCCGAACAATGACAACCTGATGGTCTCTTATTTAGAGCAAGGGATTAAATGCTATCAAATAGCACTAACTGACTTTTTAGCGGAACAATCTCCGGAAATTTTTAGCATGATACAGAATAATTTGGGAACAGCTTATGGAGAGTTAGGCCACTACCAAGACTTAGCTAAAAATCTGGAAAATTCTATTCGCGCCTATGAAGAAGCTTTGCGCTATAGCGGTGCTGATCATGACATGGTTAAATATGCTTCAACCCAGAACAACTTAGGAACGGCTTACTGGAATCTAGCGCAACATCAATCACCAGTGCCTAATTTAAAGAAAGCGATCGCAGCCTACCAAGAAGCCATCTGTGATCATGACACCACAGCCAATCCTCAAAATTGGGCAATGATTCAAAATAACTTGGGTACGGCTTACTGGAGTCTTGCCCAGCACGAACAACCAACAGTCTGGTTGAAGCTAGGGATATTTGCTTATAAAGATGCTCTCAAATACCGGAAACCAGAGGTTGACCCAGCTGGCTATGCTGCAACCCAGAATAACCTGGGTACCGCCTACTGGCACTTAGCCGACCAGTTAAAGGAGGAATATGGGGCACAAGCAGAATACTTTAAGCAATGTATAAGGGCTTATGAAAATGCTCTTGCGATCGCAGGACATCAACCACACCCGTCTGACCAAGTCCTTAACCAGAATAGATCGCCTATACCAGTTAACTTTGATATTATAGCTACCTACAACAACTTGGGGCTAGTGCATTTCCAGCTAGCCACACAGCCACAATTTTCCTTAACCAAAGGGTCTAAGTTAACTCATTTAGAAGCTGCCCTACACCAACATGTGCAAGCTTGTATGGGTACAGTTGATCAACCCGAAACCTACCAAATTTCTCTGAACTACCTGATCCACACTATTCGGGCATTCTCTCGGGAAAATGGTCCTGCGGGACAAAGCCTTGCCCTTTCCAAAGTTCCCGGTCAGCTATTACCAGAAATTTTGCCTCGCCTATGAGCTTAAGAATTTATAGCAATTCTCAGCAACCTTTGAGCGACATTGCTTATGCTTTTAATGCAAAAGTAACCCACCCCTAACCCCTCCCAGTAGGGGAAATATAAAAGGGAATAAGAAAGATGATTTTAAGGGAATCACCGTCAAAAAAGACTGTACCTCATAAGTGCGATTAACGCTATAAATTACCAATTAGTAATTACCAATTACCAAATTTATCATAACTCTAAAAAGGTAGTTCACCATTTTCATCATATTCTAACTCTTGCGGCCTATTCTGAATCTTGATATAAAACGGTCTTGGATCAGGTTGATTTTCGGCTACTGATGATTGGGGTTGCTCTTGGTCAAAGCTACCCTGAGTATCATTGACAAACGACTCTACTGATGGCTCTTTGGCCATGACTTCATTATTACTCATATCATCATTTAAATCAATAATTTCTCCGCCAAAACAATCTTTAATTTTCCCTAAAGCTTGCTCTATTTGATCAGCATCCCAGTCTAAGTCAGAGAAATCATACGGTGGCCTGGATAATGCTGGCCTGGATAATACTGGGCTGGATAATACAGTGTCCACTGCTTCAGATGTTTCAGAATTGCTAGGAGGGGCAAGGTTTTGTGGCTGGGATGGTTGGGGGGAGGGGTTTACTGCTGGCTTTGAAGAGTCACTGGTGCTAGGTGGCACAACTAGTTTGGCCTCCGTTGAATCCCCCTTTGAATCCCCCTTGCTGCTTGAAGATTCCTGTGGTGCTTCTGGGGTAGTGATTGGTGGAGGTAATTTCGGAGTTGGTACTGCTGGTAGGGTCACTCTTGATTGAGGAGCGGTCTGGGTGGGGAGTGCTCCTACTAGTTGAAAATTAACTTTCACATGACCTGGATGGACTTTGGCAAATGCCTTTTGAATTTGGGGCAACATTCCTTGTATGAGCTTTTGTACACCCTTCTTTTTGATGCCAATAGATGCCTCTCGGCCATTGAAAGCTAATAAACAGCCGTTGCTACGCAGTATTTCTCTAGAGCCATCCAGTTCAATATTATGAATGACCTGTTGCCAAACCTGCTCGATTTCGTATGGCTGGTTGCTAAGGTCGCTGTCTCGATTAACACTAGCGCTATGGTAAACTTCCTGATTCGGTGTTGAGGTTGTCACTAAATCAGGGGTTTTGGGTATGCCATTAGTAGAGGTGTCCGGGTGTGGTTGAGACCCTAACCTTTCTGAAGGCTTAGGCTCCTCAGTTTCCTGAGTCTTTGGCTTCTGAGCTGGTTTACTTGGATGCTCTGGTTTAGGAGTAGTCTGATCTGGGGAAGAGGTTGGTTGATTGTACCGCTCTTTTCTGAGCTGATGTCTCCCAACTGGTGCTAGGTTAGGCTGGTGCCTAGGTTTAACCGAAGGTGCTGAGGGTTTGACTGATGGATTTTTAGGGAATAACTGTGAGGTTTCTACGGATTGAGAGGCAAGAGCCGCTGGCAATAAACCCATTAGGGTTACTTCTAACCAGAGACGGGGCTGGGTAGTGTTTTTGATCTGAACTTCACTGTCTTTTAGATGCTGTTGACCACGTAAAATACTCTCCACATCAAGCTGTTTAGCTAACTCACACAGCTTCTGCCAGGTTGGAAGGGTGATGGCTGATAAATTATTACGAGCAGGAGCAGTTTTAGCAATCAACAAATCTCGGTAGAAGCTAGCGAGATTTTGTAGGATAACTAGGGGCTCTCGACCTCTATCGATCAGATAGCCACATTGTTCTAGTACTGCTACTGCTTCAGAAGATGCGATCGCGTTTAGCAATGCCAGCAAGTCTTGTTCAGGTACTGCCCCCACTAAATCCCAAACCTGCTCTACCGTGACCTGTTCATCTAACAAACTCAGTTGATCTAGCAAACTTTCTGCATCCCGGAGCCCCCCTTGAGCCACTTGTGCCACTAGGGTTAAGGCATCTGGTGTAATAGCGATATTTTCGTTAACTGCAATAGCCTTCAGATGAGACACCATTGCCTCTAGGGGAATGCGGCGAAAATCAAAACGTTGGCAGCGGGAAATAATGGTGGGTAATACCCGTTGAGGGTCTGTGGTAGCCAAGATGAAGACTACCCGCTCCGGCGGTTCTTCCAGGGTTTTGAGAAGGGAGTTGAAGGCTGCGGTACTAAGCATATGGCATTCATCGATCACATACACTTTGTAGCGGCACTGGACTGGGGCAAATTGAGCCCGTTCAATGATTTCCCTGATCTTATCTACGCCGGTATGACTAGCTGCGTCCATCTCAGTCACATCCAAGGATAAACCACCAGCGATCTCACGGCAGACGTGACATTCACCACAAGGAAATGGAGTTGGCAAAGGACTCTTGAGACAGTTGAGAGACTTAGCTAAAATCCGTGCCGAAGAGGTTTTTCCCGTACCTCTAGGGCCAGTAAACAAATAGGCAGGGGCAATGCGCTCACTCTCGATGGCATTGGTTAGGGTTTTTGCGATCGCATCTTGCCCCACTAAATCCGCAAATCTCTGGGGACGATATTTGTGATGTAGGGGTTCGTAGCTCACGACTTTCTGCTGTGGGGGGCTTACCGGATTGGTCTAGTAGTGTTTTAGTGACATACTCCCGACGCTGCCAAGCACTGGACAGTGCGGGCTTCTTACCAACACCAGCTACTGCTTAGGTTACACGGGTTACTTTATTAACGACACGGTCAGAAGTTACCGCAAGAAGAGGGTTTGAAGTTACCGTAAGACAGGGTCGCCTTTATGGTCGGCAGGCTATGGGTAAAAGGGTTAAGGCTATTGTTATAAGGCGACCCTGTCTAAGGCGCGCGTCTCTGGCCTTTATGGTTAGTCGGCTATGGGTAAAGGGTTAAAACTTTATGATTAAGGCTGCCCTCTTCTAAGGTTTCGCCTCCGGGATGCCCCGACCCGCCGGAACAATACAAAAAAAGTTCATTAACCAAAGTACTGCTGGAATTTTACCCATCCACAGATAACTCAAACTATCAAGTTTTTTCTGAAGGTCACCCCATATTCCAGGTTGTAAAGGTACAGGCACGTAGGTGGCGGTTAGCTCTTAATTTGTTTTTCCCTACTATCGGTAGTATATCGCATTGGCATTTCGACGTTCCGACCCTTGCCCCGCGCTTCCCATACGACACTTACCCTATCAGGTATTGTGCGGGGCTTCTCACGGTTTAGCTAATAGTGTTTTAATTTTAGGCAAGACAGATCGGGGTCTTATGAGGGATTGCTGGAGAGAGGGTTTTGTTAAACCTTTATCTTCGGTGGTAATCTTTCACCAAAGATAGTAACAGGGATATCAGATTCCCATACTACTGATCGGTTAGCTTACGTAAACTATATAATCGAGCATTTCCACCTCATCGATATATATCATCTTCTGTTTTAATTATGGAATCAGCTATTTCTTCTTCTGTTAGTACTACTGACGAATTACCCCGCGAGGTGAGAGTTGCTCAACTGCGTAATCTGGTAGAAACTCTACACATCGCAGATGAAATTGCCAGCCAAGGCTACCTGATTAGTAGTTCTGAACTGGCGGATTTAATGGATGTCAACGCCAGCGCTGTCACCAGTCGGGGGAACCACTGGTCTTGGCGCAACTGGGTTGTGTCCAGGGTCAGGCGTGAAGGTAATCAAATTCTGTGGCAGTTAGAACGGGTAGACAAAGGGAATATAATGGATGAAGACTAAGCCTTACAAGACTAAGCTAGATAGGGGCGTGCCTATATTACGTTGAGACTATGTTGGTAAGTATTCAGAAGTCAGTGGTCAGCAGTCAGCGGTCAGTTTATTTGATTCAATTGCGGTGTGCTCCTCAAGTAGTGTGGCCACAGGCTGTTGGCTGATACGCGACACGCTGATACGCGACACGCTGATACGCGACACGCTGATACGCGACACGCTGAATGCTTACATATGTTGAGTGTTGACCCAAGACCCCACCGTTAACGATTAACACTCAACACTCAACCGTACCACTGGTGGAGTTAACCCAAGAAACACAACTGGAGGTGCGCGCCCGTTCGCGCCCCGCGTCGGCGAAAGCCGATAGGTGCGACCCTAGGCCGCGAGGGATTGCTCGCGGCCTAGCAGGCGCGCACCTAATCCGGAAAGCGCACCTAATATTACCGAAATAAATGGGTTGAAAGCCTCCCCCTTTTAGGGGGACTTTTGGTACAATTATCCAAGAGGAACTGAGTTTGTAGGTGATAACTCAGCTTAAAAACCTTCTGAAAAACAAGAAACGGTGTAATTGCTCTTGCTAGGAGTTCAAACGAGCCAAAATTCGTACAAGGCTGATTTTCCTCAATCAGAATAGCAATTCAATGATTAACTCAATAGCAAAAGTACCGTAGGGCATACGGAAACTTCCCAAGAAGTTTGGGTAAAAGCTTGGAGAACTATCCACATGCAGGGGTTCTAGATATTAAGTGATATTCTAGTTTGCAACGGAATAGGACATAATCGTGTAAGACCTGAGTAAGGGGAACCTAAAAGGGCTGTGATTAGCTCAAGAATCCTCGTCCTTTTAGGGCGAGGAGTGTCAATTATATGTCTTGTCACAACTGGGATGATGGGAAAATAGCTAATATATTGGCAGTAACCCTAGTCTTGCCAATGTAGGTTACAGCGCAAGAACATGGGTCAAACAGAGCGAGCAGCTTCATGGCATCCGTACCCAAAATGACTTCACCTGTCTCGGAAAACCCGAAGAATTTGATCCGCCCATTTCAATACCATGATTTGGCAGCAATTGAGAAGCTACTGCAACAGGCAACTGATGAGCAGAGTAAGATCTGCCCATCAGTTGACCAACAGCCACTTAAGCAAGTTAGACGCTGGTATTGGTTGCTGAAGTTTTTGAGTTGGTTTCCCAACCCCTACCAGTACAGTTTTTGTATCTATGTGGCTGAGCAACTCCAACAGCTGCGCGGACTGATCAAAATTTCCCCATTTAATCACACCCGTAGTACTTGGCGGGTGGAGCAGGTGTTAGTTGATGCCAACACTCCTCTAGTAAGTAACACCCTGGCAACTCGAGACATTGGCTCGGCTCTGTTGCGCTATTGCTTTGAAAAAATTTGGCAAGCGCGAACTTGGTTATTGGAAGTCAATATCAATCATAAAAGTTCACTGGCTCTGTATCGGCAAAACGGATTCCAGCCCCTAGCTCAGATGACCTATTGGGCGATTGAGCCAAAACTGCTGGAAAAATTGGCGGTTCGTGAACCAGATTTGCCGAACCTGTTGCCTGTCAGTAACGCAGATGCTCAGTTGCTCTATCAGCTGGATACGGCATCAATGCCACCAATAGTGCGTAAGGTTTTTGACCGCCATATTCAGGATTTTCAAACCAGTATGTCACGGAAAATCATTGATTCACTGTGGCAGTGGCTAAATCATACTGAAGTAATCAGTGCCTATGTATTTGAACCACAGCGTAAAGTCGCCGTTGGCTATTTTCGGCTGCGACTGTGCCGTGATGGTAACCGTACCAACTCAGCTGAGTTAACAGTTCATCCAGCCTACAATTACCTATATCCAGAGTTACTGTCTCAGATAGCACGGATTGCTCAAAAACTGCCTTCCCAATCCCTAAATCTGGCAACGGCTGACTATCAAGCTGAGCAGGAAGAGTATCTAGCTGAGCTGGGAGCAGAACGGATTGAGCATACTCTGCTGATGTCCCGTTCCGTTTGGCATAAGTTGCGGGAAACCAAGTCTGTTACTTTTGAGTTATCTGATGTGCTTCAGGGGCTACAGCCAGCTCGAACTCCAATCCCCAGCCGCATATCCTGGTCACAATCCCCATCGAAGAAACACCGTGCTAAGGTAAAAAAGGTCTCCATTGGGGTTTCCCAGTCCTCCAGTGTAGTCTCTCAAGAGGAGAGGGTGTCAGTTAAATCTTCACCGCAGAAGTAGTTAGTTATCCCCACTTGGGTTATAAAAGCTAATTTACAGATGCCCCATACCTAATGTGCCATTCCCCAAATTCGCTCTTTGACTAAAAATGGATAGCATAGGAGCTTAAGTTATGGAAAGAATTTCAGCACTGGGATTGGATTTGGGAAGCAAACGTATTGGTGTGGCGGGTTGTGATGGGACGGGTTTGATTGCTACTGGTTTAACTACCATTGAGCGTACCTCCTTTCAGCGGGATGTTGACCAACTGCGAGAGTTAGTTGAAACCAGAGAAGTGCAGGTACTGGTGGTAGGTTTACCTTATTCGATGGATGGAACCCTGGGTTTCCAGGCACGAAAGGTGCAAAAATTGGCTAGGCGATTAGCAGCAGCACTCCAGCTGCCGGTAGAGTATATCGATGAACGGCTTACCTCTTGGGAGGCTGAATCGCGACTCAAGGCGAGTAAGCGATCGCTTACCCACAATAAAGGACTGATTGACCGTCACGCTGCTGCTATCATCCTACAACAGTGGTTAGATAGGCGGCGCTCGGGGAATTGAATCCCTTCTTGATGGTGATAGAATAGAAAACTGTTGACTTATACTAATTAAACTTTATCGATGAGTCTAACTCAAGAACGTAAAACTGAAATTATTAATGGCTACCAGGTTCATGAAACTGACACTGGTTCGGCAGAGGTGCAAGTGGCTATCCTGACTGAGCGTATCAATACATTAAGTCTCCATCTACAAAGCCACAAAAAAGATTACTCGTCTAGACGGGGATTATTGAAGATGATCGGTCGCCGCAAGCGCTTACTTAGCTATATTCGTCAAGACGATCAACAACGGTATCAAAAATTGATTGAGCGCTTAGGTATTCGGGGTTAGACCCTAGTTGAACGGACCCTAGTTGAAAAGAGCTTATGTCTACTGAACCGTCACGGGAGCGATTGCCTTTTGAACCACGTCAAAAGCGCAAAAAGAACCCTAAAGCCCAAAATTCATCAACAAATCCCCAAGCTACTCCAAAGGAAAAACCCAGTCAAACTACTGTCAAGCAAGATAAGAAACAAGATAAGAAGCAAGATTTGCCAAGGGCAGCCTCAAAGGACTCAATGGCAATCCCCGATGTGGTCAGTAAACGGATGGTGCGTCGGATGGCTCTAATGTGCGGTATTCCCAGTTTCTTAGGGATAGTTACATTTGTGGTTAGCTATTTATTGATCACACAGGTTGGGGTAGAGTTACCCCATGTGGCAGTGATTCTGGTGAGTATGGGATGCTTTGGTCTAGGTGTGTTGGGGTTGAGCTATGGTGTTCTTTCTGCTTCGTGGGAGGAAGATATACCAGGAACTTTTTTTGGTTGGCAAGAGTTCAGCACTAACCTAGGCAGATTGACATCAGCATGGCGTGCTGCTAAGACAAAAAGTTAACCTTTTGGGGGATCCTATGGTCTCAGTTTGGGTATAAGGTTACCAGGTAGGAAGCACTTTTTCGCTTCCTAACTAACCTGGGTAAGTAATTTGTTATTTTAATTAACATATTGTTATATTAATTAGTTATATTTTTTGCGTTCTTCCGCCTAAATCCAAGATTCTACAAGGGTAATTTGATCAAAATTTTGGTTCAAGCAGATATCGCGACTATTGAAATATAAATATAAGTCAAAAAGGCATATATAGAGCAAGAAAGTATTCTATAGAATAATAAAGCACTCTGTCAACAGCAAAGGGTAGGAACTCGACCATCTCCCACCCACATTCCCTGACTGGGACTAAAGTCCCTAAGCTGTTAAGAATCTAGTTGTATGAGACACTCTAACGGAAATCTTGGGTTTCAGCCTTAGAATTATCCTTGTTTAGATGTACAACAAATTAATCGGCTCTTAGTCGGCTCGTTTTTCATCCCCGGTCATTAGACGCGGGGTTTATAAACTCACGAGGATTTTTTTTATGATAGTAGTCATGAAGGTAGGCTCTCCAGAAGTCGAGGTGACTCGCCTTAGCCAAGAATTGAGCCAATGGGGGCTGACTCCAGAAAAAATTGTTGGTAAGCATAAAGTAGTGTTGGGTCTAGTTGGTGACACCGCTTCTTTAGACCCCCTACAAATTCAGGAAATTAGTCCGTGGATAGAACAGGTACTGCGGGTAGAGCAACCGTTTAAACGGGCTAGCCGTCAGTATCGTCATGGGGAAGCCAGTGAGGTGCTAGTGCCAACGCCCAATGGGCCAGTGGTATTCGGTGAACACCATCCCTTGGTGATTGTTGCGGGTCCGTGCTCCGTGGAAAACGAGGAGATGATCGTCGAAACAGCACGCAGGGTTAAGGCATCAGGAGCAAAGTTCCTGCGGGGAGGTGCCTACAAACCCCGGACATCCCCCTATTCCTTCCAGGGTCATGGGGAAAGTGCCTTGGATTTGCTAGCCAAGGCACGGGAAGAAACTGGGTTGGGCATCATTACTGAAGTGATGGACACGGCTGATGTGGATAAAATTGGTACGGTAGCAGATGTGCTGCAAGTTGGTGCCCGTAATATGCAGAACTTTGCCCTACTGAAAAAAGTGGGGGCTCAAGATAAGCCAGTACTCCTGAAGCGGGGCATGTCAGCAACTATTGATGAGTGGTTGATGGCTGCTGAATATATCCTAGCAGCGGGCAATTCTAATGTGATTCTTTGTGAACGGGGAATTCGGACATTTGACCGTAAATACAGCCGGAATACCCTAGATCTTTCAGTACTGCCAGTCTTACGACTCCTAACTCACTTGCCGATTATGATTGACCCCAGTCATGGCACAGGCAAGTCTGATTATGTTCCAGCTATGGCAAAAGCAGCGATCGCAGCTGGAACTGACTCGTTGATGATCGAAGTTCACCCCAACCCCGCTAAAGCCCTGTCTGATGGACCACAATCTTTGACACCGGAGCGGTTTGACGAGTTGGTGAAAGAAATGGCGGTAATCGGTCAAGCCGTAGGGCGTTGGCCTCAATCTGCTGTGGCTCTTGCTAGTCATTAGTAGTTAGTTTTTAGTGATGACCTGAGTTCGACATAACCAACTTGATCTAGAACTCAGGTTAATTAAGACTAAGAACTAATCAAACAAAGACTCTGTGTTCTAGACAAGGCATCTGTTGGCGGACTTGTTGGAGGCGGTTTGGGTCAATTTCTGCGATCGCAACTCCTGGTGTGTCTCCAGCATCTGCCAAGATTACCCCCCAAGGGTCTACTATCATCGCATGACCATGGGTGTAGCGCATGGCATAGTGACGACCAGTTTGAGCTGGCGCAATCACATAGCAGGTGTTTTCGATGGCTCTAGCTTGGAGCAGAACTTGCCAATGGTCTTTGCCAGTGTAGGCGGTGAAGGCAGCAGGCACAAACAATACATCCGCTCCATTCTGGGATAAGTGTCGGTAGAGTTCCGAGAATCGAACATCATAACAGACAGAGAGTCCCAAATTGCCGAATTCTGGGGACGGGTAGACCTTGGGTAGTTCAGTTCCAGCCTTAACTGTCTCTGATTCTCGATAGGTATTCCCATCAGGAAGGTTAACATCAAATAGATGAGCTTTATGGTAACGAGCTAGTTCATTGCCACTCGAACCGATGAGTAGGGCTGTATTGTAGACTTTACTAGTACCCACTGGTACCGGAAAGCCACCACCAAGGATAGTGACTTGGAACCGTTGCGCCATAGTTTTGAGGAATTGTTCACTTTGCTCTGCGATCGCATCAGCGTGGGTAATTTTGTCTTGCTCTGTACCAAGAAAAGAAAAGTTTTCCGGTAAGCTGATCAGTTGAGCACCACGACGCACGGCTAGGTCGATCAGTTCTTCTGCCTGGACTAGGTTTTGTTCTAGGTCAGGGGAGCTAGTCATTTGAATGGCAGCTGCAAGATAGCACTTCATTATGATTCAAAGGTAGAGTTTTCAAGATAGAAACATATTAAGACAGATATTATACCGAGTTGCATTCAGTTGCATTCAAAGATAGTAGATTGCTTGGATAGGGAGATTGGGAGATTGGGAGATTGGGAGATTGGGAGATTGGGAGAACAGAAAGTTTTAGGTTGGACCGCAACTTGGTATTAAATTCATTTACTATATTTTCCCCAGAATGACCCAAACCAAATTAAAAAAATTTAATCACTGTCAGACTTCCCGTCGCAGCACAAGCACTGGACAGTGGGCAAATCGAACGACTCGCTCAGCTACTGACCCCAAAACAAATCGTTTCAGACCGGTGTAGCCATGAGATGGGATCACAATCAGATCAATGGCTTGTTCCCTGGCGTAGTCGATGATGTTTGAGGCAGGATTGCCAATGCTGATGTTGACATGGATTCCTTCGTATTGAGGTTCCTTGAATCTGTCAGAAAGTACCTTTTCCACATGGGATTTACGAGTCTGGCTATCTACTGTACGCCACATCACTCCCGGTTCAGCAGGGTTGAGAGGGGGGAGAACATGGATAACGTATATATGAGATGCATCCTTGACAAAGTCTATTGTTTTTTCTAAAGCCTCAAAGGAGGTTTCAGAAAAATCAATGGGTACAAGTACACGGTCGGTGGCAAATAAGCTCATAGATTATTGACTCCTATGGCTTCTTTAAAAATATTATAAATACTAATCTTCTAAGAAGATTGAGTTACGGGAACTATTTTCCCAGAATTCAAGCGATCCATATAGTCTTTAAGTTCAGTGGCTACTTTGCTACAGAGGAAATAGGCACCGAAAAGATTAGGTAAACCCATAGCATGAAGCATACTATCACTGAAATTAATGACTGCTTCTGGGTTAGCCACAGCTCCAATAAAGATGGTGATCAAAAATAATATTTTGTAGACAATCAAAGTTCTCGAACCAAACAAATAATCCCAACAGATTTCACCATAGTAACTCCATGAAATCATGGTAGAGAAAGCAAAAAAGAACACAGATATGGCAAGGAGGATGGGAAACCAACTAATGACACTACCAAAAGCAGCGGCGGTCATTTCGGCACCACCGAACTCAGCAAACTCAGAATTTTTGTATACTCCAGTGATGACTATTACTAAAGAAGTCATATTGCAGATGACCACAGTAACAATAAAAGGTTCGAGTAGGGCTATAATGCCTTCCCGCACTGGTTCCTCAGTCCTGGCAGCGGCGTGAGCAATGGCAGATGTACCAATACCTGCCTCATTAGTAAAGGTTGAACGCCTTAATCCCTGTACTAACACCCCAATCAAACCTCCCTCAACGGCTTGGGGAGACAAGGCTTCTGTCACAATAGTTTCGATTGCAGATGGGATGCTGGAAAAATTGACAATCAGAATCCAGAGGGATGTCAAAATGTAGATCCCACACATGACGGGTACGATGGTACCAGCCACTAAGCCAATACGTTGAATGCCACCAATAATCACCAATGTCACTAGGCCAACCATAATTAAGCCATAAACCCAGCCTCGATTAATCAGCCAGGGGACTACGCTGGCCATTACTTCAAAGGATTGGTTAGCTTGAAACATGCTTGAACCACCAAATGACCCAGCAATGGCAAAGATGCAGAATACGAGGCTCACAATTTTGCCGAGTTTTTGATATCCCATTTCCGCTAAACCAGCCGAGAGGTAATACATTGGACCACCAGCTATGGTTCCGTCTGGTCTGACCACTCGATATTTTTGAGCCAGGGTACATTCTACAAATTTACTGCTCATGGCCAATAACCCGGCAAGGGTCATCCATAACGCAGCTCCTGGTCCTCCGATACTGATGGCAAAAGCAACACCGCCAATGCTACCGAGTCCAACACCAGCGGATAGGGCAGTTGATAGAGCTTGAAAGGAAGAGATTTCACCGTTTTGGTTGGGTTGCTCGTATTTGCCTAAGGCTATATCAATGGCGTGTCGAAATCCCCAGATGTTGATGAAGTTCATCCGGAAGGTGAAGAATAGGCTACCACAGACTAGCCACAAGACAATCAGTGGCATACCACTGATGCTAAAGAAGAGTACATTAGATATGCCATTTAAGATTTGGTTAACAATACCGGTGAGGTGAGTTAGAACCGAGTTGTTTGCTGCTACAGCTAAAGTGGGTAAATTGAAAAAAATAGGATTTAGTGTCAACGTCTTTTAGCAATACTTCTTTACAAATTTACCAGGACTTACCAAAAACTGGACACCAAATCTAATCAGTAGTAAGGTTACCCTAGTGCTAGATTTGCTGTCAAGATTCACGGTTATGGTCTTGACAAAGACTAACTAATCAAAGATAATAATAGATTACGTGTCGATTCCTGCTCGGATCAGGTGAAGGCATAACAAAAGCTGGCACAAGCAAGAAATCCTATCCATCGGAACAAACACTAACCAGCTACCTGTACGGCAACTCTAGAAAAACAAATCCATGACCTACGCAATTATCGAAACTGGTGGCAAGCAACTGCGAGTCGAACCGGGTCGCTTTTACGACATCGAATTACTGCACGTTGAACCAGAGCAAAATGTCACCATCGACAAAGTCCTGTTCGTTAATCATGATGGTGAAATCAGCATCGGTCAGCCCTTAGTTGAAGGAGCAACCGTACAAGGAACGGTGATGCGACACTTTCGCGATCGCAAAATCATCGTCTACAAAATGCAGCCCAAGAAGAAAACCCGTAAGAAGCGGGGACACAGACAGGAAAAAACCCGTCTGATGATTGATGCTATTAGTATGAATGGTTCTGTGCTCGCCTCGGTGTCCAAAGCAGAGGAAACACCAGTCTCAGCAGAAACTGCCCCTGAAGCAGCAGCAACTGAAGCACCGGCAACTCAGGAAACGGCTGAAACTGCTCCGGAATAGTTAATCCGGAATAGTTTAGATGATGGGTAAGGATGCTTGGATCAGCTCCCCAGTGGAAACCCCCTATGCCATAGCGGTAGGGATGGAAACTAATATGGAAACTAATTAGGGCGTGTTTTCAAAGTTTTCCGCAAGATTTAGATCCCCCCCAGCCCCCCTTAAAAAAGGGGGGAGCCATAGTCAAAGTCCCCCTTTTTTAAGGGGGACCAACGGGGGATCTCCGAGGCAAGAAGACACACCCTAGGAGCGTGATTCCCATCCTCTGCAGTTTGATAGGTATGTTATTTTTATCTTTCAGACCTGTGGATAGGGCAAAATTCCCTCAAAATTCCCGTACAAACACTGAAATATAAAGGAACATTATGGCTCATAAGAAAGGAACAGGAAGTACTCGTAACGGTCGTGACTCTAATTCCAAACGCCTAGGGGTCAAGCGCTACGGTGGTCAGTTTGTCAAGGCTGGCAACATTTTGGTACGTCAGCGAGGTACTAAGTTTCACCCTGGTACCAATGTTGGTCGCGGTGGTGATGACACCCTATTTGCAATAGCTGATGGCATAGTCACTTTTGAAAGAAGGGGTAAAAGCCAAAAAAAAGTCAGCGTTTACCCGGTTGAAACCGAAGCATCAGCTTAGATACAACGGTTTATAGTTGAGACTGAAATCCCTCCATCAGCAGTTGGCTGCTGTTGATGGTAACTGATGAGGCACCCCCTCGGGGGTGCTTTTCTGTCTGGCAAAGAGAAAAGGTAATGGGTAATCGTTAACTACCAATTACCCATTACCCGATAAGGGATATGATATAGCACTACGCATTAAAGTTAGGACATTGATAGAAGCTGAAACGCTTTTGTAGTAAACTTTTGCCTCTTGCCTCTTGCCCTTGCGCGTAGCGCTATAACTAGTCAAGTATGCCCCAACTTCTTTAGTACAGGTGCGGTCGAAACCACGTGCCGTTCTAAACCCAGTTGCTTTGGACTAACCCCTAGGGCTAGGGCAACTAACTGGGGTAAATGCAGTACTGGTAACCTTAACTGACGCCCAATCACCTTTTCTACCTCCGGTTGACGGGAGTCCAGATTAAGATGACACAACGGACAAGGGGTCACCATGCAGTCCGCACCAGCATCCAAGGCTTCTTGAATATGGCTCCCTGCCATCTTGAAGGATTGTTCTGTGGCATAACTAGAAATTGGCCAACCACAACATTGAGTACGACCTCGGTAATATACAGGTGTTGCTCCTACGGTGCGAAATACAGTTTCCATGGATTCTGGATGCACTGGGTCATCGTAGGGGATGGATGTCTGAGCTCGCAGCAAATAACAACCATAGAATGCAGCACATTTGAGTCCAGTGAGCTTGCGACTGACCTGTGCTGCTAGGGCTTCCATGCCGTAATCTGCCACCAATGCCCACAGTAAATGCTTGACTTCCGTAGTGCCTTTGTAAGGAGAACAGCCTTCTTTTTTCAGCAAGCCATTCACTTTTTGCACATAAGTGGTATCGGTCTGTTGGAATTCCTTTAAACGTTCATCTACATGACCAATTACTCCCTGACAGGTGCTGCAATGGGTTAACAGGGGTAGATTCAGCTCCTCAGCTAGGGCGATGTTGCGAGCGTTAACAGTGTCTTCTAGGAGTTGGGAATCTTCTTTGAAGGTTCCAGAACCACAACAAGCAGCTTTTTTCAACTCAATCAGTTCAATCCCTAGCGCTTGGGTTAAAGCTGACGTAGATTGGTATAGTTCTCCACAGGCTCCTTGAGCAACACAGCCGGGGAAATAGGCATATTTGAGCGTAGCAGATGGCATAGTAATTTATACTTAATCGCCTTAAAACGGTTAGAGATCAGCTCAAGGGTAACAGCTCATGGCCTAAGCGCTACTAGCTTGTTCAAAATTCGTAACCGTAGCGCTTTATTTCTTCGTCAAAAATGTACTGCACAATTTTTTGCGATCGCTCATTATAGTAATCTCGATAGTCTGTCTTTCTTTCTTCGGTTTTGTTGATCACTGGTATTTCGACTTTGAAGGGCACTCCAGCTTTATCCAGGACTCTGTCAAAATCATCCTGAAGGGTTTCAAAACGCATCACAGTATCCATACCTTTGGTATAGCTTCCATAGAGTGTATACGGTTCAGCTGGAAGACCTACAAACTGTTTAAGTCGGTTTCGATTAGTATTCCGAACCAGGGATTGAACGGTTCGTTTCAGTCCATTGCCGTAAATAGAGCCATAGTGTTTCTCAATCCAATCATTAAATGAATGGGTTTTGCAAAATTCCATGTCTTCTATATAACCCGGTAGACGGTGAACCCATGACGTGGAGTCAGCGATAAAGTGTTGGTATTTTGAGGCTCTTTTTACATAGTCGGAAGCTAGACTGTCAAAGGGGTTGCGAATACAACTAAATTTTAGATAAGATGCTGCTTCTTCCTCTGTCAAAAGATTCCGTCTGAACATCTCTCGTAGAGAATGATGTCTTCTGTGCATCAAAAATTTTCCGTTGGCGTCTAGGATGTCTTGGGGGGGGACTAGTTCGCCTTCTAGCTTTTTTTCCAGGACATCTTCTACTGCTGTGCAACCAGTTCGCGGTGCCATCAGGTAGAGTAAGCCGTATTTACGGCAAATCATTGCCATGAGCAAGCTCCTGTTATTCTAGGGTTATTATAAACAAGACTTACGCCGCAAACCCAGTTTTTTAACCTAACTACACCGATTTCAGCCTTTGATTTATCACCAAAAACTGGGTTTTAAAGGTCGTAGTGCGTAAGTGCTAATCGATACGAAGTTGGTTGGTAAAGCTGTTTATGGCTTTACTAGTTTATTCTTTTACTAGTTTCCACAGAAACGTTTTAATTTCGTAAGTTGGTTCAAGTTTATGGTTCCATTTGCCAATAATTTCTGATTTATAGTTGTATTGTTTCTCGATTTTTTGTCGCAACTCCCTAGATGGATTATATAAAAATACATCACTGAATTCATCGGTATTTTTGGGGATAATTAACTGTTTGCTTTTTTCGCCATTAGGCATCTTTACGGATTTCTGGCTTAACCAGGAAAACTTGACTTTGGGGTCAAGAAGATAAGATAGCGATATCACTTCCATACTTTTTGTCAGCAAGAGGGGTTGCTCAGCCTGGTTAATAATTGCTGCTACCTGGGTATGGTTAGCACTAGTATACTTGTTCCACCAAAATTCCGCTTGAGAACTGATCACACAGGATAGAATTCCACCAGACAGTAGCAAAATCATTCCGAGTCGCCATAGCTTCTGTTGCCATACTCCCTGAAAAATGCTAGTTACTTTGTTAGTTATTTTGTTAGTAAATAGGTAAGCAACTGCTAGCTGAATACCAAGATAACAGGGAATTAGATAGCGAGTTACACTAGAACGCTTGCCTCCGGAAATTAGATCCGGTAGCACTAGGGCTAAGGCGGTAACTCCAATTAATGTCAAGATGAATAGACTAACTCGTTTGGGACTATGACGACAGAGAAAGTAAATGGCATAGCCGACTAGGATTAAGATTATTACAGAGACCAGTACGCTGGGGAAATTTAAGCCTTGGTTGAGATCAAAGAAACTCCGATTAATATTAATCAGCCAGGTTTGGGCTAATGATGATAAAGGAACTTCTTTGAGTGCCCATTTGGTTTTGCTGGATACCTTAGAAAGGTTACTGTTAGAAACCAGTAACCAAGGTACAAATACCATCAAAGCCATTAACGATGATAGCCCATAGTAAACAAGACGTTTACTGAAGCGGAACCTTTCTGTTACCAGTACATAGATGCCATGGCTGATGGCTACTAAGATAGAAAATAAAAAGGTATAAAATCCTGTCACTAACGTGAGGGCGTAAATTCCCCAGGTAGAGATAAAGTGTAGGATGTCTTTAATCTTACTGGTGGTGTTTCTTGGTTTAGTTAACCGTATTGCCCGTAACAGTGCTGCACTTGATAGCAAAATCGTTACGCTCCATAAGCCATACTGTCTTGCTGCTTGGGCATACAAAACCTGAAAGGGAGAAACGGCAACTAAGGCCATAGCTACCCATCCCACCAAGGACGACTCGAATAATTCTTGACATAACCAATAGATAGCAGGAAACATCAGCAAGCTGATCAGAGCTGAAAAACTTCTCCTCACTGCTACTGAATTCCCAAATAACTGCGCCCAAAATCGCGCCATTACGTAATATAATGGGGGATGTTGAGGTTCTTCAAACGCTAATCCCTTAATCGTACCAATCAGATTTTTTTCCGGATTTGTCTGCTGATACTTATGTAAGTCTTTAATAGCGATCGCATCCCCCTTGGAAATTTCTGGGATCATCTCTGACAATCGATAACCAGAAATCCTTAGGGAGGTAAATGTTTCATCAATCCAGTATATTTTTTGGTCAAGATTGACGAATCTAAACACTATCCCTAGCATCAACAGGATAACAATTAAAACCCCTAACCAAGTTGATGTAAATCTACGACTTTTATGCAATTTGTTTACCATAGAGGTTTACCATAGATGATATTGATTGTTATGTAGTACATTCAATTTTATTACCCCTACTCCCTACTCCCTACTCCCTACTCCCTACTCCCTACTCCCTAAAACCCTTTGCTGTTGACGGTCAACAGTCAACGGTCAACAGTCAACAGTCAAGCGGTTATCGTTATTTTTGGGTCACTCGCCAGTTGAGCTTTAGATTAATCCAGAAATTCCAGAAAGTAACTGCTGCGATCGCAATAGCATTTGCAATCAGATAGTTAATTCCCAGGAGATTAAACAACAGATTCAACAACAGCACATTCAGGCACAAACCGATCAAACAGACAAGATTGAACTTCAAAAACCGTTTCAAGCGCTTACCCCATCCCCACTGCTGACTGGCTATATCCCTAAATGTCCAGGCATCATTCCAAATAAAGTTATTCATAATGGCCGCTTCAGCAGCAATAATTTTACTGCGGGTGAGTCCCCAACCCAAAGTAGCAGGGTCATGGAGTAAGTAAAGCACAGTCATATCCACAAATACGCCACTGAATCCCACTAAGCCAAAACGAATAAACCGCTTTAAAGGGAAGGGAATGTGTTTTCTAAGTTGACCAATGGTTCCGAGAGAAAACCTTAACCGGAGTAAGTGTCTAATATAGTCTACATACTGTTTCCAGGTAACTTTGCTCTCTCCTGAGAGTCTCTCTTGAAATACATAGCCAACTTCTGCAATCCGGCCAATTTTTCCCCTAGCTAGCACTTCAATTAGAATCTTGTACCCTAGAGGATTGAGGTCTTTTTCATGAATGGCACTACGGCGTACCATAAAATAACCGCTCATCGGGTCAGAGACACGACCGATAACCTCTGGTAAAATCGATAATCCTAAAAGTTGAGCACCTCTGGATAAGAAACGCCTGACTACACTCCAATCACTAACACCTCCATCGTCTACATGACGACTGGCAATGGCTATATCGGCTCCATCCTCCATTGCTAGCAAAAGTTTTAATAATATCTCTGGTGGATGCTGTAAATCCCCATCAATTACCCCCAAAATTTTTCCAGTACCTGCTTTCCAGCCGTGAATAACTGCTGTAGATAACCCCCTTTCATGCTGACGGCGAATTACCTGTAACTGTGGATAGTCCGACATCAGAGCCTGGGCGATTTCCCAGGTACGATCGGGACTATCGTCATCTACTACAATCAGTTCGTATTGGTTTGGTATTGCTTCATCGAGCAAATTGCTCAGGATTCTAATTAGCTCCCCGATGTTTCTACTCTCGTTATAGGTGGGAATCACCAAGGATAAGGAAGAATCACCAAGGTCAGATTCTTCTGGTTTTGTGTAGTCATTACTGGTATCCAAAGACATACTCTCTAGGATGATGGGATTTTGTTTGGTTAATGGTGTTAGATGTTAGCTGTTAGGTTTTGGGTTAATGGTGTTAGTACTTAATGTCTAGCGCGCCTAATACCTAGTGCTATCAAGCCTATGGCATTAGTCATTAGTTTACTGATTAGTCATTAGTTATCAGTCATTAGTCAAAATACGTAAGCATATGCGCTACGCGCTATCAGTGCTATCAGACCAATTAAAGTAGGGTGGGCAAAGTAGTATAATCTAGAATACTCACGCATAAGCAAACTGTTTTTGCCCACCCTACAAGCTATCAGCTATCAGCTATCAGACCAATTAAAGTAGGGTGGGCAAAGTAGTATAATCTAGAATACTCACGCATAAGCAAACTGTTTTTGCCCACCCTACAAGCTATCAGCCAAAGTATGACGGCTGACCGCTGACGGCACCTCAAGCAGCGTGCGCGTAGCGCATATGCTTACCAAAATACTAATGAGTAATGAGCAACGACTCCCCAATCAGGCTTGAGCGTAATGGTTTAGTAGTTGCTCTATTTAGTTGATCTATTTATAATCCTACAGTAGAATTATACTAATTTATTCAGGGTGTCAAGTAGTCAACCTCAAACCTGTCTATCAATCCTGGTCTTGCCCTGAATTTGAGGGTTCAATCCCATCTAATCACGGGGAAACTTCCCATAACTTTATGTAACTAACGTTATGTAAAGATTTCGTGATGTGTTTAGTGCCTCAAACTCTCTAGTTAACCAAAGGCTAGGGGAATTAGGCGGGGATTATGTAAAGATTATGTAAATTTTTAAGCTAATCAAATTATTTGCTTATTATTAAGGTTTAAGCTTATGAAGCTAAGTGTTGTAATACCCTGTTTTAACGAAGTCAACACAATTGCCAATGTTATTGACGCTGTCAAAGCATCTGCGGTTAAAGAGTGCGAAATTATTGTTGTCGATGACTACTCAACCGATGGCACTAGAGAGATTTTAGAGTCATCACTGGAATCCCAAATTGACCATGTTGTCTATCATCACAAGAATCGGGGTAAAGGAGCTGCGTTACGGACTGGGTTTGGCTTGGCTACTGGAGATATCGTAATCGTTCAAGATGCTGATTTAGAGTACGATCCCCAGGAATATCCCTTGTTAATGCAGCCGATTATTGATGGCAAAGCGGATGTGGTTTATGGCTCCCGTTTCGCTGGCGGTGGTCCCCATCGGGTAGTGTATTACTGGCATATGGTGGGCAATAAATTTTTAACCATGCTCTCCAATATGTTTACCAATATTAACCTTACCGATATGGAAACCTGCTATAAGGCATTCCGGCGTGAAATTATCCAATCTATCAAAATCGAAGAATCTCGGTTTGGCTTTGAACCGGAAATTACTGCTAAGGTTGCCAAAAAGAAATGCCGCATCTATGAAGTAGGAATATCTTACTATGGTCGCACTTACGAAGAAGGGAAAAAAATTGGCTGGAGGGATGGGTTTCGGGCAATATTCTGTATCTTAAAATACAATCTTTTTCATTAGGAAGTAGTTAAAAAATAACTTATCGGTTTTTAGCGTCTCGGGTGGCCAAAAACAGTTTGGTTGTAAGGTAAGCATTCAGCCGTCAGCTATCAGCTTAAGCGCTACTTGAGATGCTACTTGAGGTGCTATCAGCTAGCAGCTAATGGGCTACGCGCATTAGCTGAATGCTTACTAATCACTTACCAAATAGTCCCTGGATTTTTGGGTTACGGTAATGGATAATAGGAAATTGTCAAGTACCCATTACCCCAGAAGAGATAGGATAAGTAGTCCACCAGATTTGATATTACTCCCTTAATTAAATTACTATAAATTAACAATAAATTAATTAACTATAGCAATCCTAAATGAATTGTGATAATTTTTGATCCCATATTCCCTACTCCCTACTCCCTACTCCCTACTCCCTACTCCCTACTCCCTACTCCCTACTCCCTACTCCCTACTCCCTACTCCCTACTCCCTATTCCCTATTCCCTTTGAATAACTATGTTGGCTTTGCTCCCTCTGATTACCTTCACTGTTTTATTTCTCTTCATCTATCGTTACAATTATTGCTGGCGTAGTTCCCTATTGTGGGCAGCTATTACTTGGGGAGTCTTATTAACCTTTATTACTGAAGTTTTAAGTTTATTTAAGTTAATTACTTGGGGTTGGATCGCGGGAATCTGGGGTTTACTGAGTCTGACGTTGATTTTTGCCTACTTTCGGACTGTTAAACCAGGACGAGTCACCCTCACCCAAGATTCACAACATGGGATTGGGCAAAATGGGATTGGGCAAAGCTCACCCTCCACAAACGGGCAAAACCCAAGGGATAGGAATGACCAAATCTCTGGTTTTTTACTGGTCTTACTTGGAGGTATAGGATTTCTGGTCGCTATCGTAGGCTTAACTGCTATCGTTGCGCCTCCCAACACCTGGGATTCCATGACTTACCACATGAGTCGTGTGCTTCATTGGATGCAGCATCACAGTGTTGCCCATTATCCTACCCATATTCCCAGACAGCTTTACCAAAACCCTTGGGCTGAATTTACGATCATGCATTTTCAACTCCTGAGTGGGGGCGATCGCTTAGCTAATCTTGTCCAATGGTTCAGTATGATTGGTAGCGTGATTGGGGTATCTCTGATTGCTCAACAACTGGGAGCGACTATACGAGGACAGATTTTTGCTGCTGTCGTCGCTGCGACTATTCCGATGGGAATCCTACAAGGGTCAAGTACCCAGAATGATTATGTGGTTTCGTTCTGGGTGATTTGTTTGGCTTACTTTATTATTTTGACTCTCAAATCCAGAGTTAGCTGGATTAATATAGTAGGGGTTGGTGCTACCATGGGCATGGCTATTGTGACGAAAGCAACAGCCTATATTTATACATTCCCCTTATTTATCTGGTTTTCACTGATCATGATTAAGCGCCTAGGTTGGCGATGGTGGAAGCCAATTTTAGCGGTAGGGATTATTGTTATTTTAATTAATCTTGGTCACTATATCCGTAACTTGGACTTGTATGGCACTCCAATTGCTACGGCTTCAGAAGAACTACGATATACTAATGAAATTTTTACAACGTCAGTCTTAGTCTCCAATATTTTGAGAAATATTGGTCTTCACCTGGGAACACCGATTGGGATTATTAATGCTATATCTAATAAGATAATTAATTTATTCCATCTCGTTTTAAGTGTAGATATTAGTGACCCCCGCACCACCTATATCGGAAAGTTTGGGATTCCTGGTGGATTATCAACTCTGGGAATTAATGCTACAGAAAACAACACCAGCAACACCCTTCATCTAGTTTTAATTGTTTTCTCTATCATCGCTTGTTTCATCCAACGACAGGGTCGAAAGCAACGCTATATACTCAGTTATATTGCTGTTATTATTAGCATATTTATACTATTTTGTTTCCTGTTGAAATGGCAATGGTGGAACAGTCGGCTTCATTTGCCAATTTTCTTACTTTTGTCTGCAGTAGTCGGAATAGTATTGTCCCAAATTAAGCTACGTCAAGTTGCCAATGTTATAGCAGTGGTTCTGATCATCACATCATTACCATGGGCATTATCTGGTAGAGAACGACCTCTTGTCGGCGCTAACGGTATTTTCAACACTAGCCGTACTGAGCAATATTTTAACAGTAGGTCTCGAATCAGATTAGGTTACCTCGGTGCTATTGATGTTTTGAAAAGTAATAAATGTACAGATATTGGCATGTATTTAGGTGACAATGACTGGGAATACCCATTATGGATACTGTTACAACAACAGACTGATTCACCAGTGATAATTGAACATATAAATGTTAAGAATGCATCAGCCAGTAAGTCTGAACTTTCCACCAACAATAGCAAATTTATTCCTTGTGCAATTTTTTCAACTAAACCTGAACCTGATCAAACTAACCAAGGCGAGCAGATAACTTACCAAAATAGAAGTTATACCCAAGGCTGGTCAAAAGACAAGGTCAAAATTTTCCTTAGTCAAAAATAATCCTGATTTTCTCCGTAATTCTAAATTAGATTTTAAGCTATCAGCCGTCAGCCGTCAGCCGTCAGCCTTGGTCACGGCTGATAGCACCTCAAGTAGCATCTCAAGTAGCGCTTAAGCTGATAACTGATAGCTGATAGCTGATAGCTTAATTCATCTAGTTGATAGTAGTATGGCTGAGCTATGCTGGAAGCAAGTGTTTAATGACCCTCTTGATTAGCTGGATGAATTGGATATTTTCAGAACCCTTAAGGGTAGAAAAAATCACAGTTGCGATCGCGGATTTACCTACGTCATTGCGAGGCACAAAACTTGTACAACTATCCGATTTACATTATGATCGACAGCAGTTACCAGGAAATATCTTAGCTGACGCTATTGAAGCCGCTAATCAAGCTGAACCTGATCTAGTCGTCTTAACTGGCGACTACGTAACCAATAGCCCGACTCCTATTTATCTACTAGCGCGGCGATTGAAGTACCTGGAAAGTCGCCATGGAATCTATGCTATACTGGGTAACCATGATTTAGCCTGGCGTCATTCAAAAGCAACAATTACTCAGGCTCTAACTAAGATTGGTGTGAAGGTGTTGTGGAATGCGATCGCTTATCCGTTTGGAGCACAATTACCTCTAGTAGGACTTGCTGATTTTTGGTCTGGTGATTTCAATCCTGGTCCAGTGCTCAATCAACTTGACCCCAAAACACCCCGGATTGTCTTATCCCACAACCCTGATACTGCGGAGATATTACAGCGTTGGCGAGTGGATTTGCAGTTGTCTGGTCATACCCATGGTGGTCAGATTGTGATTCCAGGAATCGGACCTGCGCCAGCATTTTTGAAAACTATCCGGAAGTATATTCCTAGATCTGTGCAGCCCTGGATACCCTATTTGAAAGTATGTTCAAAAGTAACTAACCATTGGGAATGGTCCGAGGGTCTACATCGGATCGGTAGAAACCAGTTATATACTAATCGTGGTTTAGGAACTTATTGGCCAGGTCGTCTATTTTGTCCACCAGAAGTTACAGTAATTACGTTGAATTAAGAATGTAGAATTAAGAATTAAGAATGTAGAATTAAGAATGTAGAATTAAGAATTAAGAATGTAGAATGGGGAATTAGGTAAGCATTCAGCTGTGAGCCTAAAGCTCACGCTGCGCGAAGAGCTTATTTTATTCAAAAGCACCTCAAGTAGCGATGCAGAGGTGCGACCCGTGGCGAATTTAATTCGCCTACGGAAAACGCACCATTACGGTCTTGGGGGTTCCCCCCATGAGCGACT
Source organism: Moorena sp. SIO4A1 (assembly GCF_010672065.1). Taxonomy (NCBI): domain Bacteria; kingdom Bacillati; phylum Cyanobacteriota; class Cyanophyceae; order Coleofasciculales; family Coleofasciculaceae; genus Moorena; species Moorena sp. SIO4A1. Next base: position 225,415 of record NZ_JAAHHX010000012.1, on the reverse strand, counting down.
GCATCAAGACAGCGTGCCCGTAGTGCATAAGTTGATAACTGTCTGTTCGCGTAGGGCATTAGCTGATAGCTGAATACTTACGGAATTGCCAATTCTCAATTCTCAATTCTCAATTCTCAATTCTCAATTCTTAATTCTTAATTCCCAATTCTTAATTCTCAATTCTCAATTCTCAATTCTTAATTCTTAATTTTTAATTCTTAATTCTATAATTACGTTAGTAGGTAGCCAGTTTTTTGTTCAATGTAGTCTATTATCTTATGATAAATTTCTGGATATTTTTGTTCGCTAATAATGATGGGCATGGAACTGTCAGGTAACCAAAAGGTTAATCTCTGATTTGGGTAGTGACAAAAACTACTGATTTTGTTGAGGTCAAGGATATAATCATGACGCTCGTAATTGAATGTAATCCAAAAACCTGAAGGTGATCGTGCTGATAACTTTTGAATGTAGTTGACCACTCGTTGATAACCGTCTGGGTCATTTTGACGGTTGACAATAATGGGGATAGTACTATCGGGTAACCAGAAGGTTATTTTTCCGTTGGGACCATGGGTGAATGTACTAAGTCGGTCCAGATCAATGACATATTCTCGATGATCGTAATTAACTTTTATCCAGTAACTCACAAAACCTCCTTATTGAAATAATGGGTTGGTAATACTAGCAATTACCAATTCGATGGCCAAAGGCCAAGCTACGCGAACGATTCGAGTTAATCACTTTAGCAAAGGGAACAGGGAACAGGGAATAGGGAACAGGGAACAAAAATGATCACAATTCATTTAGGATTGCTCTTCTTATTGAGATTACTGGTTACTTGTTGTTAATTAACACTGGTTACTGGTTACTAGTTATTTATTAAAGGATAAATAGTTAACCAGGATAAGAAAAATTTAGAATTTAGAATTTAGAATTTAGAATTGGATTCTTAATTCTTAATTCTTAATTATTCATTCTTAATTCTTAATTATTCATTCTTAATTATTCATTCTTAATTCTTAATTATTAATTCTTCATTCTCTTAAGACTGTCCCTGAATTGAGCGAAAGTTGGAAGCCCCAACCGACACGAAGTAGATTGGGGTACTTCACTTTTGCCTAGGGGCTGATCAAGCTAAGTCATATTTCAGGGCTTTATTCCTCAGAGCCGGATAATTTCTGTGGAATCATGTTTTGATCGAGGGTAATTATCCGGCATGATGTCATTAATACCCTAATCTGCGACATTTGTGACATCACATACTCAAGAGCTTACTTCCGCAACGGATTGCTGGTTTTGGCTAGTACTGCCGTTAGTACTAGACTGTTTAACCTGTCCTTTGTCAATGGTAGCTTGCACAAATCCTACAAACAATGGATGGGGATGACTGGGACGGGAGCTAAATTCTGGGTGGAACTGAGTGGCAATAAAGAAGGGGTGTTGTTTCAATTCAATCATTTCCACGAGGCGACCATCGGGAGAAGTACCACTAATGACATAACCTGTTTCTAAAAATAGGTTGCGATAAGCATTATTAAATTCATACCGGTGGCGGTGGCGCTCATAAATGACTTCTTCTTGGTAGAGGGAAGATGCTAGAGTATTAGGTGCTATACGGCATGGGTATAGCCCTAAACGCATGGTACCGCCTAAATCCACTACATCTTGTTGCTCTGGCAATAGATGAATGACGGGATTCTTGATATCAGTGAAAAACTCGGCACTATGGGCATCTTCTAAGAGGGCTATGTGCTTTGCCCATTCAACTACAGAACACTGCATCCCTAAACATAAGCCCAGCAAGGGAATCTGATTTTCCCTAGCATACCGAATTGCCTCAATTTTGCCATCTACTCCCCGAATCCCAAAGCCTCCAGGAATAAGGATACCGTTAAAACCGTTTAGGAAGGGTTCAGGACCGTAAGCTTCTACATCCTCAGCACTAACCCAGTGTATTTTGATTTTGGTATCTTTTGCGATCGCAGCATGCTCCAAAGCTTCCACAACGGATAGATAGGCATCGGTTAGTTTGATATACTTACCAACAATGGCAATTTCAAGGTGGTGAGTGGGATGATGCAGACGCTCAACTAACCTCTGCCACTGGGTTAAATCTGGTTCCCGTTGCTCCATCTGGAATAACTCTAGGGTTTGCTGGGCCAGTCCTTCTTTTTCTAGCATTAGGGGGACTTCGTAGATACTGCTGGCGTCCTGTGCAGAAATAACTGACTCTACTGGTACATCACAGAATGCTGATATTTTATCTTTTAATCCGGGTGGCAAAGCGCGATCGCATCGGCAAATTAAAATATCTGGTTGAATCCCGATAGCACGCAATTCCTTTACGGAGTGCTGGGTTGGCTTGGTTTTTATTTCTCCAGCCGCAGGAATCCAAGGTAATAGGGTCAGGTGCATATAAAGGACTTGATTGCGCCCGACATCTTTACGGAATTGACGAATTGCTTCCAAAAACGGTAGGGATTCAATATCCCCTAATGTGCCACCAATTTCTGTAATCAATACATCAGGATTGGAATTTTGGGCAACTCGATGAATGCGCTGTTTTATTTCATTAGTAATGTGGGGAATCACCTGCACTGTCCCCCCCTGGTAGTCACCGCGACGTTCTTTATTGATTACGGCTTGATAAATCGAGCCAGTCGTGACACTGTTCAGGCGAGAGACGGAGGTATCTGTGAAGCGTTCATAGTGACCTAAATCTAAATCTGTCTCAGCACCGTCTGATGTTACGAACACTTCTCCATGTTGGTAGGGACTCATGGTGCCCGGATCTACGTTAATATAGGGGTCTAGTTTAAGAATGGAAACGGAATAGTTCCGGGATTTGAGTAAACGTCCCAAGCTAGCAGCAACAATCCCCTTGCCAATACTGGATACAACGCCTCCAGTAATAAAGACAAACTTAGTCATAATAGTATTAATATAGTAGCGCGATAGAGATTTATCTGGTTCATTGTGCCATACTACACCAGAGTTGTTTGCTGCTGCTAAGCTATCAGTAATCAGCTATTAGCAATCAGCAATCAGCAATCAGTAATCAGCTATTAGCAATCAGCAATCATTAATCAGTAATCAGCAATCAGGAATCAGCAATCAGCAATTAGCAATCAGTAATCAGTAATCAGTAATCAGCTTATGGGTTAACTCACAGCGTCGAAGCCTGTGCCACGCGCTACCCGAACAGCTTATGGCTTAACTCACAGCGTCGAAGCCTGTGCCACGCTGACCGCTGACCGCTGACCGCTGACCGCTGACCGCTGACCGCTGACTGCTGACCACTGACCGCTGACTGCTGACCACTGACGGCTGACGGCTGATCGATGCACAACCCCTAGGATTCCTCATCCATTGGATTACCGAGGTCTAGATTACCGACATCAAAAACAATTATAAATTCGGCATCAGGCATTAATCGTTTCAGGGCCCATAAATGTCCCTCTGCATCCGACCGGTTTCGGAAGCGAGCAACGACTATCCGCTGCATTTCGGGTAACAGCCTAATGACCACCCACGGGTGAAGGCGTTCAGAATAACTCATAATCAAACTATCTCCTTGTGTAAGGGAGCCAGAGCTAGCCCGTGGATATTGCACTCTCGTTGGGCTAGCTCTTGACTCCGGGCGTCTCAGCGCCCACTTTTATATTATAGCATAAAAAAAATTATATTATAACATATTTGGAAAAGTTTTGTAAAAAACTGGTAGGGAATAGGGAATAGGGAGTAGGGAGTAGGGAGTAGGGAGTAGGGAACAGGGAACAGGGAACAGGGAATAGGGAATAGGGAAAAAATCCTGTGTACCTTGATAGCTTATAGTTATGAAAAACGCTGTATAGCATTTATAAATAGGTCATAAACAATAGACTTCGCGGCAGTTGTTGGGAACAGGGAATAGGGAACAGGGAACAGTGGACAAGAATTGACGTAAACACTATCATAAAAATACTTTTGCAAGAGGTCTAATCTGGCTAATTTCTCATAACATCAAAAACCCTTCGGAGCTTATTGATACAGTCGCTAATGAGGGGACACCCAAGACCTCGCTGCATGGCTCTTTCCTACGATTCCCGATTCCCGATTCCCGATTCCCGATTCCCGATTCCCGATTCCCGATTCCCTGCCCCCTAAAACATTGAAAAACTACTTTACTTATTGCTATGGGTCTATTATTCTGTTTATTAGCTACTTTATCCACTTCAATCATCCTTGGATACGTTAATCCTGTCAGTGGGCAAAGTGCATTTACAGCAATTTTCGCCCCCCTAGCCCCCCAACTTTGGGGGGAAATTGAGTTAAAGTCCCCCATAATTGGGGGATTTAGGGGGCTTGCAGCTAAAGGTAGTGAAGTCGATTCATCTGAAAACAGCTGTAATACTCCTAAGGTAAACGAATCTAGATCTAGAACAATGTCTTATCCTACTCAAGAGTCAGAATTCAGTAGTCAAGAAAATTTTCAAGTCAGTCAATCGTCTCCACAACTAAAACTTTATAGTGGTCTTCGGAGCCGAGCTGCGATTGTGCAGTGGTATCTTGAGGAGTTGGGAGTGCCCTATGAGTATATCTTGCTGGATATGAAAGCTGGAGAGCATAAACAGCCGGAATACCTGTCGATTAATCCGATGGGTAAAGTGCCAGCAATTGTGGATGGGGACTTTAAACTTTGGGAGTCGGGAGCGATTTTGGTTTACTTAGCTAATAAGTATGGAGAAACCCCTAGTTCTCTGGAAGAACAATCAGAGATTGTGCAGTGGGTGTTGTTTGCTAATGCTACCTTAGGACCAGGATTGTTTTTGGAAGATAGACGGGAGAAAGAAGCGCCCAGTTTATTGAAGCCACTAAATGAGCTATTAACGGATAAAACATTTTTGTTAGGGGATAACTTTAGTGTGGCGGATATTGCAGTAGGGTCTTATTTGGCTTATGCCAAAATACTGGTAAATTTTGATTTTAAAGAGTATCCAGCTGTTGCTGATTATCTGATGCGTTTGTCTGAACGTCCAGCTTTTAAAGAAACTATTGGTAATCGGTAATTGGGAATCGGGAATCGGGAGTCGGGAGTCGGGAGTCGGGAGATAGGGAACAGGGAACAGGGAATAGGGAGTAGGGAGTAGTTGTATTTGGTGCGATCGCGTAGCGTGGCCGTAGGCCAAACGCGAACGCTCCAATTCAAAGTTTCTTCTTTTCTTTATTTTGAAGTTTTAATTTTTAATTTTTAATTACCCAAAGGGGTGAAAGAATACTGTACCTCATAAGTGCGAGGAACGCTATATCGATAGACAAAAGTAGTAATTGGTGGTAGTTATGCCACAAGATTAATCTTGATCTAGAATATCAGAGGTAAAAGGACAATCCTGGGGGAAGCAAGTAGATGGATAATCCTTGCTAACCACAAAGAGTGGATATCTGTAGCAATCGGAAAAGACCGATTCAAGATAAGGCTTGAGACTGGGAGATTCAGACAACAAAAGATTAATCTGTTCTCTCTGCTCATTGATCGTTTTTTCCCAACCTCGATAATCAGGCTCTGAATTCACGTACTGCCTTTTAAGCAAGTGTTCCATTAAAACCTTAAGTCGGCTCTGAATCTCTCGTTTATCTGTTCGCCCCAAGGTGGCTATTTCCTCAATTAAATTCTCTATGTCCAACTCATCAAAGTTTCTTGTTTTAAGTTGCTGACAAGTTAGATCAGTCCACAGAACAAAATCCTGATTATACAAGTCACTATTACTCATTATTTGTTCATTATTTTATAGTTTTTGTAAGAATCACGGAGGTTTTTAAGTATCCGTACATTAAACTAAATTACTATATAGCAATTCTCATAGCTATGAGTAAAGTCACAGCGCTTGTGGCCTGTGCCACAAAGCTGACAGCTGACAGCTGAATACTTACTATTATAGCGTTTCTCATAGCTATGAGGTACAGATAATTTGGGATTGCTATAACCCATTAGTGCGTCAGTGCAATAGTTTTTTTTAACCACTGAACTGATCTGATGTCTGGATGATAACCCTTAATAACAATCTTCCCATCTGCCACGCCACCGCCCCATATCTACCACACTTTCCACGCTTTAAGTGTTTTACACCCTTACCACACTCTAATAGATAGTGTGAATGCAATAGTTTTTCTAACCCCTTGCATCTTCTGAGAACTTGTGTTAAAATAACAGTATCGTTAAAGCAATGGTTTTACCGCCATGATGATTTCTACCGCCCAAGCTGCTGAATTACTAGGTGTTTCTGCCACTCGTGTCCGTTTCCTGCTGAGCAAGGGCAGAGTGAAGGGGGCTTATAAGGTGGGTAGAACTTGGGTGATTCCTCTGTTTGACGGTATGCCGGTGGTCACCCCTGGTACTCGCGGACCGAAGCGGAATTGGTCAAAGCGCACGGAGTACACTAAGGCTGTGATTCACGTTAATCAGAAGGTAATTCGCCAAAATCTCAAGAGCGGGGAGCGCAACCCTGTGATAACGGTCAAACGGGGTTCTAAAAATATTTATGGTCATACGGTAGAAGTTAATGGCCCCTGTCGGGTGATGTATCGTCCAGATGATCCTTTACATTGTGGGGCTAGGGTGTGGATTGAGACGATTTCTGATTTTAAGGTCAGCTGATTTGGCTACTTGAAGGACGACTTTCAGCATCGGATTTATGAACAAAACACCAGACTTTGATGATGAGATGCTACCTGAGTACCAGTTTGACTATCACAAGGCAAAGCCGAATCGTTTTGCTCAGCAGCAACCAACTAATGCGATCGCACAAGCGCGGAAGCGTGGCCTTTTGGCCAAGGTCAATCCCAACCAAGTTCCAAAGACAACTTAGTGCAATTCGCTCTCGACTTCAAAAATTAGGTTTGTTGTAAGTCAGTCGTTAAACCCTACCATAACAAATTACTCGCTATCAATTGTAGAAAAGTATGCTCCAATTTAAAGGAGTGTGAGAGAATTGAACAAGTTAAGCATTTCTCTATTTCCTATGACAGTAGTGGAGTTATTTCCTACTCTGAAAGGTTTAAACCGTGCAGACAAACTGAAAGTCATTCAGTTTTTGGTAGCAGAGCTAGCTAGGAAAGAGGAACCTACCTTAGAACCAGGAGCTACCTATCCAGTTTGGTCGCCCCTTAACTCTCATCAAGCCGCTAATCAACTCGCTCAACTGTTGGAATCGGAGCAACCTAACTCCAATGGGTAATGCTCGACGATTCAACTTTACCGAGGAACAAATTAATGCTGCTCTGGCCTACATTAAGACCAATCGTGCTGAACTCAGAGCTGAGTATCAAATTGTATTGAAAGAAGCTACCGCCAATGGCTGATAGCTGAATAACTAAGCTGAAAACCAATCGAAATTTCGGCTAATCAACAATTCTGTCTTCTTGGCATGGTGAGTGTTTTTCATCGCAATAGGTTGTATAGCAAATTCATAGCGACTTGCTAGATCCCTTGTTTCTTCTGTATTGTCATAGCTCATCAGAAAATCGCCTTCTAATTTGCTAGCAAGTTTAAATAGAGCTTCATGATCAACTGCTGAATATCGATAGAGCCTGCGCCCAGCTTTTAAATAAGGTGGATCAATAAAATAAATAGCATCGTTGCGGTGATAATTTTGCTCACAAACCTCAAACCCATCCCCAGCAATAAATTTAATTTTTGTCTTGATTTCAGCAATAGAAAGTATGCGCTTTTTCAGGGTTTGAGGATACCAGCGTGACGTGATTCCTTTGCCATTTTCCCCATTTTTCATAAAACTAGCACCATCAGCCAGAATTCCACCACGATTAACGCGATTTTTAACTACTGTTGCGAAAGCGAGAGATTCAAGAGATTCATTTGCAGAATCAATAGCTTGCTTAGCACTCTTTGCAGTTAGATGAAAATTGACAATAGTTTCGGCTAGCCATTCGGCACCACCACCTAAAATGAGCTGCCACACAGCAGCAACCCCTTCATCTTTTTCTACCATAGTCACTCTACCTACTAAATTATCGAAAGCAGCAGTAAGACTGACTATACCTCCACCAGCAAAAGGTTCAAAAAGTTCCTTATCTGTACCACCTTTATTATACAACCATTGGCGAATTTGGGGGATTAGCCAAGTTTTACCACCAGCATAGCGAAATGGGCTACGTTGCGGCACACTAGCTACATTTATGACTTTTTTATGACTGATGAGAGAGGCAGTATTAAATAGCTCAAGTTGAGTCATTGGCTTATCCTTTATTGTAAAGGAAGATCTACTATGGTTTGAGTATCTGGAGGATTATCTAGTTTATCATCAAGTTTCTGTTGAAGCACTTCAAGGAAATCTTCTACGTTACCAGCTTTCGGTGTTGAAATAGCGTTAATTGCTGCCCAGTATTCTGTATAAACTACATCGTGTAACGTCAAATTGAACTGATTTTTTTCCGGTTCTAGGGTGTAAAGATGCCAGGCAACTTCCGATTTATCCCATTCAACCTTTGGCAATTGTGGCAGAGTATCAAAGAAACTCTTTTGTAAAACGATTACCTGTTTCTTATTCCACTCACGAAAAATTGACCCCTTATACAAAAGCTGAGGGAGGAGGCGTTTGCGTGAGGATGATAGATAATCTGGACTAGGATAATAAGTTGTCAATTTTGCCCAATCTATAGTTTTCCAGTCTTCAGGATTACTAATATACCTTTCAAAGGGTTTTCTAACGTTACCAGAAATATAAACAGCTTGCACTTCTACAGAGCCAAAATCTAAAACTTTTCCTCGATCATCATAAGAAACTAAGACTAGATCAATATTTCCAGCGGACTGACCATTGGCATCTTTCAAGCGAACCTCTGTCAGGGAAGTCCAATTAGTTTCCTCTCCAAAGAAATAATTAGCGGCATTTTCAGCAATTAGCCAATCCTGTCGGAAGCGAACTGGACAAGTAATGACCGATTCATCCCTGTGATAGATACTACATACACCTAGAGGATTGTTTGCCTTATCTTTGGTGCAATTCGGCACCTTATTGTTATAAGGACACAGTTTGTAGCGACGATACCGCTTTGCCTGTTCTGTGAAGTTGTTAGTTGGGAATCCGAAGACCTCTGCAAGAGGATTGTTGGACATATCAATTTAGTATAGTACTTATGTAAATCTAAGACTACCGTAAGAAGGTCAAGATATTGATTAAAGTTGTACCGCGAAGGGTGAAGCTAGATGATTGCTTACGGATGAACAGCTAAGGTGGCAATTTATACTCAGCAGCAATCCATTGATGCGAACGCGCCCCGCGTGACCGTTCGCGTAGCGTGGCCTTTTGGCCAAGGTCAATCGCAACCAAGTTCCAGCAAACTTCCTAGTGCAATTCGCTACTTGCCCGATTGTCACGTTTCTTCGGACTGCCCTATAAAATAGATACAGCTCAACCTTACCGTTAGGCTCAAAATCAGGAGACTTACGTGGCATACAGTGACTTTACTCTCAAGAAAGTCAAGCTTGACTTCAATATCCAGACTGTGGAGGAGCAGTCACTATTTTCCAATAGTGAAGAAATTGAAATAAGTGATTATCTCGCACAGACCTTAAAAAGAAATGTTCCTTTAGCGTTAGCCATTAATACGGAAAAAGCTAGATCAGAACTCATCATTATTAATATTTTACTGGAAGTTAAAGAAAAATCCTATGATGAAAAAATTAGTCTATTCTCAGGGATTGATTTTAATGTAGATAAGGAAAAAGGCTTAACTGTATTTTGCGATTATATCATTAGCGGTTCAGAAGAACAGTTATATTTAGAGTTACCCGTAATTACAATAGTTGAAGCTAAGAATGAAAATATTATTTCTGGCTTAGGTCAATGTATTGCGGAAATGCATGCTGCTCAACTTTTTAATCAAGAAGCAAGTCATGAGTTATCCTGTGTATATGGTGCAGTAACAACAGGAGATGAATGGAGATTTGTTAAGCTTGAAAAAAATGTTGCTTATATAGATAATGATAGCTATTATATTAGTGATATTAATAAAATTATTGGGATTCTAGTGAACATGGTTAAAGGAGAAGCCTAATACTATTAGGAAAGGGAGCAGGGAGCAGGGAGCAGGGAGCAGGGAGCAGGTAACACGTAAAAGGTAACAGGGAAGAAGGTAAAAATTCTGTGTACCTCATTAGGGTAAAATATACTACTTTAGCAAAGGGAACAGGGAAAATAGAAAAAATTCGTCTACCTCATTCTCCCGATTCCCGATTCCCGATTCCCGATTCCCGATTCCCGATTCCCGATTCCCGATTCCCGATTCCCGATTCCCGACTCCCGATTCTTGATTCCCTAAAACCCAATCGACAACTGGGCTAATTGTGAAATAAATCCTATAATTCCGCCGATTAACACTAACCATAGGGAATTTACCTTAAAGCGAAATACCAGCACCGCACTAGTTATTGCCACCATAACGGTTAACCAATCTACTAAAGCAGTACGTGCTAAGATATACGTTACTCCTGTCATCAGTCCTAAGGAAGCGGCATTAACACCGTCGAGGAATCCACTTGCCCAGGGGGATTGGCGTAGCTTAGGCACCCAAGGATTGAGGATTCCGACTAACACAAAGGCAGGCAAAAAGATTCCAACGGTGGCAGCGATTGCGCCAACATTTCCATTCAGGAGATAGCCAATGAAGGTAGCAGTGGTAAACACAGGACCGGGAGTGACTTGACCGATTGCGATCGCATCAAGCAGTTGTTGGGAAGTAAGCCATTGGTGGCGCTCTACTAAATCTTGCTGTAGAAACGCCAGCAGCACATAACCACTACCATATAGAACGGAGCCAATTTTTAGGAAGAATAGGAAGACACTAGCAGAAGATAGGGAAGCGGCGGATGGTACACCGGTCTGGGCTAAAAGACTAGAGAAAGGCACAAGTAAAGCACCTGTGATGTTATTTCCTCTACGCCACAGGGTTTTGACTAGCATTACCGCAGCTCCCACCAACAGCAGTAAGAGAATTTCATGGGTACCTAAGAAGAAAGCGATAGTAGCTGCAACTCCTGCTACTGTAGTGGGAATATCTTTTGCTGCTTTTTTCCCCAACTTCCATAACGCTTGTAAAACAATAGCGATGATAACTGGTTTGATACCATAGAGGAGCCACTCTACCTGGGGCACACTCTGGTAACGGGCATAAATTGCTGCCATTATCCAGACAATCACCATTGCTGGCAAGATAAAACAAGAACCAGCAACAAACAGTCCTCGCCATCCTGCTCGCTCATAACCGATGTGAATCGCTAATTCTGTAGAGTTAGGGCCTGGAAGAAGATTGGTAACGCCCAGTAGATCCAGCAGATTCTCATGACTCATCCACTGTCGTCGCTTCACTACTTCATCATCCATCATGGCAATGTGAGCAGCTGGGCCACCAAAGGCAATTGTCCCCAATTTAAAAAAGACTAGCGCTAATTCTTTGAGTCGTTGCCCCTGTTCTTGTGGGGAGAGTTGAGCTTCAGAACTGTTGTGCTGGTCAGGCTGAATATCTTCTATTTCGTTAGACACTGGTTTGACTCCAACGGTGTCAAGGTTAATATACCAAAGGGAAGAGGGAACAGGGAATAGGGAATAGGGAGTCGGGAGTCGGGAATCGGGAATCGGGAATCGGGAGTCGGTAGTCGGGAGTCGGGAATCGGGAATCGGGAATCGGGGTAATAAAATTTAATTTATAGTTATTTGCAGATAACTTATTATAGATAGTTCAGCAGTTATCTTACAGCTATCAGCTATCAGATAACTGCGATGCTCTTTCAGAGCCGCTACGCGATTGGCCGTAGGCCACGCTACGCGAACGTGTTTTTTGAGGTTATTGTATTGGTTATTGAGCAATTCGTGTAGGAATTTTAATAATTTTTGATGCCCTATTCCCTACTCCCTACTCCCTACTCCCTACTCCCTACTCCCTACTCCCTATTCCCTACTCCCGACTCCCGACTCCCTACTCCCTACTCCCTACTCCCTACTTCCTTTGCTATTATTTTGGTTATTTTTATGGTACAATAGTCCTAGAGTAATCTGGTGTAATCTATGGCTAAGTTTTACTCAGAAATCAATCAAGATTTAAGAGAGTTTATTGAGGAGCAAAAAATATTTTTTACAGCCACAGCCCCCCATCAAGGTCGTATTAACCTATCCCCCAAAGGTATTAACACCTTTCGGTGTATTGATAGTAAAACAGTGGCTTATCTAGATTTAACCGGTAGCGGTAACGAGACATCTGCTCATTTGCTGGAAAATGGCAGAATGACAATTATGTTTTGTAGCTTCACTGAAAAGCCATTAATTCTCCGCCTTTATGGTCATGGTCAGGTAATTCGACCTAGGGATAAGGAATGGGAAACAGTCTACTCCCTATTCAATAGCCTACCAGGGGAAAGACAGATTATTGTATTAAATGTAGAATCTGCCCAAACCTCCTGTGGTTATGGTGTACCTTTGTATGACTTAAAAGGAGAGAGGGAAACTCTGCTCAAGTGGGCGAATAAGAAGGGAAAACAGGGAATTCACGACTATTGGCAAGCCAAAAATATTGAGAGTATAGATGGGTTACCGACTAATCTTTTAGAAGATTAACCAGAATGGTGAATTAAGAATTAAGAATTAAGAATTAAGAATTAAGAATTCTACATTCTACATTCTGCATTCTACATTATTAATTTTACATTCTACATTCTACATTCTACATTATTAATTCTGCCTTCACCATTCTGACAAACAACCAAACCAACTTATTTTTTAGTTTGGTCTAAATTAGCGGCAGCGCTATTGACCTCTATGGGATTTTCCTGGGCTAAAGCACTATTGATATGTGATTGCTCTCCCGTAATCAAGGCAGTTGCTTGCTCTAATGCCTCGATGCGATCGCTAACTCGGTTTCTTTCTGGTAATAGTTGCAGGATTTTCAACTTTTCCAGCCTTTGATTAACCCTACCAGTCGCACCTACGATAAACACATCACGACGTTTGTCACGAGCCTCCTTAACCATAGTCTCTATCGCTAAAGAAGCGGTCACTCCCAACAAGGGAACATCACTGAGATCTAAAATCAGGACATCATACTTTTCTACCATCCCCATCCGCTGAGAGATACCCTTGGCTGCACCAAAGCTCATTGGTCCGCCGAGACGGAATAGGAAAATTCGACCACGAGCCTGTTTCAGAAGTTGTTTTTCTTCATAGCTCAAACTCTTTTCACCATCATCAGGAGCAGTAATTTCCTTGATTTGATTAATTTGTAGCTCACTGAGGTTTTTGACAGTCAACAGGTTGGCAATGAACACCCCAACGGCAACGGCTGTAATTAGGTCAACAAATACAGTCATGAATAACACTAAATACATTAATGCTGCTGCCTTGAGGGAGACTTGATGGGCTCGTTTGAGGAAGCTCCAGTCAATAATATCGATTCCTACTTTAATCAAGATGCCCGCCAGGACAGCATGGGGAATACTTTCAGTGAGGCTTCCCGCCCCCACAACAATCACCAGCAGCACTAGGGCATGAATCATGCCTGAAAGGGGGGTTTGACCACCAGCCTTAACATTGATTACCGTCCGCATGGTAGCACCAGCACCAGGGAGCCCACCAAACAAGCCAGCAATCGTATTACCGATACCCTGACCAATTAATTCCCGGTCAGAGTCGTGCTGGGTACGGGTAATATTATCAGCAACCATGGACGTTAACAGAGAGTCGATAGCTCCCAAGGTGGCTAACATTAGACCATAGCCAAGCATGTCTTTGATTTGGCTGAACTTAAAGACTGGCAAATATAGCTTGGGTAAGCCTGTGGGGATGTCTCCAATCCGTCTGAGCTCGCTGTCTGGCAGGTCTGGGAAAAAGACAACCGATATCAACGTACAGACTATCAGTGCTAGCAAGGGGGATGGAATTAATCGACTCAGCTTCCTAGGTGATCCAAACATAATCACCAGAGTCAGGATTGCTAGACCGGTAGCGGCAAAATGGGGATTAGCGACAAAGGTAGGAAAATTGCTGACAGATTCCACCACATTCCCAGAACTAGGATGCCCGAAAAATGGACCAATCTGTAACAACAGAATGATCACACCAATCCCTGACATAAAGCCAGATATAACTGTGTAGGGCATCAGGGTAATATATTTACCCAGCCGCAACACCCCAAATAAGATTTGAAATATCCCCCCTAGCATGACAACAGTAAATGCCATCGCTAGACCATTCTCTGGGTTTTTAGCAACTAGCGCCGTAAACACCGTTGTCATCACTACGGTCATCGGGCCAGTGGGACCAGAAATCTGAGAGGGAGTACCGCCAAACAGAGCGGCAAACAGACCAACAAAAATAGCGCCGTAAAGACCATGAATTGCCCCAGCACCGGAGGATACTCCAAAGGCTAGGGCTAATGGTAGTGCAACAATTGCAGCAGTCAGACCACCAAAGACATCACCGCGCAAATTACGGAAATGTAAACCATTCACAAATTGCATGAGTGGGTAATTTAGTGAAAGAATAATACTTGCTCTAGGCCCACATCTAATTGATTCTTTCCATATAACTTGGAATTCCTACAATAATGCTATAGGAAAATGTTAGGGTTAGAGCCATCCAAATATAGAAACCGGAATTTACCTGGGCAACACTTAAGTGTATCGCAGTAAGAATTGCTATATAAGATGCCTTAGAATTTTACACTAGAATTTTACACTGTTGGAGGTGAAACTGTTGAAATTCTTGGTTAATGGGTAAAGTTTACCATTCAATCCAGGGATGCCTAGCACCATTGACTATCATCTCCCCAAAGAATAATTGAGCAAGGTTAGTGGGAGTACACAGAAGGATTGGTGGATTATTTCGCAAATTCTGGTTAAAAATTCCGGGAAAATCAATTACTCTCACTAGAGATTAGAGACTAGAGATTAGACAGTTCATGTAGGGTGGGCAGTGCATCAGACAGATAATGAAGCTTGCAAAGTGCTTTGGTACGCACTGCCCACCCTACGATTAGCTAGACACGACTCAATGGGACAATAGTTGCTGATATCGAGCTCAGGCTAAATCAGATTGCGATAGTGCTGGTAAGATTGGGCTATTGACTGGTAACCTATCCTGCTGTTGACGAGAAAGCATGCAAAAAATCCTGAGTTGGGCAATACTAGCTTCTGTGATTACATTACCTGTTTTACCTGTTTCGGCTGAGCAACCCCTTTTCCTGGCCTATCCCCCCCGTGAGCATAAAACTACTGCAGAGAAAATTTTCTTGATTGGTACTGCAGCCCCTACTTCAGAGGTGTTGGTCAATGGTAAACCTATCCCCCGTAGCCAAAGTGGGAATTTTGCTCCTAGTTTCCCTTTGCAGCTGGGAGAAAATCGGTTTACCTTGCGCTATCTAAACCAGGAAATTCAAGTTACCGTAACCCGGCTGTCTACTGAACCACAGTTACCACAAGGTTTGGGATTTGCCAAAGATTCCCTGACCCCAGCAGCAGATATTGCTAGATTACCTGGAGAACAGATTTGTTTTGGTGCGATCGCATCCCCTCGTGCTAAAGTTTCTGTCACCCTGGGCAATCAACAGATTTCCTTACTCCCTCAATCCCAAGATGCCCAACTTCCCTCCAATTTTGCCGTATTGACTGGTCAAAACCAACCTACACCTCGTGCAGTCATTAATAACTACCAGGGATGCGCTGAAGTATCACAAGCTGGTAATTTTGGCAACCCTGTGTTTCAACTAAATCTCAATGGCGAGAGAGTCAGTCAGCGGGGTACAGGTACAGTGGAAATTCTCTCTCGTAACCGCTTAGAGGTAATAGAGGTAATAGAAGAGGCTGGGGTTGCCCGCACTGGACCGAGTACTAACTATTCTCGCTTAACGCCTTTACCAAAGGGAACTAGAGCAGCCGTCACGGGCAAAGAGGGAGACTGGTTACGTCTTGATTATGGTGCTTGGATTCGCCAGAAGGAAACCAAGGTGATTCCTGGTGCAACTCCCCCGAAGTCGATTATTCGCAGTATCACCTCCCGACAGGTACCTGGAGCAACAGAAATTCTCTTTCCCCTAGAGATACCAGTACCAGTGAGTGTGCAGCAGTCCGATAAAACCTTTACCCTAACGCTACATAATCTAACCGCTCAAACGGATACAATTTTCCTAAATGATGACCCAGTGATTAAGCGCCTAGACTGGTACCAAGTGACTCCAGACCGGGTGGAGTATAATTTTAGACTCAAATCTGAGCAGCAGTGGGGGTATGACTTAAGGTATGAAGGCACTACTCTAATTCTGTCTCTGAGACATCCACCCAACTTGAGCAGTAGAGGAATACTGGGTCTATCGACTCAGCGGTTAGCAGGAATTAAGATACTGCTCGATCCCGGACATGGGGGAGCCGAAACAGGAGCTAGCGGACCGAATGGGTATCCAGAAAAGGATGTTAATTTAGTAGTCTCGAAACTGTTGCAAAAGGAATTGGTACAACGGGGAGCAACGGTATATATGACACGGGAAACTGACAAGGATGTGTCATTACGAGACCGGATGGATATGATTCACGAACTAGAACCAACGATTGCCCTTTCTATCCATTACAATGCGCTACCAGATTATGGTGATGCTATTAATACTGCTGGGATCGGAATGTTTTGGTATCATACCCAAGCCCACGATTTATCAGTGTTTTTGCATAATTATTTAGTCCAAAAGCTCCGGCGTCCATCCTACGGAGTATTTTGGAATAATCTCGCCCTAACCCGTCCTCACAAAGCTCCTTCGGTGCTATTGGAATTGGGATTTATGATTAATCCGGTGGAATTTGAATGGATTAGCAATCCCCGAGAACAAAGGCAATTGGCTAATGCGATCGCAGATGGGATTACTGAATGGATAGCTACTGTGGAGTAATGCAAGCTTTGTTGAATAGGTAACAGGGAATAGGGAAACAGAGGGGAGATGGGGAGATGGGGAGATGGGGAGTCAGATGAGCGACTGGCGTGGAAACCCCCAAGACCGCACTGGTAGTTGCTCATCAGGGAAACCTCCTTTGGCCGACTGCATCCGTTGACAACAACGATAGGATAACAATGTAAACTTTTATTACTGGACTCAAGACTTTTGGCTTTGATGGTAAAATAAACTTCGCCAATTTGCTTGATAGATATATGGGCTACCCTAACTTGTTTAATTTCTCAACTGAGTGCCTGTAAATTCAAAACCATTTTCAGAGCTATCTAGTATCACTTGTTTGATGTAAGATATGTCTCGGTTTCACCTCACGTATAACTTTGAAATAAATTCTATGACTCAGGCTGCATTTGATTACAATTCAGAATATTTTACTAGTGAAATATTCGATACCAATTATCAAGCTATAGCGTCAACAATCGTTAAAACTTATCAACCAAAACGTGTGGCAGAATTTGGGTGTGGTCCTGGGCATCTTACTAGAGAGCTGGCCAGATTGGGTGTAGAGGTAACAGCTGTAGATGGTTATTCGGAACCTGATTTCTCAGAATCATCTATTGAATTTCACAAACTTGATCTAAATGACGAAGTAGCCATTGCTAATCGTTTCTCCAACCAGAATTTCGATCTTGCTATTTCTCTGGAAGTTGCTGAACACCTAGAACCTGAAACATCTCCAATACTAATCAGCTGGATGACTAGTGTTGCGCCAATCGTGGTATTTTCAGCAGCAGTTCCTAGTCAGAGCGGCCATGGACATATCAATCTTCATTCCAGAGATTACTGGCACCGTTTATTCACTAAGCATAATTTTGTCGTCGCGGATCGTATTCGCGAGAAACTTAGACAAATACCTAATGTAGCTCCTTGGTATCGTTACAATATTATCGATTATCTCCAGGCAGAGCATTCTCAAGCCCCAGAAATACTAGAAGTAATTGACCGTTTGCTTGCCTCTGAATCTGCTGCATCGAGTGCATACTACGAAGAATCTACGAAGATGAGACTTCTACAACCTTACTTAAAGGACCCGGTCGTTAAATGGTATTTCGGGTTGCGACAGTTTACTGATAGTTTTTTTAACAAAACCTAACTATCAGTAATCATTCAGCTGCTATCAGCCAATGGCCAAGGCCATTGGCCTTGGCTCACGGCTGACCGCTGACTGCTGTTCGCGCAGCGTGCGCGTAGCGCATATGCTTACGGAAAAACTAAAAGACCCAGACGCTCATGCTCCCAGCCTCTGTTTTTTGGATAATCGTGAGATAAGTTTGTTATACAAAGACGGATCAGAGATTTGTAATGGTTGAGGCATGGCATCAAACTCTTCCTCTTCCAAAGCGAGGTAAGTATCAATCTGCTCACGATTAGCTAAGTAGAACGCGATCGCTCCGTAAACCTGTTCAAGGTTGACAGTGGGAAGGATTGAACAATACTTTCTGGTGATAATCCGTTGCGGAAAGTATATACAACGGAGTCTAGAGAAATTCGTGTGCCTGCAATCCAGTAACCATTGTCCCGATATTCTATATAAGTCTTAGCTTCTATAACTGGCATCAATTTACCTTGAATATATGTATTGAGATCATATAACTGAAACAACTGAAACAAAAAACTGAGATCAATACTGAGGCATTCTGCTCTTGTCTGCCAATTATTCTGAAAGTATCGATTACCGCTAAGTATTTTTACTTACGTTACTTGGAGGTTTAGGGATGCAGTCGGCCAAAGGGGGTTTCCCCCACTCGCGCTTTGCATCAAGACAGTGCTCAGGCTTCTCTCGATATCCCCTGAAGCGCGTTCGCGTTCGCGCAGCGTAGGCAAAGCCTAAAGCGTGACCTACGGTCAATCGCGTTTTCTGGTTGCTTTACCGATGTGATACTTAAGGATAGGTGTGGGTGGGATACAAAGTACCCGCAAGGGTACTGTAAAGTCTCGTAAACTTTGCCATCATAACTAGTATAAAGCCTATTTACAGTAATCCTTGCAGAAAAATCCCAACTCAAGGTGATAAGTAATTAAGGCGTCAAGTTACCCACTCGTAATTAACGTGAGTTGAGGGGTCTAACCAATCCCTAATTTCTGGAAATTTATAGGAGTCAGATCATCATGGAAAAACATCAACCAATAGAATTTTCCCTAGAACAGGAGTTCAATCTTAAAGTTTTTGAGACGCAAATTCAAAATCTCGACCTTGAACAAGCAAAGAATCTTCTGTGCGAGCTCTATAGACAGATGTCAATTCGTGAAATTCATTTCAGGAATTTCGTTAAGCACAGTTTAATCGGAAATCCTCCACCTTGGAGTGAGTAAGCTCAGGGAGCAAGGGATGAAAGTAAGCTTATGCGCTATGCGCACGCTACTTGAGGTGCTATCAGCTATCAGCTATCAGCTATCAGCTTGCATAGGTAAACATTCGTTTAATTTATTGCGAATCGGCGCAGCTACCCTGGGTTTATGTTAAGCATGATAGCTGACGGCTGACCGCTGACCGCTGACCGCTGACCGCTGACCGCTAAATGCTTACTTTTGCCTCATACGGTAAATTTGCCAATTAAATTCTGATTAGCTTAACCCAATTATCCGGAATCCACAGCTAAATTACTGAAGAAACAATAAACACAGCAGTTAGAGTCAAGGCGACTGAGACATAATAACATTATTAAGTGCATCAAGTAGGTAGCTAGAGATACATTTAACATGACTGAATTGCTAAATTATCTATGAATTCAGTAAATCAGCAATTCAGGGTTATTTCTCACCTACTTACTGTTCAAATGGTCAGTTAACCAAGGCTCTCTAGCTTTAATTCACAATCAAGGAGTATCCCATGGTAAAACAAATGTGCTGGTTATCGAGCTTTGGTAGCAATGAACCAAAAATGTTGCACTTGCGGACTTCCCCTTATGAGGCTTGGCGTCCGTACACAGCTTTTCCCCAATATGCTGTCCCAGATTATCCAGTACCTGGCGGTTCTAAAGGCTGGGCAACCTATCAGAAACTAAGACTCTCAGACTGGGTTTTGGTTCCTAGTGACAATGAAAATATGGATTATAAAGCAAGTTAATAATTTAGTAATAAATGAAGAATTAAGAATGTAGAATGTAGAATGTAGAATTCTTAATTCTTAATTCTTAATTCTTAATTCTTCAACAGTTAAACTAATTACTTGACTAGATAAGGACTGGTTAACTTATCTAACTGTTGCACTAACAAGCTAAGGAATAAACCGACATCAGTAACAACACCAACCGATTCTACTGAACCGCGATCGCTTAATTTTGTCACTACGGCGGGGTTAATATCCACACAGACCATCTTCACTCCGGCTGGAGTCATATTGCCGACGCCAATAGAATGGAGCATAGTAGACAGCATCAAGATCATATCTGTCCCTTCCAATAACTTGGCATAGTCTTGCTGTGCTTTAATCAAATCCATCTGGGTATCTGGCAGAGGACCATCATCTCGGATGGAACCAGCTAGGACAAATGGTACGTTATTGCGGACGCATTCATACATCACCCCTTTAGTTAATACACCCTGTTCTACAGCTTGGGCAATACTACCGCAGCGACGGATAGTATTGATTACCTTGAGATGGTGTCGGTGTCCACCATGGACAACTACTCCTCGTTTCATATCCACACCCAAAGAGGTTCCCATCAGGGATTGCTCGATGTCATGAACTGCGATCGCATTTCCCCCTAACAGCGCCTGAACATACCCAAGTCGAATCAAACTGGATAAATGTTCACTACCGCCAGTGTGAATTACCACAGGTCCTGCTGTCACTACAACTCTGCCCCCTTGGTCCCGAATTTGGCGCAGCTCCCAAGCAATTTGTTCGACTACTAATTCTACCCGGCGCTCACTAGAGACCCCAGATGCCATAAAACTAAATTCTTGCTGATTGCGTTGTTCACGGGATTGAGTTTTGCGCACCGTGCGGATTCCTTCTACTCCCACGATCACCTGCTCTCCAACTTCCAAATCCCGCAGCACTTTACAACGAGCGATTACACCGTCTGGGGTTTCAGTTATTGCGATCGCACCATCCATGCGTTGATGTTGTACCTTCACCCACTCACAATTTACCCGTACTTCCGTCGGATAAATGGTAGTAACATAAAAGTCATCAGGAGCAACCCCTGCTTGAGTAACAGGTTCCAAGTTAGCATCACACACCTCTTGGGCAGGAGTGACAGCTCCTAGATCAATCAGCTTAGTCATAATCTCTGCCATCACCTCATGATCTGGTGCAGAGACTTTCAGTTCAGCATTAGAGGTGCTTTGCCGCTGTGTTCCTAGGTCGAAGTTAAGTACCTGGAAGCTACCCCCACCTCCTACAATTAAATCCAAGGCACGGCTGATGATACCAGAATCAAGCAAATGACCTTCCAAACGAATAATGCGACTTTCAACCGGTTGATTGCCATGGATTTCACTGCGGACTGGTTCAGTTACCCGTAAGGTTAGGCATTTAGCAGCACCACCAGCTTTGAGAAATTCCGTCAAGGGGGTTTCAATCACCTCAAACCCAGCTTGACCGAGCCGATCTTTCAAGCGATCGCTAACTTTGTTCATCACTACAAGTTGATCAATATTGACCGCATTGCAAGCAAAGTTCACTGCATCAGCTTCCTCTATGGCGATTCGTTTTTCCGGTGCTACCCGCATTTCGATTAAGCGGTTGGAATAGGCATCAAATGCTGGGGGATAGTAGAGTAAATAGCCACCACTCAGGGGACAGAAGCAAGTGTCCAAGTGATAGAAACGTTGATCCATTAGGCGCAGGGACACAACTTCAATATCTAGCCATTTAGCAAGGTATGGATGGGAATCAAGTTCTGAGCGGAAGCCATAGCCAGCCCACAGCCAACGCCCTTCCCGGTCTAGCAGAGCATCCCCAGCTCCTTCAAAGGGTAAGTCTTGAGGAAGTTCATAGACAGTGTAGCCATTGTCATTAAACCATTGCTTGAAATAAGGTTCTTCTCCCTGGCGCTCTTTGTGGAGGAAGCGGCTAAGCACTACATTCTTGCCCAAGACTAATCCGGCATTGGCTGCAAATACCATATCTGGCCAACCGGATTGAGGAGAAACTAAATCGACTAGGGCATGCTCTTTGATGACATAGTGCAGTTTTTGCCACTGTTCTACAGCGCGATCCCTCGATGACTTGTGAATATTTCCCTCCATCCAGGGATTAATCACATAATCCACATCGTAGTGGTCAGGGGGACACATGAGGAAGCGAATTGATTCTGTCATAGTCGATTTCTGATCTGGTAGATACCTACACGACCAAGGTAAGTCAGCAATCACACCAATGTCACGACAATTTGCCATTGACAGGGGGGTAAGTTAAGTTGGTGGATTAATCTTAAAGATTTTATCCATAAACTTATTATTATACCATGAAAAAAATATTTATAACTAGACTGAAGCGAATTCTGCTTACCACCAGCATCAGTATTGTGAGCGTGCCACTGTTGATCTATGGCGGATTGCTGGTCAAGCGTCCGCTTCCCACCGACAAGCAGCAACAACTGTTCCAAGGCATCGTATATCAAAGAGATGCTCGGAAATCCCCCCGTCCGCTGATGGTACATACTGTTACCATAGACCTAAGCGCACCAGGAATTAAACTGTTAGTAACACCAGGAAATAAAGTCGATAAAAACGAATTTGCTGCCCGGACTACCTCGGAATTTGTGCGGGAGTTTAAGTTACAATTAGCTATTAATGGTAGTTTCTTTTATCCTTTTCGGCAGTATCCACCGAATTCCTATCCTAACAGTGGTGATCCGGTCAAAGTACAAGGCCAAGTTATCTCTGATGGGAAATCCTATGCGCCTCCAAAATCTACTTCTTCAGTGCTTTGTATTTCAAAGTTTCTCCAAGCTGAAATTTATGCTCAAATTTATCAAAGCCGTTGTCCTCCAGGCACATCGGAGGGACTAGCCGGTAGAGAAATTTTACTAAAAGAAGGAAAGCCAGCAGTATTGGGAGGTCGTGGAGGTGAGAACCTATTCTCTCCCCGCACTGCTGTAGCTATTGATAAATCAGGCAAAACTTTGTGGTTAATTATTGTTGATGGTCGCCAGCAATTTTACAGCGAAGGAGTTAGTTTGGCTGAGTTGACTACTATTATTCAAGAATTAGGAGCCGATAGCGCCCTCAATTTGGATGGGGGTGGTTCCAGCACTCTCGTAATAGCAAATAAGACTAAGTTACGGGTATTAAATTCACCGATTCAGACTCGTATTCCTACGCGCCAACGTCCAGTTGCTAACCATCTGGGCATCTATGCTTTACCGGTAGAGAATAGGGAGTAGGGAATAGGGAATAGGGAGTAGGGAGTAGGGAGTAGGGAGTAGGGAGTAGGGAAAAAAATATCACCATTAATTGATGATTTTTATAGCTATTTTATACCCAAAGATAGTAGTTAATAAACCCCATTAATATAATACAGTTTAAATGCACAATATACCAATCCTAAATGAATTGTGATAATTTTTGTTCCCTGTTCCCTGTTCCCTGTTCCCTTTGGTATAGCTTAGAGCATGAAAAAATTAAATATAACTAGACTTAAGCGAATTATGGTTATCACCAGCATCAGTATTGTGAGCGTGCCAGTTTTTATCTATGGCGGATTGCTGCTCAAGCGTCCGCTTCCCACCGACAAGCAGCAACAACTTTTACCAGGCATTTTTTATCAAAGAGATGCTCGCAAATCACCCCGTCCGCTCATAGTACATACTGTGACCATAGACCTAACAACACCAGGGATTAAACTATTAGTAACACCAGGAAATACCATCAATAAAAACGAATTTGCTGCCCGGACTACTTCGGAATTTGTGCGGGAGTTTAACTTACAATTAGCTATCAACGGTAGTTTCTTTTATCCTTTTCGGGAGTATCCACCTAACTCCTATCCTAAATCTGGTGATCCGGTCAAAGTAGAAGGGCAAGTTATCTCTGATGGAAAATCCTATGCTCCTCCAAAATCAAAAAATTATTCAGTGCTGTGTATTTCAAAGCTTCTCCAAGTTCAAATCTATCAAAACCGTTGCCCTCTAGGCACATCTGAGGGATTGGCGGGTAGAGAAATTTTACTAAAGGAAGGGAAGCCAGCAGTATTGGGAGATAGTACAGATGAAAAACTATTGTATCCCCGCACTGCTGTGGCTATTGATAAATCAGGCAAAACTTTGTGGTTAATTATTGTTGATGGTCGCCAGCGCTTTTACAGTGAAGGGGTTACTTTGGCTGAATTAACTAGTATTATTCAAGAATTAGGAGCCGATAGCGCCCTCAATTTGGATGGGGGTGGTTCCACCACTCTGGTAGTAGCAAATAATACAAATAAGCTAAGAGTATTAAATTCACCGATTCAGACCCGTATTCCTACGCGCCAACGGGCAATTGCTAACCATTTGGGCATCTATACTTTACCGATAGATGTGTTGAACAACCTCCCATTAATCCAGGACGAAAGGATCTCACCCAATTTACAACTACTATATCTTTTGCTAATGATAGTTGCTCTATAGCAGTGCTAAATGATTCGTGAAATGTAGTGGCCGAAGCGAACGTGATAGCCTCGTCTTAGCCGAATCCCCATAACCATTGCCCAGCAATGATTTTAATATTTACAGATTTTTTGAATAACTTAGAATTGGTATATAGTCAATTGCTTGTGGTATTCTAATCAAGGCAATCGGATTAAATTACAGTAATGCTTAATACAGATTTACTTGATCAAGAAGTTCAGTCACTTTTTCAAAGGATACGGACTAACTTAACTTTACCTGAGTGTCCTCCCGAAAGGTTAGAATACTATATCAAAGAGCATAGTGGATTTTCCCGGCACAATCCTATGCTCCTGTCTGTAGCTTCTGAGAATTCTCAATCTGCTCCTGCCATATCTGTGGAATTACAGCGAAACTCTGATGAAGAAAGTGGAGCTTCTGGTGAAGAGTCCCATTTTGCTATCTATACCGATGGGCTTCGAGAGTCATTCCAATTTAAGGTGGATGAGTATGTGCTCTCAGTAGAAACTAAGGGTTTCCTGGAAACTATGCTTGACCTTTGTAAGTCAGGCTCTGCGAGTAAAATCTGTGGTGTTTTTTATGCAACTGAGGCAGGTGCTATTCCAGAGTTAGAGCTAGTTCGCAATCTAACCGATTTGTACTCAACGTCTCAGGAGAACTGTCAACCCTCAGAAAAATTGACATACTTCTTCGATCTTCATCTCAATGGAGTAGAACAGGAACATAAAGATGGTCTGGGTACCTTTATTAACCACTACGAACAACATAGTTTAAACTTAAGTGAAATCCATGAGGGTTTCTCTGATTCTATAGCAGCAATGGATACCTGGTGGAATAATCTAAAACAGGCAGTTATAGCTAACAATTAATTAATCAATTAATTCAAGAGTATCGACTGATTGTCCTATTTTAAAATAGGGAATTCCACTCGCAAGTCGTTTCCATCGTTATCAGGCAAAGCCTCCGATCAGACACTTCTAGGTAGAGCCTAAAAACGAGAGTTAAGTTATGGATAAAGCATAGAATAGGTGATTATTCTATGCTACATAAACTGTTATGGATTTAAACTATAGCTAATAAGGTATTTGGTGCAGGCGTTAATCATCGCAGATAAATAAATAACCCCAGAAAAAGAAGTTATCTCTTTTGATTATAATTTTTGCCTAATTTTAGGCATTGAGATGTACCCGGAAACAGTGGCGTTTCCTTACAGTAGTTAGCTTCCTTAGAAGCTATCACCCACTACCCACTACCCACTACCCACTAGCAAAGACACTATTAATTATGGGTAATTTAATGGACATAATATAACTACATGACAGATCAGTTCGAGTCAACAGAAGAGCAGTTTTCCCAAACCCTAATGATCATGGCGATCGCTGCTTTATTTTTCGCTTTAATATTTCTATCTTCAACACCAATCTTCATCCGATTCAGTGAGCGTGAAATCTCTGCGAGCGCTACAGCATTTAATCGCTTCTGGATTAGTACCACACTCTTGGGTCTGTGGAAAGGACTCCAAGGGTTACGCTGCCGAATTTCTCTTGATAAACCGATAACACAAGATTATTTGCCTGACTCAGGTTGGGTGTGGGGCGGATTGCTAGGAGTCGGGATTTTTTTCTCTGCTGACATCATCATCTGGGCTTGGTCATTAACTCAAACCAGCGTCGCCAACGCAACTCTACTGGCTAATCTCACGCCAGTGTTTACCATTTTAGGGGGATGGCTGGTATGGAAAAGAGGCTTTGAAAGCAAATTCCTGATGGGAATGAGCCTCGCCATGGCAGGAGCGATCGCAATTGGACTAGAAGACTGGCAAATCACCACTGGCAAAGTAGAGGGGGATATTGCTGCCATACTGGCTTCAATCACTTTTGCTGTCTATCTATTGATTCTCGAAAGACTCCAAACCAGGCTTAAAGCAACCACCATCTTGTTTTGGAGTTCTGCGATCGCTACCGTGTTTAGCCTACCTATCGCCCTACTGAGTGGAGATAACCTGTTTCCCTATTCCTGGCAGGGATGGAGTGCTATTCTTTGCTTTGCTTTAGTCTGTCAGATCTTGGGTCAATGGCTGCTGGTATATAGCCTCGATCACTTTTCCTCAGGATTTGTTGCTGTTTTTTTGTTATTAGAACCGGTCCTAGCAGCTATCGGTGCCTGGATACTCTTCTACGAACAATTGAGTCTTTTTAACTGGATTGCTTTTGGAGTTGTTTTGGGTGGCATCTATTTGGCACTATCTAGTGAATACAAATCACCTACTTAGTGAAGGTTCAACAGTGAAAATTGACAGAGAGTTAAGATAGCATAAATAAAACAAAAAAAATGTTTATTATGATCAACAACTTTCCACCAAATTACTATAATATTTTACTCGGAAATTAACTGTCACGAGTACTCAAGCATGGTAGACAAAAAAAAGCTCCTGGAAGACACCATGACTTTATTACTGTCAGTAACCCCAGATACATCTTTGGGTAAACTGTTAAACCTTTGTTTAGCAGCTAAGGCAGATCCGAGTATCAGCAAAAGTGCCCGTGAATTTGCTGTAGAACTTCTCGAAGATCCTAGCAACATTTACTCTTGGACCATGGATGTCATTGGGAGCGATGCCAACTATACCGATGCAGAGTGGGAAGCTTTGAACGATATGAAACTGGATGATACTGAAGCCTTTGTAGCAGACTTCCAGTCGGAGTTGGAAAGTCTGGACTTGGATTGAGATCACAGGGTATCGACGCAGGGTGAAGGGTTAAGAATTTAGGTGGGGAGAGGTCTAATCATCAATAATAATGTTGACTATAAACATATTATCAACACTCAACCTTGGCTTTTCGGCCACGCTACCGAAACAACCTACCCTTCACCGAAGGCCAAAGGCGAAAAACCTTCAACCTTCAACCTTCAACCTTCAACCTTCAACCTTCAACCTTCAACCTTCAACCTACACCCTTCACCATTACTTTACCCTAACAATCATCCCTTCTTTGACTATAAACGCGCGATCAAACACTTCTTTGACTTCCACTGCTAGGTTGTCGAGAAAATCATCACAGTGATTGGGTTCGTGGTGGAAGATAGCCAGTTTCTTAACACCAGCAGCTTCTGCGAGCTTCACCCCTTCCTGCCAGGTGGAATGTCCCCAACTTACTTTGGGAGATTTGGGGTTGTGGTATTCTTCATCGGTATACATAGCATCGTAGATTAACATATCAGCATCACGGGCTAGATACACCACATTTTGATCAAGGCGGTCGGGAAAATGTTCTGTATCGGTGCAGTAGCACACGGAATGCCCTTGCCAGCTTACGCGATAGCCTATAGCACCATTAGGATGATTTAAAGGAGCAGTTTCTATGGTAATATCTTTTATGGTGATAGTGTTATGACCTGCTTCTAAGTCATAGAACTTCAAATCTGCCTTGACTTTGTTAGTAGGAACTGGAGCATTCAAGTGTAAGACCCGCTCCTTGAAGTGTTTCTCCATGCACTCCCCGGGGGGAGCTGCGCCATAAATATGTAAAATGTTCCCTTCCACAAAGACTGGAATGAAAAATGGCACGCCTTGAATATGATCCCAGTGGTAGTGAGTAAAAAACCAATAAGCTTCAATGGGTAACTGCTGCTTAAGGCTTTTTCCCAGCAACCGCAAGCCAGTACCACCATCGAAAATCAGGCGTAACCCAGCCACTTGCATCTCTACACAAGACGTATTGCCGCCATATTGAATTGTGTCCTGTCCAGGGCTAGGTATACTGCCTCGGACTCCCCAAAATTTAACCGAAAACTCGGAGGAAGTGCTTATCTTCATTGGTAAGTTAATGCTTCAAAGTACCGCACTGACCCTGATGACGCAACAGGTGATCGCACAATACCAAAGCAACCATTGCTTCTACCATAGGTACGGCCCTGGGTAAAACACAAGGGTCGTGACGTCCTTTAGCAGCTAGAATGGTTTCTTCACCAGTAGTGGTGACAGTACGTTGTTCTTTGCGGATGGTAGCAGTGGGTTTAAACGCTACTCTAATAATAATAGTCTCGCCATTACTAATGCCACCTTGAATGCCACCGGAGCGATTTGTAACAGTGCGCACTGCACCGGTTTCGTCTGTGTAAAATTCATCATTATGCTCACTGCCGGTAAGTAGAGTGCCCCCAAAGCCAGAGCCAATCTCGAAACCTTTACTAGCTGGTAGGGACATCACCCCTTTGGCTAAATCCGCTTCTAGCTTATCAAAGACTGGCTCTCCCAAGCCTTTGGGTATATGGCGAGCCACACATTCTACTACACCCCCAACGGAATCACCGCTACGTCCAGTTTCTTCAATCAGTTCAATCATCCGTTCAGCACATTCTGAATCAGGGCAACGAACAATATTACTTTCTACCTGGTCTTGAGTAACGGTGTTGGAGTCTACGATACCTTCTAAGGTTTTGATACGCTTGACGTAGCCAATGATTTCTACACCAGCAGCTTGCTGGAGAATTTTTTTTGCGATCGCACCCGCTGCCACTCGCCCGATGGTTTCCCGGGCTGAAGAACGTCCTCCCCCCTGCCAGTTCCGAATGCCATACTTAGCATCATAGGTAGCATCAGCATGGGAAGGCCGATACGTCTTTTGCATCTCGCTATAGTCTTGGGGCCTAGTGTCTTTATTGCGCACCATAATCATAATTGGTGTGCCTAGGGTTTTGCCCTGAAATACTCCTGAAACAATTTCACAAGTATCAGTTTCTTTACGAGGAGTAGTAATCTTACTCTGACCCGGACGCCTGCGGTCTAAATCTACCTGAATTTCTGCCGCAGAAATTTCCAATCGCGGTGGACAGCCATCAATGACTACCCCAACCCCACCCCCGTGGGATTCTCCGAATGTAGTGATTCGAAACAGATGTCCAAAGGTATTGCCCATAGTTCGTGCTTTAGTAGTGTTCTAATCGTAGTACTTAGTTATTTTATGAAACCACGACTTGCTATCCCTTTAGCCTACTCGAGTCCATTCCCATCCCCTGTCGGTTTGAACACTGCCCAAACCTCAGATCACCTCCGTTTCTTTCCCTGATCCGACCTTCTCTATTCCCTACCTGCAGCGCTATAAATTTTAACTAACTTTTCAACAATCCCAATTTTTCCTGGAGAGCGTGACGCATAATATCCACTGGTGGAGTTTGTCCTAACCAAATTTTGAAAGCTGCTGCTCCCTGTTGCACCAGCATTTCCAATCCATCAATAGCGTACGCGCCCTGTTCCTTGGCTTGTCTTAAAAACTGAGTGGGATTAGGAGTATAAATCAAGTCATAAGCGATCGCATTTTCTGGCAACCTAGCCATGGTTACCTGATCCACAGGAGACTGCTCGACCTTGGGATACATTCCCACAGGAGTAGCATTAACTAACAAATTGGCTTGAGCCAGGAGTTCCGGTAGTTGTTGCCAAGGATGAGTATGAATAGTAATAGCAAGGTCAGAATTAATCCAGCTTTGCTTAAATTGACCTAACTTGTCCTGATTGCGGCCAAGCACATGAATCTCAGTACAACCGAGTTCAGCACAACCTACTACTACGGCTCGTGCAGCACCACCACATCCCAAAATGACTACAGTAGTTTGACTCCAATCCCGGTTATACCCTTGCAACGGGGTGATAAATCCTTCGATATCGGTATTCGTACCAATCCAACCGATATCGGTGCGATAAACAGTATTCACTGCTCCCACCCCTTGAGCCACTGTTGAAATTTCCGACAACAAGGGGATGATACTCTGCTTGTGGGGAATGGTGATACTGAAGCCCACTAGACCAATCGCCTCAAAACCAGCGATCGCATTTTTCAAATCTGCTGATTTTACCGGTAAGGGTAGGTAGACATAATCCACATCCAAAGATGCGATCGCTCGGTTATGCATCAGTGGTGATAAAGAATGTTCCACTGGATCACCAATCACACCCAGTAACTTTGTTGTTCCTGTTATTTGCACCATCACCCACGTTCTACGCACATAACTTTATAATTTTAAGCCTGAAATAGTTAATAATTGCGACCTTAATATTTCTTATTAACTATTTTTGATTAAGATTGCTGCCTTCGGTTGACAATTCGTTTACAATTCACCATCAACCGTCCACAATACTTACCCCAAGCATCACATTTGAATGAACTCTCATTTTTCTGATGGTGGCTAAAATAGATCATATCGAGCCAATTCTAGTGCCAATTATAATACTAATTAACTAGGCAGCAACGGCATGAACCCAACTGGTATTCAAAAGAGTGGAGCCATGAATTCAATCATTTGTATGAAATGTGAGCAAATCAATCCCAGTCGGGCAAGTTTTTGCTCTCGTTGTGGTGCCTCTCTACTCCCTCCCAGTAGCAGTCTCTTAGACACTAATCTAGACAATAGTAATCTAGACAATAGTAATCTAGACAATAGTAATCTAGACAATAAATTAGAGACTGGAAGCCGATTACGCGATCGCTACATAATTCAGCGCACCTTAGGACAAGGGGGATTTGGCAAAACCTACCTCGCCAAAGACACTGGACGCTTTAATGAACTAGTAACCCTAAAAGAGCTGACTCCAAGAAACCAGGGCACCCAACCCATTGAAAAAGCCGAAGAACTATTTCAACGGGAAGCAACCATGCTGCACAAGCTTTCATCCCCCCAAATTCCGAGATTCTGGGAATTTTTTCGGGATGGCAAACGGTTGTTTCTCGTCCAAGACTACATTGAAGGAAAAACCTATCAAACCTTACTCGAAGAACGAGTAAGCAAAGGGGAACGGTTCAGCGAAACCGAAATTCTCCAACTGTTTCAGCAATTGCTCCCGGTCTTAAGCTACCTACACCAATTAGGCATAATTCACCGAGATATTGCTCCGGACAATATTATCCGTCGTGCTTCCGATGGACTACCAGTATTAATTGACTTGGGTGGTGTCAAACAAATTGCCCTAGAAGTCAATACCCCCGTAACCAGTGGGCAAAACTCCGCCATCTACGCTGGTGGGACTTGCTTAGGTAAAGTTGGCTATGCACCTGATGAACAGCTACGCTTAGGGATTGCTGCTCCCCATAGTGACCTGTATGCTTTGGGAGTAACAGCACTAGTACTAATGACTGGTAAACAGCCCCAGGAACTGGTTGACCCTTATACCCTTAGCTGGCGAACTGAAGAAGAAGTAACTTTATCTCCAGATTTTAATACTATCCTATCTCGTTTGCTAGCATCCCAACCCTCTGAGCGATTCCAATCTGCTGAACAGGTTCTAGACCTAATCCAAACCGATGATTCTGATGATTCTAAGGTTAGAGAAACAGAAATCAAGGGTACTGTGGCTGTAACTCCCCAGTCTAAATCCTACCCACCACCTACTCCCATCAATAATTCCGGTTGCAAGCAAGTGTTTGACGAATCTGTTCCAGTGCCAGCAGAGATTCAAGGCTGGAACTGGGGTGCCTTTTGTCTACCAGGTTTGTGGTGTGTCACCAATCAAGTTTGGATTGGACTGATTGCCTGGACCGATCTATCCTTAGTGACTGGATTTTTGGCTTGGCCAGTGATGGGGATTATTTTGGGCATCAAGGGCAATGAGTGGGCATGGAAAAGTCGCCGTTGGAAGAGTATCAAAACCTTTAAGCGCCATCAACGGGGTTGGGCGATCACATCTTTCATCATTATTGGTATGATAGTTACCCTACTATTGTTGTTATTTTTAGTATTCTTTATTGGGATAACCTCCCTAGTGCCGTGGTGAATCACCGATTGCTCAACTGTAGCATCCGTGTGTTCAGTGCGTTGCATGCTAGTTTCAGGTTAAACCCAGGGCATTGCTATTACTACCTACCATCACTATCTAAAGGAGAAGAAAAATGACTAGCTTTCCTGCCTGGACTCAAATAATTGTCGCCATGTCAGAATCACAAGTTTTTTACACAGAAGAAGCAACAGGCTATGACAGCATCAGCTTGATTTTACCTGGAAAGCCCTTCGATCTAACCCTTTCCTTAGACACCTATGAAGACGCGATCGAGATAATTTTTTAAATTTATCCAGACCAAAATGCTTACCGATTAAATATGCGTAACAAGCAGGAAGGAGTAGACCTCCAACAGAAAAGTACTGAAGAAAATTTAGATTTAACTGGATTAGACGCACGGCAAATTGGAACCTACAGTGAATTTTGCCGACATTTAGAGGAATTGTATGGAGTAGCTCAAGAAGTAGGTTGGTAATCGTAAGCGATCAGCTTTTGAAGAAAGAGCTAAGCATTGGTTAATGTCACAGGCTAGAAGCCTGTGCCACAAATCTGTTCCCGTAGCGTAGCCATAGGCCAAGGACTTTTATCAATACTTTCACTTATCATTAATCTATCAATATTAAATTCTCCCGGGTTTATTTTAATCTGACCGCTGAACGCTGACTGCTGTTCGCGCACCGTGCGCGTAGCGCATATGCTTTGCTAACTAATTACCAGGTTTTACAGCTTGTCTTTTGATATTTTAAATGACATGATATACACTACCATGGGCAATTTAGCAAAGTCCATGGTTAAAACAACAACTGTCGATCGGATGAGCAAGACCTTATTCACTTACCGACCCAAAGAAATCCCACTCAGCCCTCAGCACTTAGCACTATTTTCAGCACTTAGAACTATTTTAAGATTAGCATCAGCCAGTTTGCTAACTATCAGCTTACTAGGTAGTGGTTGTGGAATGGCTAGCCATGAAGATCTAGATTCTGAACAGACCCATGCTCAGGTCCATGGTGATAAAACTGAAACCGGTAATCACCATAGTAAAGACATGGAGCATAATCACCATAATCACAAAGTCGGCAGCAGTAGTCACCATGGTGAAGATATGGGTCATCATCATGGCACAATGGAAATCCCTTCTGGTCAACCTGTTCCAGATGTTGACATAGTGGTGTCTCCAGATCCGATGATAGGATGGAATTTAGAAATAAAGGTTTCTAACTTCCAATTTTCTCCCAAGAATGCTAGCAAAGCCCATCAACCAGGAGAAGGACATGGCCATCTATTCATCAATGGCAAAAAAATTACCAGGATTTACAGCAATTGGTATTATATTGGCAAGCTTGAACCTGGTAGAAATGAAATCACGGTTACCTTAAATTCCAACAACCATCAGGATTTAGTTCATAATGGTGAATTGATTTCAGATACTGAAATTATCGAGCTTACCTCAAATTAGGCTAACTATAGGGTGATGATTGATGGGGGAAGCTAACACATCACTGGAAACTTCGGATCATTAGTAAACAGGGATGTATCGCTTTTTAGTAGTGTTTTCTTTCACTACTGTTTCCGCCAATTTTTCTTCCCTTGTCTGAAGTTACGCCGCCCGCCCGAAGTAACTAGATCTGAAGTTACTGATAACTGGAGGGATGTCTATTGTGTTATGGCTATGTGTTGTGGCTACGAGGATGACCCGGAGTCCACGCCTATCGTAAGCATCCCGTATTGCTGCTACCTTCCGGTCCTGACAAGGTTTGGGCGTTGCGATCGCGTCGATCCGAGCCACTTATTATAATAGCATCAATTTGGCAAAATGGGAAGGAAGATCTCAGTTTTGATCTATTTCGCGAATATCCCCACCCCGTAATAGCATGAAGAGCTTACACAGTGGGGCATACCGACTTTAACCATAAATTTCCCACTGCCGCGAGGGGTAACTTGAACAATCGGATATTGACCATAGTCAGTATCATAGTCAACGGTTTGGCCATTGTTATCATACAGACCTAGGTCAATATCGAGACAAGCATCATCACAAAAACTTACTAAGGTATAAGATTTACCAGCTTCTAGATCCAGGGTAAATGCATCGACTTGGTTCCGGGAAAGTCTATTTACTACCGGTCGATGAGTTGGCATATAATCGCGGTCTCTTAAATACTGTGCTGCTGCGATTAATTTATTTTCAACTTGCCCCTGACGAGGAGAGCTAGCCAAACCAGCAGTGGGGGTGAATAGTAAGCTACTAGCTAGGAGAGCTAGGCCATTCCGAACTATCTTAGTATTAATCATATATAATAGCAATAAGCGTTTGATTTAATGTTGACTTAAGAGTGATTTTTAGTTATTCCAATTCTCAGCAATGCCTGCAACCAATAAATCTTACCTTTTGGTAATTGATAATTGGAGTAGGATTACCGATGGCTCGAACAATCTTATGTTGCAGGCTTAAAAAGCCTTCTAGCATAACAATCTAGTAATCTTAGTGTCACTCATGGTTGATTAGTGCTTGTTGTGCCAATCCAAAATCACCAATAATGTAGAGGCGCACACACAGCATTTTCAAACGAGTAGCAGATTCTTGGGTAGTCAATAGGATTCACTATTAACAGTTATAGCAGTCGCCAGGGCAGGCGCGGACATGACAAAAGTCTCAAACCTAAGTAAGCGCAAGAGTTTGACTTCTGACTTCTGACTTCTGACTTCTGACTTCTGCTATATCACTAGAATCTTGATTACTGACTAGCTCCTCTAGGTGGCTTATGTTATGATTATCGGAGACTAATGTATGGGATAACGTATACTAATGTATAACTTATGTATGATTACCCTCAAGGATTATCAATCTGGCAGGTAATTAAAAATTAGCTATTAGCCATTCCAGAAGCTGATAGCTGATAGCACCTCAAGTAGCACCATCTGTAGCGCATTAGCTGATAGCTGAGGAATAAGTACTATTAAACTGACGATACTTACCAAAAAAAATACTCCGCTGGTGAGCGAAGTAAGTAAGTTTAAAGGAGCAATGATAAGCTTTGCTGAACTAAGGAATGATATGAATTAGACTTGGGTAGTTAGCAAATAGTGAATTACCAATTATCCATTACTATTATCTATTACCCATTACCCTAAATCATGCCATTAATCAGCAATGTCAAATCCTTAGGTACACAATATTAAAGCTTGGTGCCGCACTCAGGACAAAAATTGTTACTTGCTACATTCTTGGCACCACAGTTACTGCAATAGATTAGCTCCGTAGCATTCTTGAGTATTGGTTTTTCCGGTAAACCAATCATTTGGGCATTACTCTTACCAGGGGCTACCATTGGGTAACAATTCTCGTCTTTGGTTACATGAACATCTAACAACACAGGACCATCGTAGGCTAGCATTTGTGCGATCGCATCCTGTAGTTGATCCCGACTGGTAACTATCATGCCCTTAACCCCGTAAGCCTGAGCCAGTTGCACAAAATCCGGCATCCCGACTTCCATATTTGACGAGGAATAACGCTGCCCATAGAACGCTTGTTGCCACTGGCGTACCATTCCCTGCCAACCGTTGTTAATAATCACGGTCTTAACATTGATGCCATATTGGGCGAGGGTACCCAGTTCCTGGATATTCATCTGAATACTGGCATCACCGGCAATACAAATCACTTGCTGATCTCGGAATGCTACCTGGACTCCCATGGCTGCTGGCATTCCATAGCCCATAGTGCCCAATCCCCCACTGGAAATCCACTGGCGCGGTCCATTATTAAGAAATTGCGCTGCCCACATTTGATGTTGACCGACATCCGTGGTGTAGTAAGCTTTAGGTGATTGACGCCCTACCTCTACAATCACTTCTTGGGGAGATAGACTATCGGGGTATTCAGGCACCTGCAAGGGATATTCCTGACGCCAACGGTTAATCCGTGCTAGCCACTCCTGGGTTTGATTAGGTTCTGCTGAGATATTCATTTCCTGGTAACGGCGCAACATATCTTGCAAAACCCGGCGCACATCCCCTACTATTGGCACTTGGGGATAGCGGTTTTTCCCAACCTCAGCCGGATCAATGTCGATGTGAATGACTTGAGCGTGAGAGGCAAACTGATCCAGTTTCCCGGTCACCCGGTCATCAAATCGCGCTCCTACAGCAATCAGTAAGTCACACTCACTAACAGCAAAGTTAGCATAGGCAGTGCCATGCATCCCCAGCATTTTTAGCGATAGGGGATGGGATTCGTCAAATGCTCCCTTGCCCATCAACGTGGTAGTTACCGGAATTTGGAAGA
The DNA here is from genome assembly GCF_010672065.1 of Moorena sp. SIO4A1. Lineage (NCBI taxonomy): Bacteria > Bacillati > Cyanobacteriota > Cyanophyceae > Coleofasciculales > Coleofasciculaceae > Moorena > Moorena sp. SIO4A1. Next base: position 188,832 of record NZ_JAAHHX010000012.1, on the reverse strand, counting down.
TTTCTGCCAGTTGGCGCAGTTCATCATGGGCACCAGCAGCAATGGTTCCGCCACCAACGTAAAGCAGGGGTCGTCGTGCTTGCCGAATTAAATTTAGGGCTTGGTTAATTTGGCGGGGATTGCCCTTTAGTGTTGGACGATAGCCCACCAACTTGAGTTGATTAGCTTCCACCGGTACATAGTCACATTCCTCTAAACCCACGTCTTTGGGTACGTCAATCAGGACTGGCCCAGGACGTCCGGTGCTAGCGATATGGAAGGCTTCGGCAACAATCTGCGCCATATCAGCAGGGTTACGCACCACATAAGAGTGTTTTACAACCGGCAAGGTAATCCCAAAGATATCGGTTTCCTGGAAGGCATCAGAACCAATAGCAGCACGGGCGACTTGACCGGTTACACAAATTAGGGGAATTGAGTCCATGTGAGCAGTAGCTATACCGGTAACTAGGTTAGTGGCTCCCGGACCAGATGTAGCAAAACAGACACCGACTTTGCCAGTAGCACGGGCATAACCATCAGCAGCGTGGGATGCTCCTTGCTCGTGTCGGACTAGGATGTGCTGTATTTTACCAGCATCTTCCCAGTGGTATAGTTCGTCATATATAGGTAGAATTGCACCACCGGGATAGCCGAAGATATGGGTCACACCGTGACGGTGGAGACTATCGATTAGAGCAAATGCTCCTGTGCGGCGAGTGGGGGTAGTTGATGAGGCTGGGGTTGTTGAGATTACTTGGGATTGCACGCTTATCACCTCTAGTGGTAGATCGGTTCCTTAGGTGCGACCTGTGGCCAATTAAATTCGCCAAGGTCAAGAACACCTATGCTGTTAAGGGTGTTAGATTGCTGATAATAGCTGAGCAGAATTTTAGAATAACTGTTAATTTTACTACAGTACGGGTTTTGTATTTCAGTTTACTCTTAATATATGGAACTGTCCAGACAACTTGGCAGGATTTTTCCTTTGAGCACTCTGGGTCTATTTATCAGCTAGAAGCCTAAGATAAATAAATCAACTTTTTACTATATACGAGGGTTAACTATAAGTAGTTATGCTTTAGGAAAAATTTATAATTTATGGTATTATTTTTTTTTAGTGCTAAATAATTCCAACTGGCATCAAGTTTCAAATTTATATTTGAGGGAATAGGGAATAGGGAATAGGGAATAGGGAATAGGGAATAGGGAATAGGGAATAGGGAATAGGGAATAGGGAATAGGGAATAGGGAATAGGGAATAGGGAATAGTAATACTATTTGAGGAGTTAAATACAATTGAAATTAATTTTATTTTTTTTCTGGTAATATATTTCAATATAAAATAAGTTAAATATGATAGTTTAAACACTAAAAAACACAACTAAAACCAACATTTATTTAAAATTGCCTCTTGTTTATTGCATTATTTAAATATTTGTTGAGTATAATAAAACCAGAATATCGTTGATTTATCAGACATTGCCAGGGAAATGAATATCCAAATCTGCCATCAGGGTGCTTAAGGATATTTGGCGCAAACGAGCTAATTCTGCCATGGCTTCGACACGTTTAGCTTCGATGGTTTCCACTTGATCACTTAAAGCCAAAAGTTCCCTATACTGACCAGGTGTCAGCATCTCCATTCTTCGTTTTTCAATCAGTTCATCGTAACGGTTTTGAATTTCTGGTGGTACACCTTGATTAATAGTTATTAGCAACCTAGCCTGATCTGAAGAAAGACTGGGGGCTTTCCGTTGTGCCTGGAGGGATATGATGTATGCTCCAACTTTCTCCAGTTCAGATAAACTGAGTTGTTCAACAGCTCTCAGTAACTGCTCGTAGGAGAGCTGAGCTTCAACTTTAAGATTTACCATTGGTTGTTGTCGATTTTAGCGCTAATTAAATTATAAAAAATTAAATTATAAAAAAATAGGAGCGAAGCATTGGGATAATGCTAAACACTCCAAGCTAGATTTTATGTTTAAATGTTTCGCGATAATTAGGATAAAAAACCCTTTTATAATCCAGTCCTTGATTAGGGTAGGAAAGTTGCTCGACGCGCGACCTAAGGGTCGAAACAACCCTTAGGTAGACTAAAAAACTTAATCAGCAGTGACAGGTAATTGGGTTTTTCCAGACAGCAACGCTTTAGTTGTGGATTCTCCTGCTTGTCGCAATTGTCGTCCTAGCTGTAGGTTCAATAACGCTAGGGCTAGGGACTGACCAATGATGGCCAAGAAAACACTTCCATTAGCATAGGGCAAAATACCCCAATGAAATACCGAAAATAGCCATACAGCAGGAGTCTCATAGGTAGTCATCGACCCAATCGCAAACAGGATGGGTGGTAAGAGAATCAATCCTCCTACCGCTATTACTGCACCAGCGGCTCGCTTCTGTGTTTTCATCAACAGCATCAACTGAGCAACTGTGGCGTAAATCATGATCAGACTGCTATTGAGCAACAGTGTGAACAGGGCAGTTATCTTGTAATCATTGGCAGGCCAAAGTAATATCCACGTCAGTAACATCGCAGATGCGATCGCACAATTTATTGCCACTGCCACCACAGCCGGACTTTTGTCACCCCAGATTAAGTCAGCTATCAGCCCTCCTTTTTTGCGGAAAGTCCGATCCTGATGTCGGTAACGAGCCCAATCTTGTAAGGTTTGTCGATGGGGACTCAAGGCAGCAATCAGAGCTAAAAACAGCACCACGTTGAACAGCAGCAGCATCTCTGAATTCTCCTCCAAGCCATGGGTATAACCACGCCAGTTTTTGACTTGAGGGTTGAGGGCAAATCCTAAAATCGCTGCTTGCAAGCTAGCGGTCAGCCAGTAACTCTGTTGCTTGTTAATCACGGTAGCTTTAGGGTTATGGAAGCAACGATTTAGCCCTTGCCCAAGCCAGTAGGTCCCAACACTGTAGTTGAGGACAATAAAACCAGCCATAGTCCAGAAACTGGCACCGATCTGGATACCAAACCAGCGCAAATCTTGGAAACTACGCTCAACAGGATAAAAACTATTCGGATCAAAGGAATTAGAATCAATCAGGTACGGTAAGACAATGGTGGGATTAAACAAAGTCAGCCAGTCAGCTGGGTAATGGCTGACACCAGCGTTATCAATCACCATGGTCGTGATCCACAAGGAAGTGAGTACAGCTCCTGCACCTAACCAAGCTTGGAAACCTCCTAGAGATTTGCCAACTAAACCAAATAGTAGCGCCATACTATAGCAAAATAGGCAACTGGTACCAAGAACGATGTAAAATCCTATAAGCTCAATCAAAGGGATTTTACCGGCAATAGCTGCCCAAAAATGCAATGGTAAGGCGAAACCAATTGCTAGATAAAGCAATGCTGGTACCCCCAGTAGTTTGCCACCTAGGATGCTCCGGCTTGACTGAGGTGTCAGGCGCAGAAAGTTCAGGGTGCCACGACTTTCTTCTTTGGAGAGGTCACTGATTAGCATATAGGTGCCAACCACCAACAAACTGAATATCCCGATAAGACTCAGGCAGACAAATACATTTTGCCACCATAGAGGCCAGTTAATCTCAGCTCCCAAGCTATATGGTAGCTCAAGTCCCAAATCGATCAGCATCACCAACTGACCAATCAAGGATATTGCCACTGTAATCAGGACATTCCGCTGTTTGAAACGGCCTTTGAGTTCTCGAAACACCTGGGGATTCAATTCCCCAAGTTGGTTAACTAAATTATTAAGTGCCATATCGCTATTAGTCTCCTTTTACTCGCCATGTGATGAGGCAGCTATGATCGAGCTATGATGCTTGCTGATGACCTAATTTAAGGAAAATTGTTTCTAAGTCTTCTTGAGAGCACTGGAATTCTGTCAAGGGAATCCCAGCATTAACCAGCGATCGCAATAGCTGTGCACAATCCTCTTGACCTCCTGAAAAATGAATCCGCATCCGACCTGGTTCTGGTAATATCTCCCAGTCTTCTACAAGGGGATTATTTTTCAATTCCCCTTTAAGTACATCCAGCTGACCTAGGCTTGACAACAGAATTTGCTGGCGACCAAGACGCTGGTAAAACTCATCTAGGGGTGCGCTTTCTACCAAATACCCTAATTCCATGATGCCTACTGAACTACACAGTTGGGCTAAATCACTCAAGACATGGGAGGAAATCAGAATCGTCATCCCCGCTTCTTGGAGAACCTTAATAATTTCCCGAAACTTCATTCTAGCAATGGGGTCAAGACCAGAGACTGGCTCATCCAGCAGCAGTAAAATCGGTTCATGAATGATAGTGCGAGCCAGGCTCAGGCGCTGTTTCATCCCCCGGGAGAGGGTAGAAATCAAACTATTACGCTTGTTGGTCAATTCAATCAGTTCCAGAACATCGTATAAGCGTTGTCGGCGTTTTGAGCCTCGTAATTTATATAGACGTGCGAAGTAGTCTAGGTAGTCCCAAACCGTCAAATCTTCATAGAGGGGAAAATCATCAGGTAGATAGCCTAAACGCTGTTTTAGCCTAGGATTGCTTTGATCTCTTAGCAAACGCTGACCATTGATGTAAATCTCACCAGTGGTAGGTTCTTCCGCTGCAGCTAACATCCGGATCAGGGTGGTTTTCCCAGCACCATTCGGTCCAATTAAGCCGTAAACTTCGCCGCTTTCCACTTGCAAATCTACCTCATGCACAGCCACATGGCGGTCGAATTGCTTCGTTAGTCCACGGGTATCAATAGCCAGTTCTTTTACCATCAGAGTCTGGTTTTACCTGTTTAAATTGCCTAAGAGTAAGGTCTTTCTAAGCCAATAAAGGACAAGACCAAAGCCTCCTCTTGGTGGGCGTTACCTAGCGCTTTCAAAAAGGGCGGGGTCGCACCACAAAGGGAAATTCATAGTTTCGCTTAACCCATTAAGAATTAAATTCGCTACGGGTCGCACCTGATGTTGGTTTTTTCTCCAGCCTAGCGCTTTCTTGTTGATCTATGGGTTGACCTAGGGCGGTTGAGCTTGGGTAGAATTATTTTAATTATTGATTTTTATCAGTTATCGCTAGCTTAGGGATTCGTTCCGGACTGTTACCTTGTTGCGAGGTCTGAGTCTATCAGTTACATCGGTGACATCCCTTAACCTATCCCTTGCCAGCTCTGCTGAACAAAAAATTACCCTGAGATACCGGCCAGATGCTATAGTATCGAACGCTATAACTTATACCCACGACACCTCATACTTGAGCATCGACCAAACTAACTATGACTTATTCCTACCGCATTACCCTGCTACCTGGTGACGGGATTGGCCCAGAAATCATGGCAGTAGCTGTAGATGTGTTGAACGTTGTTGGCAAGCGATTCGATATTAATTTTAAATTTACTGAAGCCCTAATTGGTGGCGTAGCTATTGATGCTACTAATGAACCCTTACCTACTGATACGCTAGAACTATGTCGCAATAGTGATGCAGTTTTACTCGCTGCCATTGGGGGTTACAAGTGGGATAATCTGCCGCGCCACCAACGACCAGAAACCGGATTGTTGGGATTAAGAGCAGGGTTAGGGTTGTTTGCGAATCTGCGACCAGCGACAATATTCCCCCAACTGATTGATGCCTCGACCTTGAAACGAAACGTGGTTGAAGGGGTAGATATTATGGTGGTTAGAGAACTGACTGGTGGCATCTACTTTGGACAACCTAAAGGGATTTTTTCTCAGGAAACTGGCGAGAAACGGGGAGTCAATACTATGGCTTACACCGAAGCCGAAATTGACCGCATTGCTAGAGTAGGGTTTGAAACGGCTAAAAAACGCGGTGGTAAACTTTGTTCAGTGGATAAAGCTAATGTGTTGGATGTCTCCCAGTTGTGGCGCGATCGCATTACAACCCTAGCAGCGGAATATCCGGATGTGGAACTGTCTCACCTATACGTGGATAATGCTGCTATGCAATTGGTCAGAGCTCCGAAACAATTTGATACCATTGTTACCGGTAATATGTTTGGGGATATTTTATCCGATGCTGCTGCTATGCTTACCGGTAGTATTGGCATGTTACCCTCTGCTAGTTTAAGCGAATCTAACCCTGGAGTCTTTGAACCGGTTCATGGCTCGGCTCCAGATATTGCAGGTCAAGATAAAGCGAATCCCCTAGCTATGGTACTCAGTGCTGCGATGATGTTACGTTATGGCTTAGACCAGCCGGAAGCAGCAGATTGCATTGAACAAGCAGTTGTCAAGGTTTTAGATAAAGGCGATCGCACAGGAGATATCATCTCAGAAGGCATGAATCTCTTAGGTTGTCGTGCTATGGGAGATTCCCTAATTGAGTGCTTAGAGCAATCTTGATGTTATCCCTTGATATTATCAATTGATTTTATCGTGTAAACCTGCGGTTACTTATAATAACTCAGGAAAATCTCTTGGTTTCACCTGGTTAATCAGTGCCCTCTTGTCGAAATACCCCCTTGCCGTGAGGGCGTGATTGCATTAAAGTCAAACTGAAATAATAGGGTAAAAAGTGTGGTGTATACATCACAGCAAAGACAAGAAAACTACCAAACTCGGATTGAGCTACCGAAGCTGATAGACCCTACGGTTTTGAGAGCAGCTAAGCATATCTACCGGGTTTACTACGAAGTTCATCCATACCAAGATGAACAGCCATCTGGTGTAGCCATTGACAGATATACCCTCAGAGGAAAGTTAATCTTTAGTCAGAGACCTATCCTTCTACCAACTGAATGCTTTGTGCCTTTGAGTCAACTAGAAGGAGACTTTTATTAATAAATATTAAGGAAATCGGTCATTGGTCTTACTTCTATGGTATAGAGCAATAGCAATTAGGAAGTGACACAGGATATGGTGGGAGTATCCGCTGCCTTGACAACGTTAATAGCTTTCGCAATAGTTTTCGCTATCGGTGCATCTATTGGCAGTTTTCTCAATGTAGTCGTTTACAGACTACCTGCTGGTTTATCCATCCTTTGGCCCCCCTCCCGCTGTCCCCATTGTCTACATAAGCTGGGAAAGCGAGAGAATGTTCCAGTAATGGGCTGGCTGTGCTTAAAAGGACGTTGCCGTCACTGTAATACCAAGATTTCCAGCCGCTATCCCCTAGTAGAGGCCATAACCGGTTTACTGTTTTTACTAGTTTTCTGGATGTATGGTTGGGGTTGGCAAACCCTAGGGTATTGGGCGTTTTTGAGCTGGTTGTTGACTCTGGCTCTGATTGATATCGATACTATGACCCTACCGAATGCCCTAACTCAGTCTGGATTAGTGGCTGGTTTAGTATTTCAAGGAACTACTGGTTTTTTGCAGGGGTCTCAACCCATAGCAATAATTCCTCAATTAATGACTGGGGTGGTAGGTGCAGTCTTAGGGATTTGGTTGTTTGACCTGATTGCCTTTGGGGGTTCGATTGCCTTTGGTCAATCTGCTATGGGGGGAGGAGATGCTAAACTAGCGGCGATGATGGGAGCTTGGTTAGGGTGGAAGTATTTGCTCTTGGCTAGTTTCATCGCTTGTGGTGTAGGGGCGTTTGCTGGTGGCGCAGCCATTGCCCTGGGTTGGATGAATCGCAAACAGCCAATGCCATTTGGTCCTTTTCTAGCCTTGGGAGCAGGATTGACCCTACTTTGGGGTAAATTAATAGTGTCCACTTACCTAGAACTATTTTTCCCATTTAGCTAAACATTATCGGTTGAAGAATGCTCCATCTAGGTTTTAGGTTTTAGGGAGTAGGGAGTAGGGAGTAGGGAAGTCAGAAAAGGGATCCCCCCTAACCCCCCTTAATAAGGGGGGAACGGAAGTGGGAAAAAATCCTTTGTACCTCATTGCTATGAGAAACACTATATAACAGTAAACCTATAACAGTAAACCTATAACAGTAAACCTATAACAGTTAATTGACTATCTTAATCTTAACTATAACTAACTATCAATTATAAAGCATAACCTACAAATATAAATAGAACTATATAGCGTTACTTATAATTATTATGAGGTAAATTATATGAGGTAAATTAAATTTTAATCAACGCCACTCCCGACTCCTGACTCCCTAAAACCTAAGACGAAAGTCCCTCACCCACTTGATAAATGCTATATAGATAGATGAAATTGAACGGCTCTGAAAAATCTTTGGAATCCTATTGGTATAGCAATCCGTGTAGGAATTCTGATAATTATTGATCCGAAGTTCCCAGATCCGCTGTTCCCTGTTCCCTTTGCTATATTAGCCTGTGTCTTGGATAACAATCAGAACTACCAATCTTCGCTGGGAAGCCGAGCTGATGCAGCAGGTGCTAGCCGCTCATGATATTCCAAGTCGGATTATTGATATTGGGATCATGTCTTATTTAGGTGCAGGTAGTCCTGCGGCTTTACAAGTTCGCTCACCAGATCAATGGACAGCCTTACTCTTGTTGAGTTCCCCAGAAGAAGAGCAGGCAGGACAATCATAAAAATCAGACTATAGCTAAAAAAATTTAGATAGTACGTTAACTTAATAATTTTTATGTCTCTATTCGATTGGTTTGCAAATAGACGAAAAATTGAACCAACCCCTAAACAACCTCAAGAACGGGAGATTGCTGATGGGCTATGGAAAAAGTGTGAAGCTTGCGGAGTTCTATCCTACGCCAGAGACCTGCAAGCTAATCAAATGGTTTGCAGTGAATGTGGCCATCACATGCGAGTCCCTAGTGACGAGCGGATCCGCCAGCTGATTGACCATCAGACCTGGATATCACTGGATGAACACCTACATCCGACGGATCCCCTGAAGTTTTGCGATCGCAAATCCTATAGTGATCGTTTGCGAGACAGCCAAGAAAAAACTAAGCTCACAGATGCCGTACAAACTGGCACCGGTCAACTAGAGAATTTGCCCATTGCTTTGGGAGTAATGGACTTCCGGTTCATGGGCGGTAGTATGGGTTCGGTAGTTGGGGAAAAACTGACTCGTTTGATAGAAGAAGCAACCAAGCGACAGCTACCGGTTGTAATTGTTTGTGCATCTGGTGGAGCCAGAATGCAGGAAGGGATGTTAAGCCTGATGCAAATGGCCAAAATCTCTGGTGCCTTGGAACGCCATCGTCAAGCCAGACTACTCTACATTCCAGTTCTTACTCATCCTACCACCGGTGGGGTGACTGCCAGTTTTGCCATGTTAGGGGATATTATCATAGCGGAACCGAAGGCATTAATTGGATTTGCTGGACGACGAGTGATTGAGCAGACCCTCAGAGAAAAGCTACCGGATAATTTCCAGACCTCTGAATATCTGCTAGACCACGGCTTCGTTGATGCCATTGTACCTCGCACCCAGTTGAAAAAAACCCTAGCCCAGCTGATTCGCCTCCATCAACCCCAGGCTACTATACCGGTAGCGGTTTCCCTGCCAAAAGCAGTAGGGATTAGGGAGCAGGGAGTAGGGAGTAGGGAGTAGGGATTAGGGAGTGTGGGGAGGGTGGGAAGTGTGGGACCCACCCCTAACCCCTCCCAGGAGGGGAAGTGTGGGGAGATGGGGAGATGGGGAGATGGGGAGATGGGAAGCGACTGGCTTGGTTTCTACGGGGCTGACAAGGTGCTCCCGATAGATTACAAAACCGAATGCTGCTTTCTGATAACACCACGAAATAATCCTTTGGTTTCATCATCTTCTCTATTGCTAGCATGCCTATTGCCTTCCCCTCCTGGGAGGGGTTAGGGGTGGGTTCCTCTTGCCTTCCCCTCCTGGGAGGGGTTAGGGGTTGGTTCCTCTTGCCTCTTGCCTTTTTCCCCCAAACCTCCCACACTTCCCAGACTCCCCCCTCTCCCCACACTCTTACCCCTGTTCCTTAGTTATTATCAGGTTTAATTATTATGGGCTTTGCAGACCTATCAATTGTGGAAATTGCTGCCGAGTATGACCTTCGGGTAGAAGAGGTATTCGATCTATGCCAGCAGTTGGGCATTGCTTACAAAAATCAAGACACCCATCTGCCTCTAGAAGATGCCAAGGCTGTTATATTAAAGATTTTGTCTCAAACAAAGGGTAATGGCTAATTGGTAATCGGTAATACCTGAGTTCGATAGCCGTGATTGGTTGACTCAGATCCCCCTCAGCGAGAGAATGTGCAGGGAATCAGTTAATGCTGTTTTGAAAAACTAATCCCATATGAGCCACATTTTTAGTTTAGAGGAGAATCAAAAATGAAGCGATTTATCTTGCTGATCACGGCAACCCTATTCTTTGCCTTTCAAATTGCAGTGGGCAGTTCAGCAGCCCTTGACCTGTCTAAAGAGCTCCGCACCGTACCTTCCAATGAAGCAGGTGACACGGTGGTGATGAGTAACAAAGAGATTGTTAAAGGCTTACGCCTGTTTAACACTGTATGTTCTCAATGTCACAAAGGGGGTTACACTAAAACTGACCCTAACGTTACTCTTGGTGCTGAGGACTTAGAATTGGCAACACCACCCCGTGATAACCTGGATGGTATCATAGACTATATGAACAATCCTACCACCTACGACGGGGAAACAGAGATTTATGAATTTCATCCAAGCACTAAGAGTGCTGATCTTTTTGTCTATATGAGGAACGTCTCCCAAGATGACCTCCGTAATATGGCTGGTTATATTCTCTATGAGATCAACCAGAGACCTGATACGTGGGGTTGTGGTAAAGTCTGTAACTAATTGTTGTTTGTACAGAGGTTAGAAAGCACGAAGCGAAAGGCTTTATGCTTATTTAAGCAGCAAGGGCAGAGGCTTCTTCTTTTGGCAGTTAGGGGTTAGGGGTTAGGAGTTAGGGGTTAACCAAAATCAATAACCCTAGCTTCTTTAACTAGACCTGATTCGCTAATAGAAGAAGCCGCTGCCCTGTTGCTCAATCAGTACATATCACTTTAAATACTCAATGCTCCGTAGATTATTAGACTTCTTTGAGAAGTTGGGAACAGTGGACAACAATTCACGGGAAAAGTATCAAAAAACTAGTTTGGCAAGAGGTCTATTCGTATCAATCCGTTATTTGCTGCTAGTTGTTCTGGTGTTCTGCCTAGGGACATGGACGGTTAGTTCACCAGCTGAGGCTGCGGTTAACCAATATGTCAGGCGCTACCTAGATGTGGCAGAACCTGTAGCGATTGCTGTAGATGGCAAGGGAGAGACTAAGCTGTTTAATGGCGAAGACTTGTCTGTTGGTATAAAATTGTTTTCCCAAAATTGCCAGATGTGTCATGTGGGAGGAGCTAATCTCATTGATCCCACTGTGTCTCTATCTCTGAAGAGACTAGCTAAGGCAACACCACCTCGAGATAATCTCAATGGTTTCATTGCTTTTATGAGGCAACCGAAGACCTATGATGGTAAAGATGATAGCTTCTCGTGCCGCAAAGTCCGAGAGAGTTGGATACCACAGGAGGAAATCGAGAAATTAGCGGCATTTGTGATCAGAGCCGCACAGAAAGGACCAGGATGGGGCACTGAGGATTTATTTTAAGTTAGGAAATAGGGAATAGGGAATAGGGAATAGGGAATCGGGAACAGGGAATCGGGAATCGGGAATCGGGAATCGGGAATCGGGAACAGGGAACAGCGAATAGGGAACAGCGAATGGTAAATAGGAAGAAACAGAGATAAAAATTACTACACTAATTGCTGATTTAACTCCCCATCTCCCCATCTCCCCATCTCCCCATCTCCCCATCTCCCCATCTCCCCATCTCCCCATCTCCCCACACCTCCCGCGCCCCCGCCCCACCCTCCCGACTCCCGACTCCCTAAAACTTAGTTAATAATCACCTGCTCGAATTTCTTCATTAGCTGCTTCTTGGGCTTTCTTCATAGCACTTTCTAAGGATTGCTCACCCAGTAAGGTACTCAGAAATTGATTATCGAAATGGGTTTGAATGGTTGGCAAGGTTTCCCCAGCCTGCCAAATGGTTGCATAGGCGGCTCCTTTAAGAAAAGGAGCATAGAGGGGATTGTTTTTATAGCCTAGTTCCGATAACACAGAGACCCGAGAAGGTAGTACTAGTCCCGCTTTTCCCCAAGCTTTCATTCCTTCTTTGCCGGTAAGATAGGAAATGAGTTCCCAAGCTGCTTCTTTATGTTGAGCTTGCTTGTTCATAACATAAGCAACGGTATAAGCCATGGTTCCTTTTTTACTACCTAAGGAGGGAACTTCAGCGGTGGCGAATTTAATGTTAGGAAATGTATCTTTGAGATAAGGAATAGCCCAGCTACCTTCCATTACCATTGCGGTTTTACCTTGACCAAACATTTCGCTACCAGAACTAGCCCCAACGTCTGAGGGTAAGGCAGCATACTGGTAGTTTCGGTATAGGTCAATGACAGTTTGAAGACTTTTAAAAGTTTCAGGAGTGGCAAAGGTAGCATAGCCGTTATTGTCAACTAACTTACCGCCAAAGGCTTTAATTAAAAAATAGAGACGAGCCAGTTCCTGATTAATTCCTAAACCATAGTGTTCATTCCTGCCATCGCGATTCTTATCAAAGGTTAGTTTTTGGGAATAATCCCGTAATTCTTCCCAAGTTTGGGGTGGTTGAGTTAAATTAGCTTGTTTGAATAATTGCTTATTGTAAAAAAGGGCAAGGGTGGAAAAATCTTTAGGCAATCCGTAGATTATTCCATTATATTGGAATGCTTTAAACAGAGAGGGTTCAAAGTCAGCTACATCAAAATTATCAGTGCGCTTAATGTAGTCATCCAAAGGCTCCAAAACATCATGAATCATTAGTAATGGGGCTTCATAGGCATCTAAATAAAAGACATCTGGAGCTGCATCACCAATTAATCGGGTTTTGATTACATCCATGTACTGACCAGTGATGACTTCAAGCTTAACCTTTACCTTGGGATGTTTAGCTTCAAATTCCTTTAGTAATTGCTCTAGTAATTGTTTTTCAGTAGGGCTGCTTTGCCAACCACCGAGAGTAACGGTGGTTACTCCATCTAGGTTACTGCTGCCACAGGCTATAATGCAGAGAATTATCAGCGGTAAGATTACCCATTTTGACAGGATTTTATTCATTTGTTGAGGGTTGACGGGTAAATTTAAATTAATTTAACCTACTCATTCTACTAGAGGGCAATACCAATTATGATCAGAGTGTCTAACCAATTCAGAAATCCTAAAACACTGATTAAGGTAACTGGTTGGCTACTGTTACTACTGACTGGGCAAACAGTTATGGGGGACCTTACGCCAGCTAGTGCCCAAACTTCACCAGAACCGAGATTTTTTGGGGAACCTCTACCAACTATGAGGCCATCTTCTCTACCATCGGTTAATACTTCCCCTTTAATTTTGCCAACCGCCTCACCCAATCGGCCAAGCAATACACCAAATACACCATTACCACCTGAGTTAAACGTCAACGACACTAATAGATCAATAACTAATCCATCAAGAACTAATAGATCAATACCCATCGCTAATCTCTATCGGGTTGATGTGGTGGGTGATAGTGATTGGTTGTTATCCCAAGTACAAGCAATTGAAGCACAAGCGTTTGTGCGCGAGGGAGAGGGGGTGATTCAAGCAGGTACATTTATGGATCGCTACAATGCTCAGTCTCGTCTCCAGGCTTTGGAAGCTTTGGGAATTCCAGCCCGCATCACAACAATTGCACAACAAGTATTTGATAATGGTGCTACAAATATGAGCAACATAGCAACTTTCTCATCTGATGGCTCAATCACCTATGGCTCCCGTTTGGTGTATCCAGAAACAGGATTAGATTTGGCGAACCGTGGTGCTGTCAGTTCTGGTTCTAATCCAGGGGATTCAGGAGAATCCAGGGGTAGGAGCTATTTTGTGGCTATTCCTGGAAATGCTCAGAGGTTACCAGAGATGGTCACGGAATTGGTTAAAATTGGGATTGCCCAGGATTTAGTCAGCCAACGAGATGCCCCAAGAGGTAAACATGTTGCTGTTGGTCCGTTTAAAAAGCGGGGTGATGCAGAACGTTGGAGTAATCGTTTGCGCTCTGCTGGTTGGGATGCACGGGTGTATTTTGGTCGGTAGGAGCTCAGGGTTGAAGGTTAGTGGGTTGAAGGTTGAAGGTTAGTGGGTTGAAGGTGAGTTGCTTGAAGGTGAGTTGCTTGAAGGTGAGTTGCTTGAAGGTTGAAGGGTTAAGGTGACGCGGTTGAAGGGTTAAGGTGAAAAAATTAACAGTTAAGTAGCTGGACAAGAATAAATCTCGCTGTATTGACTTGTGTAAAATTCCTAAAAGTACCTCTCTGTTTTCCCTGTTCCCTGTTCCCTGTTCCCTGTTCCCTATTTCAAGAGTTAATTTTACTTTTGTCGGACACTTAATAATTAAGAATTGATGGAGTCTCAGAATCGGCGAGAAGTAATTGAGCAAGTGGTGGTAACTGCTGAGCAGATGCGTGAGATTGAAGGGCGCATCTTTGAGGCGGGGATGCCTGTAGCAGCTTTGATGGAAAAGGTGGCAGGATTGATTACTCGCTCTATTCAAAGTCTTTATCCCTGTGCTGAGAAGAGGCGAGTGGGTGTGTTAGTTGGTCCTGGTCATAATGGGGGTGATGGGTTAGTTGTTGCTCGTGAACTTCATTTACAGGGGTATGAGATCCACATTTACCGTCCTTTGTCGAAACTGAAGGAATTGACTGACTACCATGCTCGGTATGCGCTTAGCTTGGGGATTCCTTTTTATGACGAGATTGAACCGCTGTATGAGTGTGACCTGATTATTGATGGTTTGTTCGGATTTGGACTGACGCGATCGCGAAGCGTGGCCTACGGCCAATCGCTTTCTGGTAGTATCGCTGAGGCGGTTGAGCTGTTGAATCAATGGTCACAACCGGTGGTGAGTATTGATTTACCTTCGGGATTACATACTGATACTGGGGAAGTTTTGGGCATCGCGGTTCGGGCTACCCGGACATTGTGCTTAGGGTTGTGGAAGTTGGGGTTTCTCCAAGACCAAGGGTTGGATTATATTGGTGAAGCTGAGTTAATTGATTTTGGTATTCCCCTCAAGGATATTTGGTCAATTTTAGGTGAACCACCAGATTTGCTCAGAGTGACAAAAACTGTTGCGAAACATTTTTTACCCTTACCTCGCCCTAAGGTAACTCATAAGTACCAACAGGGTCATCTGTTGCTGATTTGTGGCTCTAGACAGTATTCAGGGGCAGCAATTCTGGCGGGATTAGGGGCTCGTGCTAGTGGGGTGGGGATGCTTTCGATGGCAGTGCCGGAGTCTATCAAACTGCTAGTGGTCAGTCACTTGCCAGAAGCAGTGGTAATTGGTTGCCCAGAAACGACGGCGGGTGCTATTGCATTTTTGCCTGAGTTAGTCTTAGAGAAGTTACACCAACCCTCTGGTAGCTATCAGACTTCAAATCAGACTTATAATGCGATCGCATGTGGTCCTGGTTTAACAAAGGATGCTAAGGATATAGTGCAAGGGGTTTTAGCTGCCCAATGCCCAATGGTTTTGGATGCGGATAGTTTAAATATCCTGGCGGAACTGATCACTATTCCCACTTTGTTGAAGCGTCCAGGCCAGACAGTGTTAACGCCTCATGTTGGAGAGTTCCGACGTTTATTTCCTGATTCCGCAGAACTGTTACCGGATCGAGTCAAGGCGGTGCGGAAGGCATCCCAACTGAGTCGGTCTGTGGTGTTGTTAAAAGGAGCCAGGAGTGCGATCGCAAATCCTATGGGCTCGGTGTGGCTGATTCCTGAAAGTACACCAGCTCTAGCCCGAGGGGGGAGTGGGGATGTGCTCACTGGACTAGTGGGAGGTTTGATGGCTCAGCCACTCCTGTCTGAGCATCCTTTGGAGGCAATAGTGGCAACGGCAGCCTGGTGGCATGCCCAAGCTGGCATTTTAGCGGCTCAGGAGCGGAGTGAGTTGGGGGTCGATGGGGTAACCTTGGCGGAGTTTTTGATGGCAGTGGTGAGAGGGAATAGGGAGTAGGGAATAGGGAACAGGGAATAGGGAACAGGCAAGAGGCAAGAGGCAAGAGGCAAGAGGCAAGAGGGAAAACTAATCTGACTCCCCATCTCCCCATCTCCCCATCTCCCCATCTCCCCACACTCCCTGCTCCCTACTCCCTACTCCCTACTCCCTCTTGTTAACAAATTAAACCTAGAGCTTTCTCTTTAATTTTATCTTCGTCAATCTTTTCTTTGAGTTCACTATCTGTATATCTGCCTTCTAAGGCTTCTAATGCTGCTTTTTTTAGGGCTGTTTCAAAGGCATCGGTTAAAATTTCTAATAATTCCTCTTGATTGGCATAATATCCCCCTGATTTTCGCCGTTTGTTAACTCGTTTAATGGTTTTGCTGGCATTATAAATCGAAAATTCCCAAGAGCGGGTAGTGCGTTTTTCTACTTCTTGTTTTATTAAATGTAATAGTAAAATGACTGCATAGCTATAAATTTTATTTAGTTTATCCTCCCTTGACATTTCTTCTAGTTCATCAACAATTTCTAAGGCTTTATGATAGTTTCTTTCTTCAATGAGTTGACGTAATAAGGTTAATTCTTCCATATTCTGGGTTGATGGCATTAGGGAATCGGGAATCGGGAGTCGGGAATCGGGAGTCGGTACTATGAAAAAATTATAGCTATTAATTTATCATAACTACTCTATAAGAGCCGACTTTTTTAATTAAGCAGCTATTCTTCGAGCACTTCATCAGCCATCTGCACAATCTCTCTATACAAGCGATCGCTCACTCTAAATCCGGCTTGATTGATTAGATCATCGACAATCGGTTTCACTGCTGTAATCAATCCCTGTTTCTTGGCAGCTAAAAGCAATCCCAGAATACCTGTAAATTTTCATCCAAACCGAGATGCAATTACTCTTGCCTGATAATCATCAATCAGTAATCGATTGGCGTTGAGTTCAATTGCTAAAGCGATCGCTTCAGATTCTCCTGCATCAATTTCAAGCCTAAGTTCTGCAACCAAGCTACGATTCGTAGCTTGTCGAGTCTGAATCCAGGATAGAGTTTGCACTTCTTCCGACCCTGGAACCTCGTATGGTAGATCTACCATCTCATTGTAAACCGCTTGAGGAATTATCAACACTCCATAGAGCTGCCGCAGTATATCAATTTTTTGAATCGCTGATAAATTAGTAATGGGTGATGTGTTACTAACCACGATCATATATCGCCCAATTCCTTCAATGTTTGAATGTCTTGTTGAAAATCTTCACGGTCATAATTGATACAAATGCTCCGATTAGAGAGTGCTTGTTGAAACTCAATTAGGTGCATCCCAGCTAGCTCACGGGCTTTACCAATACTAATTCTTTTCTGTTTATATAGCATAATGGCAATCTCAAGCTTCAAATCGGCTGCCGATAGTTTAGCAGCTTGCAACAACTCATCAGAAATTACAACACTCATAACCGACTCAGCATTTTCAACCCATTGTTTTGATTGTAGCCCAATGCCCACCTATTCAGAAGCGTCAACTTATCCAGGTATTGGCGGACTATCAGCCGATTCTTCACTTTCGGATTTTCTTTGCTTTTGGAGCAAGAACTCAGCAAAGTCAAACACTAATTGACGTTGCTTTGGCGACAATACCTGCAAAACTGCCAGCACATCATGTGGAATTACCATCGGTGGGGATTTTGATGTTCCCATAGACTACTCCTATATAGCACTACCCATTAAGATGTTTGACATTGTCAGCCATGCAAAGCGCGAGTGGGGGAAACCACGGCAGTCGCTCATGGGGGGGACCCCCAAGACCGCGCTGCCTTCCCAAGACCGCGCTGCATCGCTTCTAAACTCCGAAACCTACTCCTAGCTTACTTTTGACTTCTGACTTCTCACTTCTGACTTGCGCGTAGCGCTATAAATCATCGGGATTGATGCCAAGGGTACGCAATTTTTCTGCCAATCGTTCTGCCCGTTGGCGTTCTTGTTTTGCCCGTTGGCGTTCCTGTTCTGCCCGTTGGCGTTCTTGTTCTGCCCGTTCTGCTGAAGTCTCAATCCAATTACCAACTCCATCATACCAACGCAGCCACAACCCTTGTGTTTCTTGATATTTCCCAAGCCAGACTCCTAACCCTAATTCCAGTTCTGGAATCCAAAATTTAGGTTCAGAAAGTTCTACTTCCTGATACTGGGTGGGCATTAATTGAAACACTCGCAACTGGTTTTCATAACGGTCAAAGACCACATAGTAAGGAATGCGCATATACTGCTCATAAGCTTGCCATTTGCTTGGTGGCTTGTTGGCAGACCTTAGGGTTTGTCCTAAATCTTCAGCTTCGGTACCTGGTGATAGGAGTTCCACTACCAAAAATGGCGCTCTTCCTTCCTGCCAAACCACATAATTCCAGCGCAGGTCTTCTTGTTTTTCAGCAGGAGTTACATCTAATACCAGAAACCAATCTGGTCGCTTATGCCATAAGTAATGACGACTGTTGTAATATACATTCAGGTTTGTAGCAATGAACATCTCCTCCCTGGGATAGTTGGGAGGTTGGCAGGTTTCTCGCAGTAGTTGGGGTTGGAAGTCGTGAAATTCGTCAGGCAAACCAGGTTCCTCCCGGTCTTAACGAGGTGGATCAGTATTTTTGAATTTAGAATGAAGAATTTAGAATGAAGAATTTAGAATGAAGAATTCACCATTCTGCCTTCACCATTCTCCATTCTTACAAACAACCTCCCCTTCACCTAACACCAAAGGCGAACAACCTTTTTGATTTAAGAATTAATAATTTAAAATGCGCGAATTGGTAATTATCCATTCTTAATTCTACATTCTCAATTCTACATTCTCAATTCTACATTCTTCATTCTGAAGATTCTTCTTCACCAATAGGATTAGGAACATCAAAAATAATCACAAATTCAGCCTCGGGCATCAGCCGTTTAAGAGCTGTCATATGACCCTCCGCATTGGATCGGTTACGGAAACGAGCGACAACGACTCGTTGCATCTGTGGTAACAAGCGAACGATTGCCCATGGGTATAGGCGTTGACTGTACGACATAATAAAATTACCTCCTTTTGAGTGGGAGACCCAGAGCCAGCCCGTGACGCTCTAACATCTGTGGGCTGGCTCTTCACTTATCTCCTTTTGAGTGTTCCTTTTTCTAGAATAGCATAAAAATTGCATAATTATAACATATTTTGAAAATTTTTGTAACAATTTTTTGATGGAGAGGGAACAGCGGATCTGGGAACAGCGGATCTGGGAACAGGGAATAGTAAGTGCGATTGACTTGCTTGTCACGCTACGCGATGCTCCAAAAGAGCCGCTACGCGATTGACCTGCTTGTCACGCGGGGCGCGTTCGCTTTTACTGATCACAGCTAGATGCGATCGCATTTACTGATCAAAGCTAGATGCGATCGCATTTACTGATCACAGCTAGATGCGATCGCATTTACTGATCACAGCTAGATGCGATCGCATTTACTGATCACAGCTAGATGCGATCGCATTTACCGATCACAGCTAGATGCGATCGCATTTACTGATCAAAGCTAGATGCGATCGCATTTACCGATCACAGCCAGATGCGATCGCATTTACCGATCACAGCTAGATGCGATCGCATTTACCGATCACAGCTAGATGCGATCGCATTTCCGTATCACAGCCAGATGCGATCGCATTTACCGATCACAGCCAGATGCGATCGCATTTACCGATCACAGCTAGATGCGATCGCATTTACTGATCAAAGCTAGATGCGATCGCATTTTCGAGACCACAGCTAGATGCGATCGCATTTACTGATCAAAGCTAGATGCGATCGCATTTTCGAGACCACAGCTAGATGCGATCGCATTTACCGATCACAGCTAGATGCGATCGCATTTACCGATCACAGCTAGATGCGATCGCATTTACCGATCACAGCTAGATGCGATCGCATTTACTGATCAAAGCTAGATGCGATCGCATTTACTGATCACAGCTAGATGCGATTGACCTGCTTGTCACGCGGGGCGCGTTCGCATTTACCGACCATAGCCATCTGCGATCACATTTATCTACCACAACCCATACTCTTCCCCCGATTCCCGATTCCCGATTCCCGATTCCCAATTCTAAATTCGCGCATTCTAAATTCGCGCATTCCCGATTCCCTGTAGTATCCACTGTCTAGAGAGGTATTTTTCACTTACGATTGAAAATTGTTATAGTTACGGGTTATTCAACAGGAAAACAAAGGGAGCTCTTGCCGAAATACCACCTGTAATTTCTGAAGCTTACAATAGTGATGGTTAAGGGAACAGGGAACAGGGAATCGGGAATCGGGAACAGTGATGCCCTAAATCAAGACAGGGAATCAACCTCAAAGAAGACTGTAGCTCATAACTGCAAGAAATGCCATATTTGGAGTTTAGGCAAAAGGTAATAGGCAATAGGGAAAAAATCTTGTGTATGTCAGATGGTGGTGCGTTACGGGACGGGCTTTAACAGGGGCGAAGAGTCTCAAAATCATAGGCTTTCTGTCCCTAACGCACCCTACACCCTACACCCTACACCCTACTCCCTATTCCCTATGGTGGTGCGTTACGGGACGGGCTTTAACAGGGGCGAAGAGTCTCAAAATCATAGGCTTTCTGTCCCTAACGCACCCTACACCCTACACCCTACACCCTACTCCCTACTCCCTGCTCCCTACTCCCTGCTCCCTACTCCCTCCTACCTAACCAATTGAAAACCTTTAATAGTCGCTTGTTAACCTATTCACAACTTCAGCACAAATCATGAAAAACAACTCAGAAATACCAATCCCCAATCCTGCCCAAACCATGATGGCGGATGACCAATCCATGACCAATTCACCAGAAACTATGGACAATCAAGACCTAGGGATGGCAACCGCCCCATCCATGGAAAGCCCAAAAGAAGTCATCAACGTTGACGCCCAACATTCCTATCCTCCCTATCCTCCCTATAACCCACCATCCCTAACCCTTGACACAATTACTACTGTGACTATGCCAGTGCTGACTCCTGGTAACAATGGTGACGCCGTGCGATTTTTGCAGCAGATCCTAATCAGCTTGGGCTACACCATTGTTAAATTTAACGCCAATTTTGACCGATATACCTACCTAGGTGTAACTCAATTCCAACGCAACAACCGTTTGAAAGTGGATGGAGTAGTTGGCTGGCATACCTGGCGTAAGTTGGGTGAAGCTAGTGTCTCCCGGCGTCGTTACTAGGGAGTAGGGAAAGTTGAATGTAGAATTAAGAATGTAGAATTAAGAATGTAGAATTAAGAATGTAGAATTAAGAATGTAGAATTAAGAAGGTAGAAGGGAGAAGGGAGAAGGGAGAATTAAGAAGGTAGAAGGGAGAAGGGAGAAGGGAGAAGGGAGAAGGGAGAATGGTTAATTTTAAATTCTTAATTCTTAATTCTCAATTCTCAATTATTAATTCTCAATTCTTAATTCTTAATTCTTAATTCTCAATTCTCAATTATTAATTCTCAATTCTCAATTATTAATTCTCAATTCTCAATTATTAATTCTCAATTCTCAATTCTCAATTCTCAATTATTAATTCTCAATTATTAATTCTCAATTCTCAATTCTCAATTCTCAATTCTTAATTCTCAATTCTTAATTCTCAATTCCCTATTGATTAATCATTGGTCAAGGAAAAATTGACAAAAATATTCTATAGTTTCACTATTGCTCAAACCCGTCTAGAATCTCATCTGGCAACGGGGCATCAAAATCATCTGGGACTTTGAACTGGCCTAGACAGAGTGCAAATGGACGTAACTGCTTTTGAGGAGGAGTGGTTTCAGACTTAGGAGCATCCATGATTGATTACCCTAAACTATAGTCCACTTTATTCTAGCTGGGAGTAGGGAACAGGGAACAGGCAAGAGGCATGCATGCAAGAGGCAAGAGGCAAGAGGGAACGCTGAGCTGACTCCCGATCTCCCCAGACTTTCGACAGTTGAGAAAACCGTTGCACTGAGCACATAGTTCCGAAACTCCCCCCCCCCGAAGTCGCTTTTCCTAATCAATAGTGATCACAAAACCGTTGCACTGGCCGCACAGTTGAGACACTTGGGACACTCCCCTTGCTCCGAAGTCCCGTTTTTATCAATAGGTATCAGAAAACCGTTGCACTGGCCGCACAGTTGATAAAACCATTGCACTGGCCGCACAGTTAATAAAACCATTGCACTGACCGCACACTTCCTCCTGTTCCCAGATCCGCTGTTCCCTGTTCCCTACTCCAAAAACCGTTGCACTGACCGCACACTTCCGACACTATTGCCTATTGCTAGCATGCCTATTGCCTACTCCCTACTCCCTGCTCCCTACTCCCTACTCCCTTCTAATTGCTATACTCAAACCGTTGGCTCTGGAACCGTGATCATGTACCAAATTCAGTTGAAGGAAGCAGAGACTAGACTCGCGGAACTACTTGAAGCAGCAGCAGCAGGGGAAGAGGTTGTCATCCTCGGTAGTGATGGGAAATCGTTTAGAATTGTGCCAATGATGGCAGTACAAGCAACGCCTAAGTTTGGTAGCGCTAAGGGGTTAGTTAAAATGTCAGAGGATTTTGACCAGCCGTTATATAGCAATTCTCTTTCCCATGAGGTACAAAGGGATCCCCCTAAATCCCCCTTATAAAGGGGGACTTTGAAGTTCATAAGCGTACCTCATAAATGCTAGAAACGTTATAATATTCTAGGGAACAGTGTATCTATTGATTTTTGAATCATTATAAAACGTAAATGTAGCAATGCCTGCTAAGGATATATTTCATGATGTTGTTAAAAAAGCGCTTGTCCAAGATAATTGGGTAATTACTCACGACCCCTTAACCTTAGATTTACGCGATCGCCAATTGCATATCGACTTAGGTGCCGAAAGGTTAATTGGTGCACAGAAGGAGAATCAGCAAATTGCTGTTGAAATTAAAAGCTTTGTCTCATCTTCTAGTGTTTTTCAATTTCATTTAGCGTTAGGGCAGTTTTTGAATTACCGAATCGTACTAAGCCTCAAACAACCACAAATAGTACTTTATTTGGCTGTTCCTTTATCGATTTACGACGATTTTTTTTGTGAAGAGCTCCCTCAACTTAGTATTAAAGAGTATGAAGTTAAGCTGTTAGTATTCGATCCTAACCAGGAGGTAATTGTGCAATGGATAAATTAAACCAGTATCGTGAAGCGATTAAAAAAATCTTGACCGATTACAGCAAGATAAAACCTTCGTTTGGTGATATAGACCGCTATACTTCCTTTGATCTAGAAAACGACCACTATCAAATATTCAGTGTGGGTTGGGAAGAGCATCGCCGTGTCTATGGCTGCTTGATTCACATTGATATTATCAATGACAAGATTTGGATTCAATATGATGGGACGGAATATGGTGTAGCGAATGAGCTTACTGATGTGGGAATTCCTAAGTATGACATTGTATTAGCCTTTCACACTCCGTTTATGCGTCGGTATAGTGATTTTGCGGTCGGTTGAAGGGAATAGGGAGTAGGGAGTAGGGAGTAGGGAGTAGGGAGTAGGGAGTAGGGAGTAGGGAGCAATGGAAAGAGCCCGTATTCAAAATTTTTTGTGAGTTGAATCGCAGAATTTTTCTTATACAGTAAGCTTTCTAAGTTTTTTGACTGTAAATTTAGCATAAAAGGTACTGAAGAACCGATTTTGCTTTTGTTTCAGGATTGTGACAGCATAGGGATACAGCGTTTTTCATAACTATCAGGTAGACAGGATTTTTTCCCTCTTCCCACTTCCGACTTCCGAAGTCCCTACTCCCTACTCCCTACTACTCCCTACTCCCTGCTCCCTACTCCCTAAAACCCAAGAATTTTTACCTCACCCAAATAAGAATTGCCATCAGTGAAGAACCGATTTTGCTTTTGTTTCAGGATTGTGACAGCATAGGGATACAGCGTTTTTCATAACTATCAGAGGGAATAGGGAGTAGGGAGTAGGGAGTAGGGAGTAGGGAGTAGGGAGTAATGGAAAGAGTCCGTATTCACAATTTTTTGTGAGTTGAATCGCAGAATTTTTCTTATACAGTAAGCTTTCTAAGTTTTTTGACTGTAAATTTAGCATAAAAGGTACTGAAGAACCGATTTTGCTTTTTTTTCAGGATTGTGACAGCATAGGGATACAGCGTTTTTCTTAACTATCAGGTAGACAGGATTTTTTCCCTCTTCCCTCTTCCCTCTTCCCTCTTCCCTCTTTCCTCTTTCCTCTTCCCTCTTCCCTACTCCCTACTCCCTACTCCCTACTCCCTACTCCCTCTTCCCTACTCCCTACTCCCTACTCCCTACTCCCTACTCCCTACTCCCTAAAAAAATCTACCTCACCCAAATAAGAATTGCCATCAATGTCAGATATTAATAATTTTAAAGACTTACTAATTTGGCAAAAAGCCATGGATATAGCCGAAAAGTGTTATTTATTAACTAAATTTTTTCCTAAAGAAGAATTATACGGTATGGTTCAACAAATTAGGAGAGCTGCAGTTTCTATTCCAGCCAACATAGCAGAGGGATATGGGAGAAGGTCAACTCCTGAGTACATTAGATTTCTTAATATTGCCCAAGGGTCAATTAATGAATTAGAAACACATCTTATTTTATCTTCTAGAGTAGGACTATCTAAGCAAGCAGATATAGAATTGATTGTTTCTTTACTCACAGAAGAAACTCGAATGATTATTGCTCTGATTAGAAAGCTAGAGCAATGATAGGGAGTAGGGAGTAGTAGGGAGTAGGGAGTAGGGAGTAGTAGAAAGAGGCCGTATTCAAAAAAATTTTTTAGTTGAATAAGGGAGTAGGGAGCAGGGAGTAGGGAGCAGGTAAGAGGGAAGAGCCAAAAAATCGGCTCTTCTGTACCTGATAGTTATGCAAACCGCCGTAATTATATTACCTGCTACCTGTTCCTTTACACTAAAATAGTACGTCCTAAACCATACTTCGGTTGCTATAACTTTAAAAAAGTTATAGCGTTTCTAGGACTCATGAGGTACACGGGATTGTTTCACTCTTGGCTATTGGCTATTGGCTATTGGCTAATCCCTACTCCCTACTCCCCAGCTCCCCTACTCCCTACTCCCTACTCCCTACTCCCTACTCCCTACTCCCTACTCCCTACTCCCTACTCCCTACTCCCTACTCCCCAGCTCCCCTACTCCCTACTCCCTACTCCCTACTCCCTACTCCCTACTCCCTACTCCCTACTCCCTACTCCCTACTCCCTACTCCCTGTTCCCTATGCAATAATAACGATAGACAACAATGGGGGAGTCATGAACATGAGCGAAGTTGTGTTTTTGGTTGAGGAAGATCCGGAAGGGGGTTATACAGCCAGAGCTTTAGGAGAATCTATATTTACTCAAGCAGACACGTTAGATGAGCTGAGAACGATGGTTCGAGATGCTGTTGAGTGTCATTTTGAAGGTAGTGATAAAGATGTAGTGGTTTCGCTACGGTCTGGTAAAGGTAACAGGATCTAAAATCACGAATTGTTTACCACTATAGCAGTTCTCAAAGATCTGACTCCCCATCTCCCCAAACTTCCCATCTCCCGATCTCCCCAGCTCTCCATCTCCCGATCTCCCCAGCTCCCCAGCTCCCCACACTCCCCACACTTCCCACACTCCCTACTCCCTACTCCCTACTCCCTACTCCCTATTTCCCGTCGATAGCGAGCACGTGCTGGTGTCCCCCAGCATACTTGCTGCTCTGGGATATTACTAAACACACTGCTGCGAGCACCAATTACGGCATTGGCTCCAATTTGGACACCGGGCGCAACGAAGCAATCGGTGGCAATCCAGGCTCCGTTACCAACATGAATCTCACCTGTGATTAACCCAAATCTTGGGTCTTTGATATCGTGACTACCGGTACAGAGGTAACATTTTTGGGAAATAATGCAGTGACTACCAATGCGAATCCGATCGATGCTGTAGAAAACCACATCATCCCCAATCCAACTGTAGTCACCAATTTCTACTTTCCAGGGGTAAGTAAAACGAGCAGTGGGTCGAATAACGACATTATTACCAATCTTGGCTCCAAATAATTGGAGCAGCCATCGGCGGAAACCATTGAAGTTATGAAGACTTAAGGGAAATGCGATCGCTTGCACCAACCACCAGATTAAGACTAACCAACTGGGACGCCCTCGGTCAAATCGAGATGAGTCGTATTTGCTTAAATCTACTAAGGGGGCTATTTCTAAAGCTGGTGGTTTACTTAAGTCAGTAGTCATATATTGGTTTGGTTGAAGGTTATCTGTCAGAATTAAGAATTAAGAATGTAGAATGTAGAATTAAGAATTAAGAATTAAGAATGTAGAATTAAGAATTAAGAATCTATAAGGCAGAATCTAGAATGTAGAAGGCAGAAGCCAGAAGGCAGAATCTAGAATGTATAATTTATAATTCTACATTCAAAAATGTTGTTCGCCTTTGGTATTCGCGTAGGGTAGATTATCTGTCAGAATGCATAATTCCAAATTCTACATTCTTAATTCTACATTCTTAATTCCCGATTCCCGACTCCCGATTCCCGATTCCCGACTCCCGATTCCCGACTCCCGATTCCCGATTCTTCATTCTTCATTCTTCATTCTTCATTCTTCATTCTTCATTCTTCATTCTTCATTCTTCATTCTTCATTCTTAATTCCCAATCATGCTCTCAAATAATAATGAAGACTCGCTCCAGTACGACCAGTGATAATCCAGACCACCGAGCGCCCTACATCCCGTAGCACTGGCAGCCAGGATTCCTCAGGCTGCTGGGAAGGAATGGCGACAGGAGTGAAGGCAATACCCTGACTGCCGAAAATAAAGAAGGCGATCGCAATCGACCGACGCATATGAAAGTCTGAGGTGATTAGATAGACATGGTGGATATCATGGGTTTGGAAATCTTGAACCAGGGAGGTAAAGTTGGTGACGGTATCGATAGCACGGCGATCAAGATTTACTCGCTGATCAGGAATACCTGCTTCCCGAAAGACCTTTTGGGCTTGTGGGGTCGGCTCTCCAGAAGAGACCCAAATATCAAGGTTAGGATGTTGCTGAGCAAACTCAGCTGTAAATTTTTCCCGTGTGATATCTCCACCGAGGGTCAGAATCACCTCAGGAGTGGGGGATTGGAGATGGGCGAGCCCTAAGCGAATGGGAATAAAACTAACAGCAATACATAGGATGCTAAAGGTAAATGCTACCCGCATTTTGCCTAGGGTTTTGCGAGGGTAGCCAAAGCCAGGTTTATTGGTGAAACGTCGGCGTGAAGATAAGTTTCGTTTCATGGCTCAATACAAGGATTTTCCCGTAGGTTGAGTTGTAGGAAGCTTCGGAGCAGGGAGTAGGGAGTAGGGAGTAGGGAGTAGGGAGTAGGGAGTAGGGAGTAGGGAGTAGGGAGTAGGGGTAGGTTTTTTACATTTGGGTCGGGAGTCGGGAATCGGGAGTCGGGAATCGGGAGTCGGGAATCGGGAAAAGCGGGAAATGGGGAGAATTATCCCGGAAATAATTGTGTATTTTGATACAGATTTTTAGGAATTTATACCTAATAAAAGTACATACTCGCCCCTTTGTAAAAAACCTACCCTTGTCAGGTAGGGAGTAGGGAGCAGGGAGTAGAAGAGTCTTGGGGATCCAGTCCGGTCTTGAGGGTTCCCCCCATCTCCCCATCTCCCCGCGCCCCCGCCCCGCGCCCCCGCCCCACACTCCCGATTCCCGATTCCCGACTCCCTACTCCCGATTCCCGATTCCCGATTCCCGATTCCCGATTTGACAATGGTTAAAATTTACTGCTTCTGTAATTTTTCAAATTCAATCAACCGAATAGATAACAGAGTTTCCGCTAGCATCCGTTGAAATGCATAATACCAACCATGCCAACCATCGAAAATTCCGCCCTTAAGAATCAGACAGTAAAATAGGATAATAAAGGGAGCAATAATTTTTTGTTTGCGAATTTTATCCCCTAAACTCAATTCATGTTTGGGTGCCTGTGTAAGCTTTTTGACTTCAATTATCATGTATCGGTCTTGCGCCCACAACCAACGATTTAACGGTTTGCGGTCATCATGATGGATATAAGCAGAGAGTATTGCTGATTTGCCATCTACAATAACTCGATGTGCATGACCATCATCTTGATAAGTTGCTTTTTCTCTTTTGTAGAGTACTTTTCTTGGTGGCAATAAAGTACCATGCAAAGGTTTTCCAAAGATACAATACTTGAATCGAACACTATAACTGTTTAGGTCTGGTGACGTTTGCAAGGTTTGTATTTCACTAATTAGCTCATCTGTTAAAACATAATCAGCATCTAGGGATAGTACCCATTCAGATTCTATTTTTCCTAGTCCATAATTACACTGGGCAGCAAAGGAATCAAACTTTCTTTGAAAGACTTGTAATTGAGGAATTGAATCTAAAATTTCTAAGGTTTCATCTGTGCTGTAACTATCAATTACAACAATTGTCTTTGCCCAGGTAAGCTGTTGAAGGGTACGTTGGATGTTGGGCGCTTCGTTGTAGGTCAGAATGAGTGGGGTAATTTTTTCTAGCATTCCAGATAAATTAATTAGGGTGATTCGGACTGAATTAATGTGCTAGATTACAATATGCTTTGCTTTCCAGAAGTCCAGAGCCAGAGGTTACCTTACTGAATCGGTAAATTAATTTAAATTTTCGGTATTTTTAAAACAACGATTATCAAATACATTTGTGCCTTTACGTGAGACTCATTCATACTTTCAATCGGCAAAACCAAAATCACAGAAGTACATATTCAATATCAATTCAGTTGATTATTTGATCACAGATTTAAATCCTACGATATGTAAAAAATCTATCCATGTCGTGGAAAAGCCATATTTATGTAGTATTTTAACTATCATTTCAATAGCATTTGTGTAACCGTTTTCTTCGAGAAGCTTAAAATGAACTTCAATGAAAACTGCTTTTAATGTTGAGGAGGAAAGAACTGTCTGAATTCCTTTAAGTACTTCTAGTTCAAAACCTTCTACATCTATTTTTATGATATTGGGGTAATAACCCAGATTTTATAATAGAAGATCACCGGTAGTGACAGATATTGTCAAAGTATTTGATGAGGACTTTGATAAGCGATTATTTGGTGAAC
This sequence comes from Moorena sp. SIO4A1, assembly GCF_010672065.1. Classification (NCBI taxonomy): domain Bacteria; kingdom Bacillati; phylum Cyanobacteriota; class Cyanophyceae; order Coleofasciculales; family Coleofasciculaceae; genus Moorena; species Moorena sp. SIO4A1. The sequence continues at coordinate 159,719 of NZ_JAAHHX010000012.1, read as the reverse complement.
TTGGATCTTCATCAACAGAAAGCTCGGCTGTTCCAACATCACTACTAAGTGCTGATTCAACTACAGTCAAGTTTGTATAACTATTCGGATTAATAAGCTTTCTACATGCGTTCGCACTCGATGGCGCTGGTTCAACTGCAACGACGTGACCTTCAGTTCCAACAATATCCAAAAATTTCCGGGTATAGAAGCCAATATTAGCTCCTATATCCCACACTGTATCTCCAGATTTTATACTCTCAAGTAACTCTTTATTAAAATGAGCTTCATACTCTTTATTTATTGAGCCAGCAATAGTTTGTATAATTGTTATTCAAAAATAATATTTTCTCAAATTAGAGCGAATTTTAATTGCGAATGGAGACTGAATTAAATACGATGTTATTTTCATAGTACAGTAGTAATCAATAGGCTTAAATTTCAACTAGAATTTGATTGAATAACTCTGCTTGCTTCTGAGTTAGCGCAGGTCTATTTATAATCTCTTGATTTTTTTTAATATGAGATGGATTGAACATGCTAGTGACAATAGCATAGGGAGAATAAATAGATTTGAAATAACCCAGTAAAATTGAATAGATATCTTGAGGCTTTTCAATCGAAAAATTAAAAGTACTACTGAAGTTATTTAAGGAGTCAATACGAACTAAATTATTAAAATTTTTTTGAGAATTTTTTCCTATATTAAACGGTGAATGAACAATGACTTTTATTCCATTTTTATTAAGTTTTTTAATATAAACATAATCTTGTTTTTGGCTGATTTGGCAAGGAAGTTGAATTAGATCAGGGTTCAAATTATTGGTGGCAAAAAACTTGGCGGCTAAATCTAGTGATTGATCAGTCGAGAATCCATAATTTTTGATCGTACCACGTTTTTTTTCTGAATCCAAAAAATTAACTATATCAGTAATGTCATTAGGCGGATTTTGAAAATCGTATCCGTGGAGTAATATATTATCAATATAATCAGTACGCAAAGATTTAAGGCTTTTTTCTAGACTTGTCTTCGCTGTATCTACAGAAAAATCAATTTTTGGTGCAACTTGACTAGCAGCAGACTTAACTAAGGTTTGAGTTTTAGGATTAATACTAATAACTTTTCTGGCTATATTTTTAGATAATCTGATCAGCCTGTTGTTTTTTGGGACAAGACCAAATTTTGTTGTTATTTCTACACTGTCTCTAGGTATTTTATTTTGGACTAAGAAATTTCCTATCCTAGTATAGATTCTGCTTCACCCCAGCCATAAGAGCGTGCAATGTCAAAGTAATTAATTCCTTCTTCGTATGCAATTTTTAGTGCTTGAATACTTTTACGCTTGTCAACTCTACCTAATATAGGAGCGCAACCGAAACCTAGTTTAGTTGTTTTCATATTAGTAATACCTCAATTGTAGAAATAAGCGATCGCGTTGAATTGGTGGTAAAGCTTTATGGAAACAAGAGGCATCTTCTAGAAAGCATTTTCCTGCTTTTCCTTGAATTGTTATGATATCCTCTTGGGGGTAATATTGCTGTATTGTTTTATCTGGACATCTAGCACTGCGAAGAAGCATTGATATTTTTTTATTTTTATGGCTAGACTTGACGAGGACATGGGCACCACTATTAACATCTACATTGGTTAAGTAAAAACTAATGTATAAGAAATTAAATCCATGAATGTCGTAATGATAATCAATAGTTTGTGACTGTATTCTTCTTTCTTCTGAAGATAGGTTATTTGCAAAGCTCCACCATAATCTTACATCACATTTTTCAGGAAAATAACCGAGATATTTTTCTGAAATTTCTAGCAATAAATCATCATGTCTAAGCCGATATATTTCATTTATTTTCAGTGGTTCATCTAGATCTGCCATAGCAATTGTATGTTTTGCTTTGAGATGAGTAATATATTCCTGATAAGTAAATGACAGATTTAGTGATGCGGTAGATAAGGGCAATTTTTTAGCATAATTTACTATAGAAGCTAATGATTGCTCATTTAATTCTAGTTGATCGTAGTAAGAGTCTTGCTTGATAGATTCAACAATCCTATAAATATTGAGATTATATTTTTGAATTATTTGGCTTGTAAAGCTTATTTTTGTTTGTGGTTTATTTATAATTTGTATAAGTTTTTTATACTGAGAATATAGACCTCTAAATAACCAAAATCTGCCCAGTATATATTCAAAGTTACCGTTTTTGATTCTTGTAAAAATAATCCGATAGTCTAATTTAGGGTTATCAGATGTATATACTACTTTGTCGATGAAATTGTTCATATTTATAATCTTATATTAATTAGTACTTTAAAGTTGATGTTTCTGTCTCTTTAATAAAGATGATAACTCAATCCTCAAATATATTCTTAGAAAGGTTTTTGATGAAGAATAGCTTGATAAATGTCAATCAAATTAGCTGCAATCCTTTTCCATGTGTATTGTTCAAAGATAAGTTGACGAGCGCGAGTTCCCATTTCTTTGGCTTGTTGGGGAAATTGCAAACACTGGGTTAAAGCATTGGCAATAGCATCAGCATCAATATCAACTACATATGCAGCGTCAGCCTTCGCAGCTTCTGGAAAATTACAGCCTGTGGTAATAACACAAGGTAAGCCTGAAGCCATACCTTCCAGCACAGACATACTAAACCCTTCAGAATAGGATGGGGCAACATAAATACTAGCAGCAGCAAGAGCAGCATATTTGAGAGAGCCTGTTAGCATCCCTGTAAAAGTAACAGCATCGAGGCAACCTGCGTTAGCAAAGTAGTCTTTAGCCGTAGATAAGAAACCAATGTTATCAGGACCAGCAAGAATTAGGTGAGTGTCGGAAAATTGAGGGTGTATCTTACCAAATGCTGTGGCTAGCAAGTCTAATCCTTTTTTGGGGTCGATACGTCCTAGGAAGAGAATCAGAGTTTTGTTACGAGTAGCTGGAAACTGTTGATAAAAAAGTTCCGGATTAGGGAGTTCTTCAAAGTCTTGACGGTGGATGCCGTTAGGGGCAATAGTAACAGGAGTTTTGAGGTTGAGGGGTTTAATTTGTTCCGCTTCCGTAGAGGCTAGCATTTGCAGTGCGCTAGCGTTTTGGAGAGCAGGCTTTTCTAATAGAGTGTAGTAGATACGTTTTTTCCAGCCTTTATAGGAAAGTGCCCAAGGGTCAAGCATGCCGTGGGGGATAATAACATAAGGGATATTATACCATTGACAAGCCCAGTAAGCAGCTAGGTTAGGAACTGAAAAAATTGCATTAGTTTGGACTAAGTCATAATCGCCGATGTGTTGGAATAGCCACTTACTAAGGGAAAAACTAAATTTGTAGTCTCCAATCCCTTTGTAAGGAAAAAACTGCAGGCGATAATTAGTTTTAGGTAACCAGGTTTTGATAGGGGCTTCTATCACCTCAGAACCATTAGCATTAGTGGCTACCAGGTCAACAGTAATGCCTAAGTTACCCAATGCTTGAGCTAGTTCCACTACGCATTTAGATGTACCCCCATAAACAGCCCCTAAAGCAGGAATAACAATCAGAAGTTTCATCAGTAATTAGTGATTAGCTAAGGCGTATTTAGCAGCTTTTATCAACCCTTCAGCAAAATAGTCCGGAGAGAATTTCTGGATGTGTTCCAGGGCGGATTGACTGATATTGTCTAGGTCAATTTCCCCTGAACTTACCTTAAGCATTAACTTAGTTAGCTGTTGCTTATCATAGGGATTAAAACCAAATCCATTGATACCTTCAACTACTAAATCTTCAAAACAGCCACAGCGATTAGACACTAGCACTGGTAAGCCAGCCGCCATAGCTTCATTCACAACTAATCCCCATTGTTCGTGAGTACTAGCATGGATAAAGCAGCCAGCGTGAGCAAAATAAGGCAGAAGTTCTTGTTGTTGTAAAAAACCAGTTAGATGAATAACCTTAGTCAACCCTAAGTCTTTAATCTGTTTCTCAATTTGAGAGCGCATTGAACCATCCCCACACAGGACTAAATCCCAAGCCCTGTCTTTAGCTATTTGACGATAGGTAGCGTAGGCTGAAATTACAAAAGGGAGATTTTTCTTAGGTATAAAGCGATTGATAGCCAGGAAGTAGGGCTTGTTTAAAGGAGGTGCCAGAGATTTAATTTTGTCGGGATGGAAAGCATCATTACCTACGACATTATAGCCGCAAAAAATGGCTTCCTTAGGTACTCCTAATTTGATCAAGTAACGTTTTTGTGGTTTTCCGCCCACTAAAGCCGATTTATACCGGTTAAGTAGCCAGCGCTTTATCGTTTCACGCCACCAAATTCTAGTAAAATCGGTTTCTGTAGTCTCCGAAAGCAAAATTGGTAGTTTACCGTGCCATAAACTCCATACTAAAGTGGCAATCATAGCTGATCCAAAATAGCCAGCAATCACCACCACATCAGGCTGAACCTTCCTTAGGGTAGAGTAAATTTTTGGGAGTAATTGATGATTTTTTACATCCTCTCGCTGCCGGTCTTTAACAATAGAAATTAGCGCAAAAGGAATATTATTTAAGTTAGCTTTCCAGGCATATTCAGCTTCGGATCTTGCTAATTCTATGCCAATCACATTCCAGCCTATTTGATGACAATGCTGGTGTAAGGCACTGACACGGGCAATATGGTAGGGGCCATAGTTAGTAAACAATACTGCGATTTTGAGCACTTGATTTAGATAAAAAAATATATATACTAAATTCTGTTTTAAGTCGCACCTAAATTTTGCGTAGGGTGCGTTAGGGGGGTTTTCATTTTCCGCCTCGTAGCCAGGGTTAGGTTGCTGCCCGTAACGCACCACCGGGTCAAACAGCTTTTAGGAGATGCACCCCTTTTGCCTCTTGTATGCCTTTTTCGGAAATACTTGCGTTTACAACCTAGATCCAAACGCTATAAATGAGATGTAGAAATAAATCTTCCCTGAGCTTTTTTGGATCCGTAGCGTTCTAGCATAAGCACAAACACATATCCAAACAAAGCGGGCCATAATACCAGTAGGGTAAATTCTCTACCTAAGTTAAACGTTAGCCCTAAACAAATCAGAAATAATCCTAACCGCAAGGTGGAATATTGCTGCTTCCAAAGCCTACTCATAAAACTCACCCAGCTAGCCATTAAAACCGCTGCACCCATTGGTCCCAAAATAGGACCAAAATTATAAAATCCTTGTCCAATTAATCCAGTTGAAATAGTAGCAAATACCCCAATGTCATTATCAGCACCACCAAATCCCCTTAAGATAGCATAATCAATTCCAATTAGAGGTTTATTAGCCCATATTGCCCTAGGAATTATATTAGCTGCTTCTGCTAAATAGCGACCTCCGTACGTTAACTTTAGGCTTCCTTCTTGGTAAAATTGATTGATATAACATAGCTCTTCTAGCATATTTAATCCCAAGTGCCCTTCTTCCTCTACTTCTTCTTGGAATTGCGGGGCAACATCTGGATTCAATAATTCATTAAAACCAATGTTACGATAAGTAATAATTAACGTCAGCAATTCATTAATAGCCCAAAAAGTAGCCATGCTAATTAACACCTTTTTCCAAAGCGGATCTGGGGAAAATAACGCATAGCTAAAATAGCCTGGCATAATCACTGCTAGAAGTTGGTTACGGGCTCCCATAAAAATAAAATAGGGCAGTACAATCAAGACAAGCAAAAGATTTAATGTCTTCAATTGACGGCCCATTGGGAGGGGCAAAAGCACGCCAAAGAAGGCACAAACTAGGGTATAAACATAGGCTGCGGAAGAAACGATAAATCCATCACCACCAGCAGCAGCGGCTCTTCCCCACATCTGCCGTCCCACACGAGCTCCAAGTGGAAATAAAGCAGTGAAAATATCGCCGTTGAGACGGCTAACACCATATCCTAATAAACATAGCCAAACAAAAGCTAAAACTATTAAAAGTTGCTCAGGATTAAAGGCAGTAAATTTCCAAGCAGTATGGTAGTTTTTAAGGAATCGGCGAGAAAGGGAAGGGATTACTAGGCGAAAAGTGATTAAAAAAGTAATTATTTGCCAATAACAGTATTCTAGTATTAATGAATCAAACTGCAGAAAATTTTCAGGGGTGTAAAATAGTTCTACAAAATACCAGGCTCCAATAGTGGCATACACCGCCAGGGCGGGAATACTCCAAGCTCGTTTGTCTCTGACTAAAAACGCTTCAATGACTAAGATAAAAAGTAGGCTTGAAGCCATGACATAAATAGGGACAAGGGCTTCGGGAAACCCTACAGAATCAGTCATTAATCAAAACAATAACAAAGGGAACAGGGAACAGGGAATAGGGAGTAGGGAGTAGGGAGTAGGGAGTAGGGAGTAGGGAGTAGGGAGTAGGGAGTAGGGAGTAGGGAGTAGGGAGTAGGGAGCAAAAATTCTCACAATTCATTTAGGTACCCTATATGTTGCAGATTTTGTTGGAGTTGGGACAAACTAAATTGAGAGAGATTTGTGGAGTTTTGAGCAAAATACTGCAATTGTTGAGGGTGATTAAGACACCATTGCAAGGTTTGAGAAATCGCTTCTCCTGAAACCTCTGGTAAGATCAAACCATTCTCTTGATCTTTCACCACTTCTCCACAATATCGGGACACTATCAGGGGTAATTTCCAAGCTTGAGCTTCTAGTTGAGTTAAACCAAAGCCATCGGAAAGGGTAGGGAAGAGAAATACATCTGCTTGTTGATAATACTGGCTGGTGGCACTGCGAGGAACGGAACCAATCCAGCGCACATTTGGCAAGTTTTGTTGGGCTGGGGTGAGGGTAATCCCTACGGATCCTACAATCTGAAATTCAATGGGTTCGTTTTGTAATAATCTAGCTGCTTCCAGCAGGGGAAAGATACCTTTACGTAGGATAACTTGTCCGAGGAATAGCACTCTGAGGGGACGCTGAGGGGAAAAGTGTTCTGGATAGGTGCGCACAAACCCTTGAGATTGGGTAGGTGCTTGGTAAGCTAAGGGAATTACGGCAATTTTCTCTGAGGGTACCCCAACTTGTTGTAGGGCTTGGCTAGACCAGGTGGAGTTAACTAAAATCCGGTCTGCCAAATGACATTCTTTTTGCCAGTTAGTCCAATAGTCTGGGGGTGCTGGTTGCCAGGTTGATTGATAATGGGGATATTGGCGGTGGGCTTGGGCAACAATTTTTTCTTCGACAATTCCTGGATCTATTTGTCCGAGGACAGTGCGCCACCCTTGAGCTTTGGCAAATTGTAATAGATCTAAGGCTGCGTAGCTGTAAGTAAAGAGGATGGGAGGTTTATTAAATTTTGGAGCAATTTTTGCCAGATAGTTGACAGCGTTTTGTTGAAACCAGTGATTACGGGCAATAATTTGTTCCCAACCACGCACTTTTTGCAGACGTTGCTGGATTTCTAGCTGAATCAAGGAATTGGTAAAGGCGTGAGTGGATGCTTGAGCAAGATCTGGGTGGAAGCGATCGCGTAAACTGGTGAGTAGGTTTTTGGGTAGATAGTTGAGGGGAGATTGGGGGGTAATCCAAGCGTCTGTGATTAGGTGAGATAGATTACCTTGCTGATGTAGGGATCTGGGGATTGCGTAATGTTCTCTTGCTCCGATTTGACAGCAGATCCACTGATGAGATTGTTTAAACACAATTTTAATTATTATCTAATTGGTATTTTTTACAGGATCCATGGGTGGTAATGTAAGTGATAGTCTAACTCTGGATTTCTCTTCTTGATAAATCTAGCGGGATTACCTGCCACAACGGTTTAGGGTTCCACATCTTTAGTGACTACTGACCCTGCACCAATTACCGCACCTTCTCCTATTTTTACTGAAGGTAAAATAATAGCTCGATAGGCAATCCAAACGCGATCGCCAATAATGACATCTCCACCTCGATCGGCAAAACTAGGGGATTGGGGATTATGTCCTAAGGTTAAAATTGTTGCCTCTGGACCAATAGAAACATCGTTACCAGTGTGAATTTGATAATGGCGACCATCCAATAAACAACCAAAGTTAATTACGTTGCGATCGCCTAAATAGACTTTACGCCCGTTAAGAAAGCGACAGCCCATTTGAACCGATGTTTCCTTTCCTAGCCTGGCTAAATATGCCTTGAGGTAAGCAATGCGGATTTTACGGGAGGGACAGTTACTAAGCCAATGGTTGTAGTGATAGTTGAGCAAACTACCTGCAATAATTTTAGGATTCACTGATTAGGACTTATAGGCAGATTTGTTTAAGTTTTTAAAACACTAAGAACAATCTGGGCATTTTCCTGCCAAGAATTGTCCCGAAAATACTCTTCCCAGCAAGGTTTAACTGGCGTTTCCAGCCATGACTTTAAGCCCTCGACAATTGCTGTTACACTATTAGGTTCAACCCACAACCCCAGTTGATATTTTTGCACTACCTCTTTCAAAGGTCCTTCTCCACTAGAAGCCAAGCAAAGTTTATGATGGTGAGTTGCCAAGCTTAACACACCACTAGCAGAGCGAAATGTCTGATCATAAGTCAATAAAACTAAATCACTCATGTCAAACAAATTAGGTATTTTACCTTCAGGAATAAAGCCAATCTGCCAGCGACAGCGATCCGCTACACCTAATTCCTCAGCTAATTCTTGATAACGACGAGCAAGTTGTTGACTAGAAGACTGTTCTTTTCCTGCAACTACTAAATATACATCAGGGACACGAGCCATTGCCTCAATTACCAGGTCAAGGTTTTTGTTCGGACGAATATGCCCAAAGGACAACATCACCTTAGCCTCTGGAGGTAGATCAAGTGAGTTGCATGTTTTTTCCCTAGATTGATTTGCTGGGGGCAATTCATAAATACCGTGGGGAATTACGGTTGTGCGCAATTGAGGCATAGGGCGAACCGTATCCAAATCAATTGCTTCATGAACAAATGCCTCCCGCAGAAACGAATAGCCTGCTGCAATAGAGCAACGATGCCACCATTGAGGCCCCAGGACAAAATCTCGCACGGGATCGTGAACTACTGCACCGAATATTACTCCCCGATTGGCTAATTGCCTCAGGCGATGGGCCCACAAGGGCGCAAGGTATTCCAGGTAAGAACCCATTAAGACGTGACAAAACCGATTTTCTTCAATAAAACGGGTTAATCTAGCAATATTGGTGAGCAGATTATAGGAAAGATAGCCTGCTTTAAGAACCTTGGGCATTCGTTTATGCACCCCAGGACTTGCCGTGGTATCATCCAAAATAGGTACAATCTCATAGGCTTCTCCCCTACCTACAGGATAGTTGGGCGTAGTCAGTAACGTTACCTCTGCACCAGCAGATACAAGGGCATTAGCTTGGTAATGGGCATAGTCAGCTAGTCCTCCATAGCTGGCAGGAGAATAGTATAAAATCCTCATGAAATTAGTTAGCTTTGAGCAAGTTATGTTAGATAATTCAAGAGCAATATAATTAACAAATATCCATGCGAAACATAAAATCAGAGCTTTTTTAAAATGTACGTATACTCATCATAATAAAGATCTCTCGTTTGAAAACGATAGTCTTTCCATAGACTGAATAAAAGCTTCCTTAGGCTTCTGAATTTACTTCCTAGCGGCTTAGGATAGATTGATTTTTCAAATTCAAAATCATATCTTCTGCAAAGCTCATTGATACAGGATGGTGTTATCCAGTTAACGTGCTCCATATTGACTGGCACTAATTTATACTTTGTTCGCCATTGATTAAAGCTTTTGCCAAAGGGATTAGGTGTTGATATTAGTAGCTTTCCACCTGGTTTTAAAGAACCATGGCAGAACTTAAAAAATAATCCTAAATCTGAAACATGCTCAATTACATGGCCTGCATAAATTATATCGAAATAATTTTCTTTGATTGGTTTTCCACAGGCATCTGCAGCGATAAGGTTATCAAATCCGAACTTAACTTTACACTCTTCTACTAATTCGGAATTTAAATCTAGTCCCCATACTTCTTTTCCAGCAGCTTTTTTTCTTAATTTTCCATGAAACCAGGTATCTTTGTTAATATAGTCAAGTGTATGTTCAACAAAACCAATATCTAAAATATTTTCAAACTGACTGATGTAAGAATATAGAAAATCATTTCTATACTGAAATACAAATTTAGATATATTATCGTAAAATTTTTTCCACTCTTGATGTGTATAACCTTGATTGGGATCGAGTGAATATTGAGTCCAATTGAACATATCTAATGATCGCTTTTTATAGTACGATAGGGTGGTAGTGGTAATTTATTTATTGAAATCAAAAATTAAAAGGTTCAAAAGATTCGGAATCATAAGCTGGTTGTATCAAAGCTGCTAAGTTAGATATCGCTTGTCTTAAAACAGATTTTGCAGGTCGGTATATTAAGCGTTTTAGTGGAAACATTTTAGAAACCTCAATTGTATTTTTAGCTTTATATTAAGATAAATCACCACTCCAGGTAAGGGTATAAAAACTCTGCTGAGGAACTTCAGAATCAATGGTATTAATTGAACTAATTTTTTTAGCTAAAACCATTAAAAAAGTAGGTTGATTATTTCTGAAAACGGCCTGTTTTCTTACTTTATCTGGATCTACAACAGAAAACCAAGTGACATTATTCTTGTGCCAGTCATCTTCTACAATGAATACTTTCTCTATTTGAAAGCCATTGTTTTTAGAAAAACATCTGAATAAAATTTCTGGACTAAATTGATAAAAACCATGTCCTGGAAAATTATTACAAGGTGTTATTGACATGAAATTTCCACCCACATTAACCATATCCATACAGTTTTTTAATGCAATAGAAAAATTAAATATATGTTCTAAAGATCCGCCATATAAAACAACTGAATATTTATTTTTATAGCAATCTGGTAGCGGTAAATTCATGTCATGAACATAAGTGCAATTTTCATAATCTGAGTAATCAAAAGAATCAATAATACTCGCACCAATGTGCAGAAAAAAACCATCGGCCTATCCTCCATGTTTTTGAAATATTTCCTGTAAGTACTTTTCAAATACTTCTTGACCAAACAAGGAGAAATTATTCTTAAGCTCACAGGAATCTAAATGTAACCCCTGCCTACCTATAGTAGCTGTATGATCGAAATCAACTCCTTGTGATTTAGCATATAGTAAAAACTTAGTACCGTGTCTATCTAGTCCCATCTTACTTACCTCAATATGTAAATTAAATAAATTATAAATTTAAGCTATATTCTTTTGAAGAATCGTTGTAACTTATTATAAGTATTTGTCTTTAATAAGATAATATTATTAATGGCTTTTTTTATATAAAAAATGTAATTTATTATAGATACAAAACTTACCATTATTTGTTTATTTCTTCCTTGAAAATGAAGTGTAAAAAATTTAATAATTTTTCCCGATAATTTATGTTTTCCATATGGAATATATTGCTGCCAATTAATCAACTTTAAACCATCTGATTTGAGTTGATAACCACCTGCATCTGAATCAATACGCTCATCAAATGTGCAGAGCTTTGAATTAATTAACATCGGTTTAAAAAGGGTCGCAATCTTATCAGGATTACTGAGGGTAAATTTATGGAAAAACGTCATATCGGAAATGCCACCGCATCCCGCTTCAGCGATAAAATTTTCATGATGACACCGTAACCATTGCCTCAAATCTTCCTCATCATAGTGTCGGCGAATAAAACTACAGAATTCACCTAACAAATTCGGCTGATTTATAAAATTTGTATGGGCTGAATAAAACACCATCGTCATGCCAAATTTAGACAAGTTCTGGGCTGGCTCATCTAATGAATCGTACACTAAAATATCGGAATCCAGATAGACACACCGACCAATATCTGAATTCTGTGTTAAAAATTCATGGAGAATGAACCATCGAGCAATGCAAAATCTCTCAAATTCTTCACCGTTTGTACTCAGATGGATATAGTTCTTCAAAGATAACTGAGCGCTTTGGGTATAGTTCTTTGTGTAGTAGTGCTCAATGCCTAGTAACCAGATGAAATGGGCATTTGCCTTATCACCTAATAGTATAATTCGAGAGTTTGGATTGGTCTGTTTGGCATGCCAAACTGCATAAAAAAGACAGTCAGCATTACCATGGTGGATAAAAATGATTGGAATGCTCATTATAGCGGTTTTTAAGCTAGTAAGGTACAAGTTTTTTGGTTTTAGGGAGCAGGGAACAGGGAGCAGGGAGGAAGGAGAAGGTAGCAGTAAAGTCAGAAGAGGGAAGAGGTAAAAAATTCTGTGTACTTCATTAGGCTAAAAACCGCTATAGTCTCAAAGCAAAGCCTCTAAAGGTTTATGCAAACGACGACGACAGTCTTGACAGTGTTTAGCACCATGTAAATACCCTTTGACATAGCCCCATAATGCCCACAGTTTTGCAAGATAATGGAAAGCTATCAGATGAAATAGTGCAAATGAGACTCCTAACTGAGCCAGTTGTTGAGCCTTGGGGCTAAATTTTAATATGCGATGGCTAATGGATATTAGGCTAAAAAGCAGCCCTACAAGAGTTAGATAGGATAAAGGCGTGTCAAGGAGGAGCAGACTTACGCTGGCTACACCTAGAACTTCAAGCAATAATCTGCCCCCCACTAAGACAAAGTAGTTATTGCGGGTCATGGCTTCTCCATCACCGAAGAAGTTGCGCTTCTCTTCTTTGAGATATTGCTGTAAGCGCTCAAATCTGTGCCAATAGCAGCGCACGATAGGTGCTGCAGCTGACTTAATGCAATGCTTTTTAATTAAGTAGTCAAAAACTGTGTCGTCAGCTGCCAGCGTCAGATCTTCTGGGTAACCTCCAACGTTTTCCCATGCCTGTTTGCGATATGCAACTGAGCGCGATGTTGCATTTGCTTCAGGCGTTGCAATAAAAACATGCCCTCGCAGCACTAACTCAGTTTTAGCCCAGGGTGTATGAACTGAGTCGGGCTTAACAGACCAGCTACCAACTACATAATCAACACTAGAGTCAGCTTCTAGCGGAGCAACGAGTTCTTGAAGCCATTCCGGATCCCACTCACAGCCAATATCAGTGGAAATGATAAGGTCATGTTTTGCATATTGAATGGCTAAATTGCGTCCTCTAGCCACATTGCAACCTACATCTTGATAGCATCGCAAAGGGATAGTTCCTTGCTCAGCATAGGTTTGCATTAACTCCCACGAACCATCGGAAGAACCACCATCAACAATAACAATTTCCTTAGGGTAGCGTGTTTGTTTTTCCATTTGTTGAAAAAACAACTTGAGACCCTCACGATCGTTTAAGACAGTTGAAACAAGAGAAGTCATTATGAATCTAATTCTCGACAAACAGATACCCAAAGTTCAATATTACGAGCAACATTTGAGAAATATTGCTCAAGTGCTGCGTCCCATAAAAAGCCTTTCTGTCTATGGCTCCACTCCATGATCCATGAAGCTAAACATACGGCAGCTTCGCTATAGGTTGTGGCTGTAGGTAACGGTTTCTCTAATAGTGGTAACATATCGTCAATTACCACCATGCCTGCTAGTTCATTCCAGAGATCTTTGTAGAGATTGTGAAATGAACGACGATGCTCTACTACAGGACTACCTATGCGTACTCGATGGCCGACAGCTTGGGCACATTTCTGAACAAAGAAACCACTAAAAATATCACCAAAGCGGTCGAGCTTCATTCCTCCAACTGGATGCCCCATCTTCACATAATAGTAAGCTGGAATTGCATCTCGAATTAACGCAGTATTTTGGGTATTTATAGGCATTAGTGTTTCTGGAGCTAGAAGCACACTTTGGCTAAATTGGGCTTCTGCCGCACATCCAGTGACTAAGCGGGTAGCTGCATCCACATCAGGATCTCCAGACCATAGACCAGCATTAATGCTAACTAGACCAGTACTAGAGGTCGTATCAATGTTGCTACAGCGAGGATCACGTCGCTTGTAGGGAAAACCACGGGCATACACAGTGCCGCTGACACCTTGGCGTTCACAGTTAACATCCATCATGGTGCAGAGGTTGAACCACTGTTGATAGCCAGTCGCTGTCGGTAAGGTAGTCTGTTTGCCAACATGTTGATGACCTTCTAAAAATGGCCAATCAGCCCGAGGATAGTTGTCATCATCAATGGCAATAATGGCATCACAGCGATCGCGGTAGGCCATTAGAAACCCTACATTCCGACGGTTATCAGTTTTCCAAGGAATCTCAGCTGCTAGTTCTGGAAATGGAGCTAAAAATTTATTCTGTTCTTCTTGGCCGAGATAAAACCAAGGCAACCCCTCCCCCTGATACTTTTCGACTCGCTGACGACACTCAGGAGGTGTAGATAGATCGCCAACAATATAAAAGCGAACCTGATCAAGCTGGTTTCTTGCTTTGAAATGCTCGAAATATTCGTCGAGAAAGTTACCACTGTAGATAGTTGTTACTACAATTCCAAATATCATAAATAATTCACCTTAACTGTTGTGACTAAATTTTGTTGCCAATACATGATAGAAAGGAATCGATGCAATCCTAGTACTTCCCTTACCCTGAGTGAAAAAGACCTACAACCTTTTCGATTTGAGCATTCTTTGAGCCATTCCTTAGCGATTTTCATTGCTTCATGAGCAGTTGTGGCGTCATTTTGTAGTCGTGCCTTCAGATAAATATCTGAGTAGAGACGCATGAGACTTTCACAATGTTTTGCGGTTAGCGATCGCTGTTGTTGACTAAGAAACTCTATGTTAGCGGTAGTAATTGCCTTCATAGATTGAAACCATAAAGCCAGAACATCTGGCTGATTTCGGTTGTCTTCAATTTCTTGGCGATAGAGTGCACCAGCGCTAGCAGTATATGCTACCGAGAATGTAGAAGTAAGGCGAAACCAAAAGGCTGTGTCTTCACTCATATAACGGTCAAGCGCTTCAACCCAAATAAATGGTGTATGCAAAATATCTCGCCTAACTATTGCTGAATGCACTGCCCAGGAAGCAAAGGCAATTGCTCCATCAGGAAAGCCAGAAGCTGTTGAACCATAGCCAGCAGGTGCTTTCAAGGTGCGCTGTTGTGGATTTGAATTAGTATATTCTTGCCAATGTCCGGCAATGATAGCTGCGTCAGGATGATCCTCAACAGGCGACAATAAATTTTCTAAATGAGTCGATTCTATCGTGTCGTCAGCATCTAGAAATAAGACCCAGGTTCCTGTTGCATGCCTTAACCCCACGTTGCGAGGTGCTCCAGGCCCACCTGTACGTTTAGGACATGAAATAAGATGGATTCTCGGGTCACAATATTTTTGGACGATTTCTAAGCCGTTATCTGTAGAGTTATTATCTACGACCCACAGTTCCCAATCAGTAATGGTTTGTGCAAGGACAGAATTGATCGCTGCACCTATATAAGGGGCTTTATTGTAAAGAGGGACAATAATACTAACATCAGGCATAGTTTCAAAAACTGAATTAGTTTCATTCACCAGTTTTGTTATAATTTTGGCATCTTTAAATAAAAACCAAATCGCTAATTGCCTTACAAAAAGCTTCTTGAATTACTAATGGATTAAACTGTTTTTGAGCAGCCAGGCAAGTCTGCTTAGCATAATGCTTGCGGAACTCAGCAGTTCTCTGGAGTTTTTCAAGGGCTGAAACTAATTCAGCTGGATTTTCCCTAGTCACACAGATGGCCTTATTACCTTCCTTAGCCCAACGCACCGCCGAAGCATACTCTGGTCCCCAAATCACAATCGGTTTACAAAATTGAGCATATTCAGGCAATTTAGAAGGAAAACTCGTTTCCATGCGCCGCCTCATAGCAGGATCAAAACTCATGGTCACCAAACAAGCATCGGCTGAACTTAGCCACTGGTTCAACTCAGATCTGGGTGCAAAGTCTAGCCACAAACCGCGCTCTCGCATTTCCTTTTGAACATCTGCCGACCAATTAGGGTTTTTTCCCCGAAGCTGTACCTGTAAACTAGGATGATCTTTAACTCCCTGCAACAACTCCCCTAACATTGGGCCATATTCATAGAGATTTCCAGAATACACAACTCGCAAGGGACGAGATTTATCGACTATGGAATTATTAGATCTTGGTTCAGATGGTAGAGAAGCTGGAATGGGATAAAGAATTTGACTATTGGGATGCGAACCTAAAGCGTTTTGCATGCCTTCACTGACGCAAAGTACCAAGTCTGAGCTATCATGAAGCTGCTGGAAACGCCGTGCGATTAGTTGCCGAAAAGGGGCATGAACAATAGGTAAATCTGGCCACCAGTCATGGAAAATAGTTACTAGGGGCAAGCCATGTTTTTTGGCAAAGCGCAAAGCCGCCCAGCAGCCATCACCATGAGCAACAGTGAGCACAATTGCTTTTTGGCTTGATAGTTGGTGAGAATGGCACAGGGGATCCCAACTGCGACCATGAGTGAGAACATTTAAATTGTTGCCCCAGGTATGAAATCGAGTGCGATTCAGCCTTTTTACTAATCTTGTTGGTAAGTCTTGGGGATTGGGCACCACTGAAACCTTCCACCCATCTAGCTGACTTAGATGGCGGTGCAGTAGGATTTCTCCTGCACTAGTTGGCGCAGGTTGTACGGAAGAGATGACAATAATCTCCGGCTTAATAAGGGATTTACAAGTTACCATACTGGTATGTTGGTTTTGAGTATTAGAGAGCAACGTCGGGCTATTAAACGGCATTTGCAGCAAAATCCGAGCTTAAAGTCTCGGTTGGAAGAAGCAATGATAAATGGCTATGAAGCATGTGTTGATTTGGCTTTACGAGAAAGCGATTTACAATTGCGAAGGTTTCCAGAACGTTGTCTTTACTCGTTTGAAGAGATTATTAAGGATAGTTTTTTTTACGATACTAGCCAAGATTGGTAAAATTAGCTTGTTGGTTTACTTAGCCGATCCTTGCTTTCCTCTAAGATTGAACGGTATAGATTTATGTGTCTCTCAGTTTGAAGTTTTGAAGAATACTCTGCAACCGCCACTTTTCGGCACTGTTGACTCATGTACTCACGCAAATTGTGATCTGTTAGGAGTTGAATAATACCGTTACAGAAATCTTCAACATTCTCAGGTTCTGCTAAATACCCGGTGGTTCCTGGTCGTACCAAATCAGGAACACCACCTACTTTAAAACTAACTGTAGGAGTACCACAAGCCATAGCTTCTAGGGCTACTAACCCAAAAGCATCAGCACGAGTGGGAAATAAAAATAGATCAGCAGCAGAATAAGCTATTGCTTTAAGGTGATCACTACTAACAAAACCTAAGTTTTGTGTTTGTATACCAACTGATTCACTGATTACTTCACCTCCATCTCCTAAAGTCAGCAGTACTATTTCCCCTTTGAGAGATTGAGGTAAACTTGAAAGTGCTTTAAGTAGAAGGTCTCCTCCTTTACGAGAGTTGGTTAGATTTTGCGCCCCAAACATCAAAACCTTCTTGTTAGTAGGTAATCCCAATAAGGAGCGACATTGTTTAGTATCAAAGGGCTGATAAGCTTCTATATCTACACCAAGAGGAATATAGTGAACTGGTATATGACTAAGTATGCTTTGTTTTGCTTGTGCAGCGTTCCATTGGCTAGTAGCAATAATTGCAGCTAAATTAGATCGCCGATAGCTCCACTGTTTAAGTTTCCACTCAATCGCAGTAGCGTCCCTTGTTATAGCAGGATCTGTGTCTAGATAAGGACATGAACCACATCCGCTCTGCCAACGTTTACAATCAAAACTATAGGCACAGTGTCCTGTAAAACTCCACATGTCATGCAGTGTTAACACGGCTGGCTTGTTACGAGTAATACTAGGCAAAGCCAGATAGTTGAGATAACCAGTATGCAGATTATGAAAGTGGAGGACATCGGCATTTTCATAAAATGGATGTTGGCAAATTTCTGCACTGTTAGTTATATAAATATTATTTAAACCAAAAGCTGTCGTGAGTTTACGAAGCTGATCATCTATCTTACCCCGAGGAGGAACTTTAGCTACGCGACTGCTATTAGTGATTGCAGAATCAACCAAAAATCTAGAGTCGATTTCATTTCTCAGTAGCCCTTGATGAATACGATAGGCTGCGATCGCAGCTCCACCTATTTTATCAGTTTGGTTAATATGAAGAATAGTCATTTAAATATCAAGGCTACCAATCGCCTTCACCATAAAACTCTGAAGCTATTGGTTCAGTTATATGTCTAATAGCTAAAATTTGTTCTTGCTCAAGAAATTGCTTCCAATCATAGACATGTTTATCACTGCGAAACCGTTTCACATGAGAGTTTAAATCTTGCTCTTCTGGTAATTCATTAATAGCGTGATGTTTAATTATCTGCTCTACATTGTCCGTAAATTCAAGATTCAAATCTTGGCACAAACTACGAAATCCCTCTAAAGGAGCAAGAGCTAAGTCTTCATAACGATAGAACAGCCAATTTGGATATTGCTTACGGTAACTAACTACCATTGCATAAATTGCTTTCCAAAAAACAGCTGCCCGTTGCCAAAGTGGCATTGTTTCATCTATTGCAGCAACAATTTCAGTTTCTAAATCAGATAATTTTTCGAGTAGTTTTGGCTGCTCAATAAAAACTGATTGAAACGAATGCATATGAGTTGGATCTTTTAATACACTCCAAACATAGGCAGCATAATGACGGATAATTACCACAACATCCATATCAAATTGTGTCGCTAACCACTCAGTAGAAAAAATTGCAATGGGGTCTTTTACTAAGGGACGAACTCCTAAAAAGCCAGGAAAATAATAACGAACTATTTTTGACGCTGTAGGACGTATTTTTACTTGATTAAGTGCAACCGATAGCTCTTGAATTAAGTTATTATCAATATTTATAAATTGCTTTAAATAATGATGAAAAAACTCTTGTTATTGTGGTGTGACGTAGTGAAACAAACGTGGTATTTTTTTACTATAAGTACCCTCGGCAATTGCCACATTAAATGGTTCGTGAATGTAGCGAACATAGGGAGAATAGGAAATTGTTTTGCCAATCCACGTAGAGCCTGAGCGGTTGCTACCTGTTACTAAAATAGGGCGATTTGAACGCATTATGGTAAACTAGAAAACTGTTTGATTTTTTGGTGTTCAACCTAATTGCATCAAGATTTTTTTGATAGTTGCTTTAGTCTTAAAAACTAAGTAAAAAAATCTTCCTTCAAAGGTCAGCCCATGCTGTCCGCAGAAGTGAAGAAAATCAATTCGTTCTTTTCTAGTTAATTGATTCTTTTTGAATAGGAATTTATAGCGTTGCTTATACTCTTTAAATGACTTTTGAAAGCATTCCAAGTTTTGAGATGAAAAATCATATTCTCGTGCTGCGTGAGTCCAACCGACTTCTTTTTCCTGCACTTCTAATATAAGCTGAGCGTGTGCTTTTGCCAGTAGGGTTGCTGGTTCTAACTCGGGTATAGCCTGCTCTAAGCAATCCATATACAAGTTAAATGGAATACGAAAAAGGAAAGGCGTATGTGTGGAGCGGGTAGCGCGATTGCCATCACTACCACTGTAGGTAAGCATCCGTAGCATTGCACCAAAATCTATGGCGCAGATGCCCAATTCTTGTGACAGTTCATAACAGAGAATTTTGGCACCGCCACCTAGCGCCAGAAACAATGTGTCAATTTTATTTTTTTGTACAAACTCCCATAGATCTTCTTTTATAAGATCGAGATTATCATTTAAATTATGACCATTCTTTCTAACCTGATGAAAAAATACGGTAGCAGATGGAGACCAATAATTTTGGGCGATTTTTCGATACTCCTGCTTTTCAAATATAATTTTTAGTAAACTTGCCTCTGCTCCTGCAATTCCTACACGGCGATGCTCACAATAGTTCTTGAATTCTGTTTCTATCCATGTCGGTAGAATGTATGATGTCTCTTTTGTGGGATTACACAATAGTTCATTATCTCGGTTTAACTTCAGTTGGGGTAAAAGTTGTTCATTAATCCAAAGAAGTTGATGGAAGTCTACATAATCCGCATTTTGGAAAGCCTGCAAAAATCTTGCTGAATAGCGAAGTCCGATACCCGGATTTCCGTATGGTTTTGTACCGCCGACTACTCCATCAGTAGTGTCCGCTTCGCCAGAGAAGCCATCTTGAGCGGCTAGGAGTAAGGTAAGATCCATGTCACCAAGACGAAGGAAAGAAAACGGACGGCTGTTCATCGCCTCGGTTATTCTTCGAGCTTCCTGCTTTCGTTGCTCCATCCATTGTAAGGGTTTGGAACAAAGAGGTTGGTGTTGCTTGAGGTTGAGGTTTTTAATATAGGTTTGGTGAAGGGACATTTAAGCACTCTTAAGTTCTCATATTTTATGATTTCAATAACTTTTTTTAAAAAAAAGTTATATTTTTGTGTCTATTTTAGATATAGTCATTGAAAGTTTTTAATCTAGCTTTTGTTTACAATAATGATATCTATAAATAAAATTATTATGCATCATATATTGATGTTTTTCTAGTAAATAATTTAAGTTGTGAAACATCAAGTCCAACTCTTCTTTGATCCTGTAGATTTTTGATGAGCGTTTTCTAGTATTCTGCTTCACCTGTTTAATCGAGATAATTTCATTTCCTGTTAGACAGTTGGGAGTTTCTCCAAAAACTGAATAGTAGTCTTTAAACTTAAATCCCTTTCCTGAAACTTTATTACTCAGTTGCATCCATATAG
Organism: Moorena sp. SIO4A1; assembly: GCF_010672065.1. NCBI lineage: Bacteria > Bacillati > Cyanobacteriota > Cyanophyceae > Coleofasciculales > Coleofasciculaceae > Moorena > Moorena sp. SIO4A1. Next base: position 139,043 of record NZ_JAAHHX010000012.1, on the reverse strand, counting down.
ATGGAATACCAAATGCGTCTGCAATTATAAGTCCGTGGAGAGACGATGAAGCTATAGCTTCGCATCGAGTAATATCTGCAATGACTTCTTTTGGGTTACGTGTTACGTCAATCAATAATACATTTTTAGATTCTGCTTTGCTTAATGAAATAATTCTTTCATCTAATGCATCAACATAATGTGGTACTAAACCTAAATCGTACTGTTTTTAAGATTCTGCATAACAATTAGGTGCTAGCAGTCCAGGATCTCCTAAGGTAATTGTCTGAGAAGCAAAAACCCGCTTTCTAGTTAAATGACCTCTGACACCAATAATAGATGCACTAGTAAAACAGTTACTAGAAGATGAAAACATGAATCCAGAACCTAAAATTAGACCACTAAAGTTATACGATAACTTCTATAATATGCTGCCAATAGCAGTTGCATGATCTTCATTTGGTAAAGTATGTTCAACATCATATCCATAGTGTGAGAATATATCTCTGTTTAACTGATCGCCAAAATTTTTGATATTACAGTAATATAGCTTAATTGGAGGCATTTTTTTCGTTTAAGTGTTTTACATCCACTCAAAATAATTAGGATAGGGACATTTGAAAGATTTGTTTGCTGATTTAAGCTGCCACCTGACTACTTTGCAATTTCCAATAGCGTGCATAGCGCTCACCTTGATGCAGAAGCGACTTATGAGTACCGTGCTCCACAACCTCTCCCCGCTCTAGCACTAAGATTTGATCAGCCTCAGCAATGGTCGAAAGTCTATGGGCCACAACAATCACTGTTCGTTCTTTCTGGAACTGTTCCAATGCCTGCTGAATCAACTCTTTCTGCTGTTTGAACTTGGCAATTTAAGATGCCATAGTTTACGTTTTAAACTCACCTCCCATTCTCCAGTTAGCAGCCCTTTGGCTAGGTTATTAGAGATTGCCTTAAGCGTCAGGAGCAAAAGCTGCTTATATAACTTCATTAGTTCTGGAATAGCCATAGTTGCGATTGAACTATTCGGAAAGACTGGATAGTTTCGCTGAATGCCAAATCCTAAGTAGTTGAAAAGGTCTGGACTAGGGTTATCGATAAACCCAGCATTGACCAGATTTTGCTCTCCATGGCCAAGATATTCATCTTTAATTTGCTCGACCTGGAACTGAAAACTATTTCGAACATGATGTCTGTCTTTAAACGGGCGTGCTCGATGAATACCATGCAAATCAAAGATGATGAGGTCGCCCTTCTTTATTTCAAAGGTTCTGATATTCTGCTGATAGTGCGTCTGAACCCAGCGATCGCTGATATAAATCTCATCGTCATACTTTGATGACCAAAGGTGGGAACCCTCAATATACTGAAACGGGCTTAAATTTGGCTCGGAAAGATATATAAGAAATACCAGACATTGCATCTCGTGCTTACGCAAAAACTGACTACCTTGCAGCAGATTATTGTCTGTGTGCCACGGCATATGAAACCCTCGACGGGTCTGACAGAACCTGTGATTTATCAGCTGATATCCTGCTTGGAAATAGGCATTACAAACATCTAAAACCTGTTGAGACGTAATCAAATCTTAGGCTCGCTTCGACTTGGCCAGGCAATGGCTCAAAAACTTCTGATTTCCTGAACAAACCACACCTAGGTCATTTTTATTGATCAGAATCTCATCAAAGTCGATTTCTTCTAAGAGCCGGTCAGCCTCTATCTTATCTAATGCACTTTCTGCGAAGTAATAGCCCTTTTCTCTAAGAGAGCTGACAATTTCAGCAGTGGCAGTAATATTGAGAGTATTCCAAGAAATAACAATACACCAGAAATGTTGAATCTATTTCACGTCTGTACCTACATTTAGATACCTGACTGGGTGATCAGTAACCTGGTGAACTTGGTAGGGTGTGGGGTGTGGGCGAACGGGTGATTATAAAAATGATTATAAAAATCAAGGAGCTGAGGCGTTGCTTAATAATGGAATGATTTTAAGAGTTTTGTGGAATGGGCATCTTGCCTGTTCCTGGAGGTGCGCGAACGGGTCGCACCTTGAGCGAATTTAATTCTTAATGAGTCAAGCGCACCGAATATTTTCGGGCGGGCAGGATGCCCCTTACAAGGGTAGGTTTTTTACAAAGGGGCGAGTACGTACTTTTATTGTCTTGATGATTTTTAACGACAATAATGGTACATTTTCTTATACCCCACACCCCACACCTGATGTCAAAGTTAAAAACCTACCCTTATCAGCAACTCCCAACTCCCGATTCCCGACTGCCGACCCAAATGTAAAAAACCTAGCCTTGTAAGCTCCCCACTCCCCACTCCCTGATCAATTTTAGGGTCAAGAATCAAACAGCCCTGCTTCAAGCTACTGCCTTAAACTGCCACCTGGCTACTCTGCAACTTCCAATAGCCTGCATAGCGCTCACCTTGATGCAGAAGCGACTTATGAGTACCGTGCTCTACAAGCTCTCCCCGCTCTAGCACTAAAATCTGATCAGCCTCAGCAATGGTTGAAAGTCGGTGTGCCACAACAATCACTGTGCGTTCCTTCTGGAACTGTTCCAATGCCTGCTGAATCAACTTCTCGGATTCACTATCTAAGGCACTGGTTGCCTCATCCAAGATTAAAATCTCTGGCTGTTTAATTAATGCCCGTGCCAGAGCCAATCGTTGCCGCTGTCCACCCGAGAGTCGATAGCCCCGCTCACCCACCACGGTTTCGTATCCATCAGGCAAGGCCAAAATAAACTTGTGGGCTTGAGCTGCTTTAGCTGCTTCCACCACCTCATCCAAGCTTGCTGACGGACGACCGTAACGCAAATTTTCTAAAATACTGTCATTAAAAATAAACGTATCTTGACTGACCACCCCGATCTGTTGCCGCCAGTTTTCCAAGCAATAGTCTGCTAGAGGACGACCATTGACTAGAATATGTCCTGCCGTGGGTTGATACAGCCCAAGGAACAAATCTATAATCGAAGACTTACCTGCCCCCGACCCCCCTACTAAAGCAGTTACTTTGTTTCGAGGCAGAGTAAAGGTGAGATTCTTGAGGGCAAACGTATCATCGTTAGTATAGGAAAGGCTTATAGACTTAAACTCAATATCTTCCCTTAGCCGTGTAAACGGCTCCGTGCCCGAGTGCTCAAATACCTTATCCCGCTGGTCTAAAATCATCTCTAACCGTACCATCCGGGCGCTGTTATCCACAAAAAGTGTAATTGTGTTTGAAGTTGCTCTCAAGCGCCCCGATAACCTTTGCAAGGCCAGCAAAAAGGTCAACAACAGGGGTAGGATTGTCGCCTTACCCCCTTCAAATAGTACTGCTGAAGCCGCCAAAATTCCCAGGGCTACCATGGGCAAAGTCTCTAAAATTGGCTCCGGCAGGAAAAAGACCAATGCCCGCTTTTTTAGTTGTTTCTCGATTTTACCTAATATCTGATTTGCCCCCGTTAGTGTCTGTGGCTGGGTACCAAAGGTATGCAACAACCTCAATGCCTGGATGCTCTGAGTAATATACTTAGCCGACTCCACCTGGCTTGCGGTCACCCGCTTTACCACTCGTCGTAATCGGGGAATCAGCTTGTACTGCACATAAGCCACCGCCAGAATCAGCACCGTTGCCGCCCCTGCCAAGATTGGGGATAGACGCACGATAATAACCAGGTACACCAAGGAGAATGACACACTCACCACCAGATTGTTGAATTGTGTGATATTTTGATCGACTGCGAAAGCCGCATCATTGGTAAAAAGTACTAGGTCACCGACCTTATAGCGGCTCACACAGCCATAGCTAAAGGTCATAATCCGTTCAAACACTTTCCCCGTCACATAGGGCTGTGCTTTGGCCGATAGGTAAGCTGTCGATACCTTATTGAGATAGTTACTCAGACTTAAGCCGATTTGCAGCACCACTGCCCCAAAGATTAATACTAAAAACATTTGCTCTGGTGGCAAAGGCAGAATCTTAGCAAGGGTTTTAGCTATGGTTGGATTGGTTGGTGTATCTGTTCCAGGGTCATCAGTCCCCGTTAGGTAACCCACGGCCAGATAAATAACACCTAGGGTGCTGCCCTCTAGGACGGCACTGACGAGATTGGTAACCAGGTTCATCCCAATCAGCCACCAGTTTTTCCGGGCTGTCTCCCCGACCAGACGATAGGCTGGCGATCGCAAATTGGGAATGAGTTTTTTCAGTTTTGTCACAATTACTATTAATTAGTCAGCAAATATATAGCGTTTTAAAATCAGATGTGAAACTAGAATTGAAGGGAACAGGGAACAGGGAACAGGGAATAGGGAACAGGTAAAGAGAGGGGGCGTTGCGTCAGTCAAGTAATGAATCGGAGTAGAGTGGGCATCTTGCCCGCTCGAAAATATATTGAAACTGGCAAGATGCCAGTTCCACGCAAGATGCCCATTCCACGGCAAGATGCCCATTCTACAGGTGCGACCCAAGGGCGCGAGGGATTGCTCGCGCCCTTGGAGGCGCGCACCTACTCTTAAAATCATTCCATTATTCAGCAACGCCGAACAGGGAACAGGGAAAGAGAGGGAGGTGTAGGGAAAGGCTTCCATGCAAAAGGCAACAGACAAGAGATAATCAGGATTTTTTCCCTCTTCCGACTTCTCTGTTCCCTACTCCCTACTCCCTACTCCCTACTCCCTACTCCCTACTCCCTACTCCCTACTCCCTACTCCCTACTCCCTACTCCCTACTCCCTACTCCCTACTCCCTACTCCCTGCTCCCTACTCCCCAGAACTATGTACTTAACAAAATCCCAAACTGCTATATACTCAAACGGTTACTGCTGATTTAGCCAAACGAGCTTGCCAAGATTCCACAATTTGCTGAATTGTTTCTTCCAACGACACCGAAATATCCCAACTGGGGTAATGCTCACGCATCTTACTCAAATCGGAGTAATAACAGATATGATCGCCAATCCGATTATCTTGTACATAGGTATAGCGCATCGCTTTACTACTATACTTCTCTGCCAGCTTAAATGCTTCCAGAATTGAACAGCTATTGCCTTTTCCGCCACCGATGTTATAAACTTCTGCTATTCGAGGTGCTTCGATAAAAGCGTGAATAAACCGCGACACATCCAGAGAGTGGATATTATCCCGTACTTGCTTACCCTTGTAGCCAAAAATCTTGTATTCCCGACCTTCGAGATTACACTTGACCAGATAACTTAGGAAACCGTGGAGTTCCACACCGGAATGATTTGGTCCGGTCAGACAACCACCCCGTAAACAAGCTGTGGGCATGTTAAAGTAGCGACCATATTCCTGCACTATCACATCAGCAGCAACTTTGGATGCGCCAAACAAAGAGTGCTTTGATTGATCGATGCTAAAGGTTTCAGGAATACCGTTGGTGTAAGCCGGGTCGTCATAATCCCAACGAGTGTCTAGTTCCTTAAGCTGAATAGTATTGGGGCGATCGCCATACACTTTATTGGTAGACATGTGTACAAAGGGCGACTCTGGACAAGATTGCTTCGCAGCTTCTAGCAAGTTCAAAGTTCCCACTGCGTTGGTATCAAAGTCAGCGAAAGGAATTGCTGCGGCGCGGTCGTGGGAAGGCTGGGCTGCTGTATGTACAATCGCGTCTGGCTTGAGCTGCGCCATTAGGTCTAAAATACCTTTGCGATCGCGTATATCGAATTCATGATGAACAAAATCTTGAATTGTCTCTTGCAACCGCTGCTGATTCCAGCGTGTATCCCCTTGGGAACCGAAGAAAACAGCCCGTTGATTATTATCAATACCGTGAATTTGCCAACCTTGTTGAGCAAAGTAACCACAAACTTCAGACCCAATCAATCCTGAGGAGCCTGTTACCAGTAATTTTTTCATAGAAAAGCTTAATTTTTTATGTAAATAATCTATAGTGAAACTAATAAGCTCAAAAAGCGATTCATCGTTAACGCTTCTCTAACTGATATAGCAGAAGTCAGAAGTCAGAAGTCAGAAGTCAGAAGTCAAACTCTTGCGCTTATTTAGGTTTGAGACTTTTGTCATGTCCTAACTGCCCTGGCGACTGCTATATCTTGCACCTTGAATTAAAAGCTCTAAAATTTAGGAGTCACTAGTCAGTAGTTATTATGCATCAAAAATTAATTCCCATTTAACTGGAAATTAATCAGCGTTTGATCAGCAATAATATTCTCATAAGTGTTTAAAATTAAAACGTTAAACACTTCTGGGCAAGAGGCAAAATGCCAAAGTTTGTTTTAGAAACTATTAAAGAATAAACTCAACTGATTGCCTCTGTTATTAATCAACTCTACTAGTTGACGACTCTTACCTCTTGCCCTTGGCATTTTGCCTATACTTTAGCTAGTAATTTATCATAACTACTCATCTAAAAAACTAAATCGCCCCAAAATCCTTAATCCCATGAAAACCAATTCGTTTAGACTGGCGACGGGTAAACTCTCCCACTGAAGAGTTGCCATTCGGATCAATCACCCCTGTTACCTGCTGCCATAACTCAGCAGGAGCCAACGATACCTTATAAATGCGATCGCCACTCTTGCACACGTGATACCACTTGGTTTCCTGGCACTCACTACACCAAAAAGCCTCTAGCCATTCTCCTTCGATAGCTACCGTGGTTTTACTGGCTATCAGCATCAAGGCATATTTTTGTTTAACACCACGCGCCTGAAGTTGTCCTGGCCGGTCAGCAAACAACCGATACTTCTGACTAACGCTATCAAGGTAGGAACCATGAATCGGACATAAAATAGTTCTTCGTTTAGAACGCTTCCGGTTCCGTTGACATCGTTTGGTTTGAGGTGTTGATTGACTCATTTTATAGGGGTTCTAAATTCGGTGATCAACTTTTGGGATTTTAGGGAACAGGGAACAGGGAACAGGGAATAGGGAGCAGGGAGCAGGGAGCAGGGAGCAGGGAGCAGGGAATTTAGAATTTGGAATTTAGAATGCGCGAATTTAGAATCGGAAACAGGGAGTATGGTGAGTAGGGATAAGAGTATGGGAAATGTGGTAAGGCAATGGTAGAACAGGCATCTTGCCTGTGCCCCAAAAGTAGAACAGGCATCTTGCCTGTGCCCCAAGAGTAGAACAGGCATCTTGCCTGTGCCCCAAAAGTAGAACAGGCATCTTGCCTGTGCCCCAAAAGTAGAACAGGCATCTTGCCTGTGCCCCAAAAGTAGAACAGGCATCTTGCCTGTGCCCCAAAAGTAGAACAGGCATCTTGCCTGTGCCCCAAGAGTAGAACAGGCATCTTGCCTGTGCCCCAAGAGTAGAACAGGCATCTTGCCTGTGCCCCAAGAGTAGAACAGGCATCTTGCCTGTGCCCCAAAAGTAGAACAGGCATCTTGCCTGTGCCCCAAAAGTAGAACAGGCATCTTGCCTGTGCCCCAAGAGTAGAACAGGCATCTTGCCTGTGCCCCAAGAGTAGAACAGGCATCTTGCCTGTGCCCCAAGAGTAGAACAGGCATCTTGCCTGTGCCCCAAAAGTAGAACAGGCATCTTGCCTGTGCCCCAAAAGTAGAACAGGCATCTTGCCTGTGCCCCAAGAGTAGAACAGGCATCTTGCCTGTGCCCCAAGAGTAGAATAGGCATCTTGCCTCTTGCCTTGCGCGTAGCGCTATAGCTTACCCTGAAACTTTTCTCCCGACTCCCGACTCCCGACTCCCTACTCCCTATTCCCTATTCCCTACTCCCTACTCCCTACTCCCTTCTTCTCCAAGAAGTCCAACAAATTCTCGCAGAGCCACACTAGAACCAAACTGCCATGCCCTATTAATGTATTGGGGAATGGTTTCTTTCACCGGGAAATTTGGAAAAATTTGGCTAGTTTGAACCTCTAAATAGCGATCGCTTTCAAATCGATAGATATGAATTGTGTCAGCTTTGTAAATCCAAACTTCTGGAACAGCTAGGGGAATGTAGTCATTAATATCAGTAATTGAAGTCAGGTCAATTTCTAGGGCGAGATCCGGTGGTGGATCTTGGCTCAGGTCTAGTCGTCGCTTTCCTAAAATTGCTTGATAATTTTGGATGTAGAAACAAGCATCTGGCTCCACTCCAGGCATCCCCGCTTTCCGAAGGGTAATCGGATCAAAGCTCTGCCAATCTCTTCCTTGATACCGTAGCAGTGCTTTAACTAAGTCAGTCAGTATATTCATATCGCAAAGGGAGTAGGGAGTAGGGAGTAGGGAGCAGGGAATGCGCGAATTTAGAATCGGGAATCGGGAATCGGGAATCGGGAATCGGGAATCGGGAATCGGGAATTGGGAATCGGGAATCGGGAATCGGGAATCGGGAATCGGGAATTGGGAATCGGGAGCAGGGGGGAGAAGAGTGTAGAACAGGCATCTTGCCTGTTGCCTCAAGTGTAGAACCGGCATCTTGCCTGTGTCCCCAGTGTAGAACAGGCATCTTGCCTGTTGCCTCAAGTGTAGAACCGGCATCTTGCCTGTGTCCCCAGTGTAGAACAGGCATCTTGCCTGTTGCCTCAAGTGTAGAACCGGCATCTTGCCTGTTGCCTCAAGTGTAGAACAGGCATCTTGCCTGTTTCATTTTATTCAAAAGCTGATAGCTGATAGCTGATAGCTGATAGCTAAAACTCTTCCCCCTACTCCCTACTCCCTACTCCCTACTCCCTACTCCCTACTCCCTACTCCCTATAATTACAAATCATCAGGATTAACCCCAAGGCTACGCAATCGTTCTGCCAATCGTTCAGCCCGTTGGTGTTCCTGTTCTGCCCGTTCTGCTGAAGTTGGAATCCAATTACCTGCGCCATCATACCAACGCAGCCACAACCCTTCTGTTTCTTGATATTTCCCTTGCCAAACGCCTAACCCTAATTCCAGTCTTGGAAACCAAAATTTCGGTTCAGAAAGTTCTACCGCCTGATACTGTATGGGCATTAATTGAAACACCCGCAACTGGTTATCGTAACGGTCAAAAACCACATAGTAAGGAATCCGCATATATTGCTCATAAGCTTGCCATTTAGTAGGTGGCTTGTTCGCAGACCTTAGGGTTTGTCCTAAATCTTCCGCTTCCGTACCTGGTGATAGGAGTTCCACTACCAAAAATGGTGCTTTTCCTTCCTGCCAAACCACATAACTCCAGCGCAGGTCTTGTTGTTGTTGAGCGGGAGTCACACCCAATACCAGAAACCAATCCGGTCGCTTGTGCCATAAGGAATTACGGCTATCGTAATATAAATTCAGGTCTGTACCAATGAACATTTCCTCCCTAGGGTAGTTGGGAGGTTGGCAAGTTTCCCGTAATAGCTGGGGTTGGAAGTCATGAAATTCGTCAGGCAAACCAGGCTCCTCTGGGTCTTCACTAGGTAGATCATACATAGTGGGCATAGTTTCCCTGGGAGGACGGGGTGGGTCAGTTTGGTACATGATCCTCTGTTGAACCTGATAGTTTGAGCATAGCATTTTGGGGTTTAGGGAGCAGGGAGCAGGGAGTAGGGAGTAGGGAGTAGGGAACAGGGAACAGGGAGTAGGGAGCAGGGAACAGGCAAGAGGCAAGAGGCAAAAAATCCTGTGTACCTCATAGCTGTGAGAAACGCTATAGGTCATGAACAATGTAATAGCAAAGGGAGTAGGGAGCAGGGAGTAGGGAGTAGGCAAGAGGCATGCTAGCAATAGGCATGCTAGCAAGAGGTGAAAAATATTGTGTACCTCATAGCTATGAGAAACGCTATAAAAAAACTTGGGAGATATCCTCTTACCTCTAAAACCTTGTTAGAGTCAACTTCAGCATAGCTGCCTTCAGCATAGCTGCCTTCAGCATAGCTGCCTTCAGCATAGCTGCCTTGGGCGTAGCGCTATACCTCATAGCTTACCCTACTCCCTACTCCCTGCTCCCTACTCCCTACTCCCTACTCCCTGCTCCCTAAAACCTAGATATTTGTACCTCACAAGTCGTGGAATTGCTATAATCGCGCTACAAACTCTTGATGGGTCTCGGAATCTATCCCTTCTTGCAATACCGCCAACACTTGCTGCATCTTTCCAGCTAATAAAGCCTCCACCCCTAAGCGCAATCCAGGAAACACCTGGCTACTCAATATACCTGCATCTGGCTGCTGCTGCACATATTCCCCTTCGCGCAACACATACCAGCGAAACTTCCGCTCCTGGGTTAGCCAAACTAAATACTCTTTCACTCCATTCCGACGATAGGCTCGCAGCTTATCATAGAGGTCATAGGAAGCACTACTAGCGGCAACCTCCACAATCAACTCCGGCGCACCTTCAATGTAATCATCCTCACTAATTCTCGACTGTCCACCTTTGTCTTGTTCAATGCGCAACAAAGCGTCTGGTTGGGGTTCATTATCAAAATCTAGCCGCACTGTAGAATTGTCACACAGCATAATGCCAGGGGTTGCGGCTTCATATGTCCCTAGCCAGGTAATAATCCTACCATGAGGTTGACCATGCTTATTGACCCTAACTGGTGATGCCACATAAACTACCCCCTCAATTAACTCCGCCTTCCTAATTTCAGGCGTTTGATCATAGCGTCGTTCAAATTCTACTCTACTTAAGCGATCGCCATTTTCCAGAATAGGTAGTTGAGTTATTACGGGAGTAGGGGATTTCACCACAAGACTTGCTCCATAAAATTTATACCAACATCTACTTTTATAGCAATTATACAACTTGTGAGCTACAAAGTTATAGGTTTTTAGGGAGCAGGGAGTAGGGAGCAGGGAGTAGGTAAGAGGCAAAAGGCAAAAGGCAAGAGGCAAGAGGCAAGAGGTTAAAAATATTGTGTACCTCATAGCTATGAGAAACGCTATAAATTACATTTGGGTAGTGTTAAATACGGCAGTTTGTATAACTATCAAGTACACAAGATTATTTTCACTTTTCCCTCTTACCTACTCCCTACTCCCTGCTCCCTACTCCCTACTCCCTACTCCCTACTCCCTACTCCCTAAAATAAAATAATAGACATACTCTCCCCCTTAATCACTTTCCTGCTGTTGACATCACAACTAATGAAAAGTGGTGTGGGGAGAGACTGAGATCAACAGGACCATCGAAGCCCACTCCTAAACATAAGGATCTAGATAGTAATAACTAGCTAGTATTTAATTTTAGCGGTCAGCCGTCAGTGGTCAGTGGTCAGCGGTCAGCGAACAGCGATTAGCTGATAGCTGATAGCTGATAGCACCTCAAGTAGCGTGCGCGTAGCGCTAATCGCTGATAGTTAATAGCTGATAGCTGATAGCTGATAGCTGATAGCTGATAGCTGATAGCTGATAGCTAATCGCTGATAGTTAATAGCTGATAGCTGATATTTTACGATTATTTCCTAAACAAATCAGTCAATCAAACCTTAGTAGTTAACCCCCAATTAGTTATTCTAATTAATCTAGAGTTTTCAGGACAATTGAGTATTATTTTTAAAAAAAGTTCTGAAATAATTGATGTCATAACTTGGTTCAATTATCCGATAATTTCCTTAAAAAAACATAAATAAAAATAAATCGTTGAATAAGTGCTGATTATTTAGGCACTAATTCTGTATTCTTAGTAACCTAGAGCTTTCAGGACAATTTACTAAATTGCTGGAATATAGCATTGATTATACCTATGAGGTAAAGTCTTTACTGGCGCTGATTGCCTTTAAGACCTTATTAATTCTGACCTTTGGCTTAAAAGGATCAGCCAAATACCTAATTATAAAGATAATTAATATAATTATTGAGATAAAATTGTTTAATCTTTAATTGAATTTTATTAAACCATAATCCCTGTAAATAATACTATCAAAAAACAGCCCATAAGTCAATGTCATAGGCAGTAGGGAACAGGGAGTAGGGAGCAGGGAGTAGGGAGCAGGGAGTAGGGAGCAGGGAATAGGGAGCGTTGCGTCAGTCTTCGCGCTGAATAGGAGTAGAGTGGGCATCCTGCCCGCCCGAAAATTGTAACGGGCAAGATGCCCATTCCACAAGATGCCCATTCCACCTCACTCTTAAAATCATTCCATTATTAAGCAACGCCCCCTACTCCCTACTCCCTACTCCCTACTCCCTACTCCCTACTCCCGACTCCTTACTCCCTACTCCCTACTCCCGACTCCCGACTCCCGACTCCCTACTCCCGACTCCCTACTCCCTATTCCCCACTCAACGCTTCACAAAGAACCTGATCATACTGTTTAGCAATGACTTCAGGAGTAAAATTCTCTAATAAATACTCACGACCAGCCTGACCTAGGGACTTGACTAACTCCTGATTAGCCGCCAGAGAGCGGATATAGTCAGCCAGACCTTGGCTGTCTCCATTCACGAAGCTGGCACCGCACTTAGCTTTGGCGATCAGCTCAGTTAAGTAGGCTTCCCGAGAGCAAATTACCGCCACGGGAACCCCAGCAGCTAACGCAGAGTAGAGTTTGCTAGGAGCCACTAAGGTTTCCATACCAGGAATCACACTGACTAACGAGAGATCGCAAGCGGTTAAGGAGTAGGGCAGCACCTCTTTGTCTTGGTAGGGCAAAAACAGAAAGTTAGTTAAGCCTAAGCGCTTCACGTCCTCGATTAACGTCTCTCGCTTCGCGCCACTACCAATACAGACAAACTGAATCGGTTCGTCTTTTAGTAATTTAGCAGTCTCAAGAATGGTGTCGATATCATGGCAGCGCCCCATATTACCAGAGTAAAGCACCGTGAATTTATTAACTAAGTTGTGCTTTTGGGCAAACCAGTTATCTGGCTTGGCCAGTGGCACAATCACATGTGGGTTAGCCCAACTGTGAATCACTGCCACCTTGTTAGCCAATTTAGGACAGGTATATATTACTCGTTGCTTCATGGCTGAACTGAGGACAATAATTGCCTCCGCTTTACGCCAAACCCGACGATTAAGACCTCTCCAAAATCGAGCTAAGGGATGATTGTGACCAATAACTCCTAATTCTACAGCAATGTCTGGGTAAAAATCGTAAATTAGGCAAACATAGCGCATCCCAAAAATTTTACGAGCCAGGTAGGCAACCACAGGGAAAAACGGTGGCGCAGTCGTTAATAACACCAAATTACGACGACGACAGTTTTTAACTAAGTGCAAGAACGCTCGCACAGCAAAAATTAAGCCATTCATAGCCTTGCCACGAATGCGCTGAGGCCACAGTTGAGACGCACGCGATCGCTTAATTTGTACTTTTCCCAACTTTTCATACATTGGTGCAGTGGCAGTCCCAAAGGCATAGCCTGGTTGCCCAGTAAACACCTTAATATCTATGCCTTGTTTGCCCAATTGCATCACCAACTCTTGGATTAACTGGCCAGTAGCAGCATAGTCAGGAGGAAAAAACTGAGTTAGTACAGACAGCCGCAGAGACTGCTCACTAACTGTTGTTGTTGGTAAGCAGCCTTTCATATGTTTCGATGTTTTTGGTTGTTTAATTAGAACCATAAGTCCACCTATAGTCTTTTGAGTTGGTTGAAGTACTTTTGTTTTAGGGAGCAGGGAATCGGGAGTAGGGAATCGGGAATCGGGAATCGGGAATTGGGAATCGGGAGCGGTGCGACCCGTGGCGAATTTAATTACGGGTCAAACGCACCGTAGGGAATTGGGAACAGGCAAGAGTTGCTAGTGGTGCTTCAGGGACGGGCGAGCCCTGATTTTCTGGGTAGCTTAGGATAATCCGTCCCTGAAGCACCACCAGGTCAAACAGCTTTTAGCAGATGCAGCCAGAGGCAAGAGGAGGGTGGGGAGTGTGGGAGGTGTGGGAAGTGTGGGGAGAGAGGGAGGAAGGAGGGGAGTAAGAAGCGAGTGGGAAAGGAGTGAGCGCGCGGAGATGGCGCGCGGAGTATGGGGAGATGGCCAGATGGCCATCTCCCCAGCCATGCTTAAAATTCAGATGTAATAAGATTTGTAGCAATTCTTGTACTGATCAGGTACAAAGAATTTTTTCCCGACTCCCAGGGAGTGCGCGTTCACGCTTAGCTTTGAAAAAGCGCGGGGTCGCACTGCTCCCTACTCCCGACTCCCGACTCCCGACTCCCGACTCCCGATTCCCCACTCCCTACTCAGGACTTCCTACTTCCTCATCAGTTAAAGAGCCATGAACAGACTCCCATGCTCTCCAAATCATCAATCCCAGTAAAATCGTTGTGCTACCTATAATTAGCGGACTGCGAGGAACCTCAACACACACTAGAGCTAAACTGCCAACCCATAACGTTAGGGCGTAAATCAGTAACACCGTTACTCGATGAGACAAACCTGCCTTTAACAAACGATGATGGAGATGGCGTTGATCGGCCTGGAAAGGTGAGCTGCCGTGACATAATCTCAGGGTAATCACAGCAGACATGTCTAAAAGGGGTACTGCCAAGACCAGCAAGGGTAAGAGGACTGTGGTAGCTACGGCATCCTTAACCAATCCCATCACACTTAAACTAGCGATAGTGAAACCGATGAAGTAGGAGCCACCATCTCCCATAAAAATTTGGGCTGGATTGAAGTTGTAGTACAAAAATCCTAATAAACTCCCCACTAATGCCGCACTAATTAGTGCGGCCTCGGTTTCGCCCATAAACAAACTGAGGAGGAAAATCATCACCCCAGCAATACCAGCTACTCCTGAAGCCAAGCCATCCAGTCCATCAATCCAATTTATGGCGTTGACAACCCCTGTCAGCCAGAGCACCGTCAGGGGTAAGCTGAGCCATCCTAAATGTACTATTTCCACTCCTGGAAGACTGACAACGCTAATCCGCAACCCCATTTCCCAAGCGACACTAGCAACTCCTGCTTGCAGTAACAAGCGCATTAAGGGCGATAAACTCACCAAGTCGTCGGTGACGCCAATCAAGAAAAAGCAGAAACTGCCGAGAACAACTGCCCAAACCTCTGAATAAACGTCAGGGGGAAAATCAGCCAACCCTCCTAGACTCCATACTAAAAATAGAGCAAGTAAGGTGCCAGCACAAATAGAAATTCCCCCTAAACGCACCATCGGTTGTCGATGCACTTTACGCTCGGCTGGTAAATCAGTATACTGATAGTTGATGGCAGCCGCTTTAACTAAAGGAATAGTATTGAAAACAATTAAAGCCGCGATAATGAAAGCAAGTACATAATATCCAGGGGAAACCATGGTGTAATAGCATAAGAATTACTACATCTGAGAACCAGGATTACCTCTAGACGCTCGTATTCGAGAAGCCTCTAATTTTTTTGCAAGCTGATTTGCTTGCTCTAATAAACTTGGTAAATTTCCACAATTAGAAGGCATACAAGCATCTAGATTTTCCATAAGCTGTTGAATCGTCTGGATCTACTAAGATCCAAAACAAAACCAGATCCGTCACCTGCACCAGCAATATTTATTACGGCGGTCGTAATTACCAGAGTGTAGTGCACTCCCAGGCAAAAGATTCAGTAATTAAGGTAAGATGCAATCAAAACCTGTTAATTACTCGGAGCCGTTTATGTAGTGACTGTAGGAATAGAGTTTATTCTCTTAGCTGATGAATAATATGCTATATTTTATTAGCCACTTATTCCTACTAAAATCAACAAAGTTTTCAGGATTATTTCAAATAAAAATATATTATTTTACTTAAAATACCATTAATTATATTATTAATACGCAAGTGTTGGTGCTACCAAATCAAAAAATGATTAATTAAGATAAGATTAACTCAAAACCTGTTAATTAGTCGGAGCCGATTATTTAGTAACTGTAGGAATAGAGTTTATTCTCTTAGCTGATGAATAATATGCTCCCTTGGGTTATCCTATCCTTTATACTAAGCTTAGCGATAATCTCAGGATTAATTTAAATTATTCCATCACTAAAAATATTAATAATCAGAGGTTAAAGATAGGTATAATAGAATGAAAAGCCACTTTGACAGCACTCGATATCCATTCGTGGTTAAAACAGACTTAATTTTTTAAATCCGTAATCATCCTTAAAAATCAGGTAAATATGAAGTATTAAATTCACGATTACCTTCACTTTTGTACCGAATTATAAGCCTAAAATTAATGATACGTTTAAATTTTACCGATCACTTCCCTGCAAATTAGACCAATTCTTCAAAGGTGGAATAAAGATGCAGATGGGAAGATGGGGAGATGGGGAGATGAAATTGATGTGTAGCGGTGTGAGCACGAATAATTGGTATTATATTTCTTGGCCAAGATTTAGAGACTATTTTAGAAATATAGCGTTTATCATAGTAATCAGGTACACAGAATTTTTTCCCTATTCCCTAATCCCTGTTCCCTAATCCCTGTTCCCTAATCCCTGTTCCCTAATCCCTGTTCCCTACTCCCTAATCCCTGTTCCCTAATCCCATTAACCCAGGACGAGGTAACTTACCCAAGGTCAAACTGCTATAATCAAGTATAATTACTTATTAACAAAAGAACCGTCACTTTAACGTCTTAGCAATGCTATCATCGGGGCAGGGTCATCAATGATTGCAGGAAAAGAATCCTGTAGGGAATAATCCTGATAACTACACTAAGACCAGTATTAAGGATAGAGGTGCATTAACTTAGGTCCGTGACAGTTACCCTCAGCCTCTCCCCGTAGTGACTCTTTAACTATATGTAGTAACTATAAGTCCTGTTGAACTTTCAAAAGCTATTGGTAACAGCTCTACATTACTACCCAGACAAAACTAACCAAAGTTAGGTTAACGTTGTTAACCTAACCGAAGCTCTAACTGGTTTTAGATAACTTACTTTACTGTCTAATCAGCAAATTTTCTGTTGCTCGATAAACCTTACTGATAGAATTACCGAGGTGCTTAGTCCAAAAATTGGAGTTTGTTGAAGTCCATAAAATAATCTTATGCTTAGAGCCTTAGTACTGATTCCCATGTCAGCCGCCGTTAGCTATTCTTTAGGGTTTGGGCTGAGTAACAATTGGAATTATAAAGATAGTCCTATTGTCAAACTACTTTGTGCTGATCAATCAATAAATGTCAGTTCCTACCATCAAGGAAAAAAGGATACCAATCCCCAAGATTCAAAAGCCAATACTTTCCCAAAAACCTTTGCTAATCCCAAGTTTTCCCTTGATAGTCCTATTGTCCAACTGCTTTGTACTGATCAATCAAGAAAGGTCAGTTCCTTCCATCAAGGAAAAAAGGATACCAATCCCCAAGATTCAAAAGCCAATACTTTCCCACAAACGTTTGCTAAGCCAAAGTTTTCCCTTACCCAATCTCAGTTAAACCAAAGTAATTCACAGCCAACCCTACCAGGGCTCAGCCGACAAACCGTTAGCCCAAAAAACTTTGCAAAGATTCAACCATCCCTTCCTGCTGCAACCGTTATTCCGCCAGAGATAGTTAAAACACTACCGATTGATCGAATTGTTGCTCGCTCCGTTGGCGGTGATTTGCTCACAATGCGATTTGAAACAGTCGATGCAGCTCCAGTGAAGGTACCGAAAACACCGCGAGCTGAGATGATTTCCCCAATAGCTAAGGTCGAGAAACAAAAGAAATCGGAGTTAGGAGCAAATGCCAACAATACCAATAGACCTCTGGGGAAATTAACCTTTAGCTCAGAGGTGACTTGGGTTAATGGCTCGTTTTACCAGATGTCTAATCAAGCAGAGGATCATCCCGAAATTGTCTTTACAGTCGATGCAGCTCCAGTGAAGGTACCGAAAAAACCCCGAGCTCAGATGATTTCCACGTTTACCCCAGTTAGCCAAAGTTCCTTCCCCTTGCCAGGTGCTCCCACTCCAGAATTAGTGACAGCACAATCTGAAATACCAGCTCCAGGGATAGCTAAGGTGGACAAACAAACGAAATCGGAGGTGGTAGCAAATGCCAACAATACCAATAGATCTCCGGGGAAATTAACCTTTAGCTCAGAGGTAACTTGGGTTAAAGGTTCATTAGACTTCTTTCAGAAGAGGGAACAGCGGATCTCGGAACAGGCAACAGTGAACAAGAATTCACGAAAAGCGATGCAGTCGGCCAAAGAGGGTTCCCAAGGGGTTTACAAGGTGCGGGCGCAGGTGACCAACACAGCTCCTCCCCACTCGCTATTCCATCAAGAACAGTATCAGAAAAATACTTTTGCAAAAGGTCTATTGTTCCAGAGGTCTAATCAAGTAGAGGATCATCCTGAGATTATCCTTGCCCATGCCAACTTAGCTGCTTCTGGGAACTTAGCTATGGTTACATTCAGGGAATTACTGCCTAATGGTGAACAGCTGAGGGAGATTCTACCTGCTCCGACTATTGCTCAATCGACTATTGCTCAATCGACTATTGCTCAATCTAGACCAACACCGTCCCAAGGTCAGTCCACAGAAATCGTACCTCTGCCGACCTTTGAGCAACCTACCCAGACACTACCATCGTCCCAAGGTCAGTCCACAGAAATCGTACCTCTGCCGACCTTTGGTAAACCTACCCAGACACTACCATCCCCCTATCCAACTGATGTTACCACTCCTGTACCTGCTGTAGAGCCCGTTAGCCCTGTTATAGACCAGACCTATACCCTTGGTGCAGGTGATTTGATTCTAATTACTATTTTCAAGATGCCAGAATTTAGTGGCGAACAACAGGTTGGTGTAGATGGCTCTATCAAGTTGCCCTTAGTCGGGAAACTGAGCGTTGACGGCATGACCTTAGAAGAAGCCGAAATCGCGATCGCAGCTAAATATCAATCGGAATTGCGCTCTCCTGCCATCACGGTAAGTTTAGTAAAACCCCGCCCCTTAAAAATAGCTATTTCTGGGGAAATTAAACAACCAGGCTCCTACATTTTACCTTTCGTCAATGATGGCCAGTTTCCCAGTCTCGCTCAAGCGGTCCAGCTTGCTGGCGGGATAACCCAAGCGGCGGACTTAGAGGGAGTCAAAATTCGGCGTTCTCAACCTTCTGGTATCACCCAGACTATTACCCTCAATCTTTGGGCACTGCTGCAAACTGGTGACTTAAGTCAAGACCTGATTTTGCGGGATGGGGATGTAATTATGATTCCAGCCACACTTTCGGTTGACTTAACCAAAACCGCTCAACTAGCAGCGTCTAATCTGGCTAGCACTGAGGAAATATCTGATGTTGCCGTGGTAGGGGAAGTCTTTCGACCAGGGGCTTACCGCCTAGAAGGAGGACAAAACGGTACTAGTCGCCCGACAGTTAGTCAAGCGATTCAAACCGCCGGAGGCATTAAACCCTCAGCTAACGTGCGGGAAATTCAAGTGCGTCGCCCCACTCGCGATGGCACTGAACAACTGATTAACATTAACCTCTGGAAATTATTACAAGATGGCGACCTTAGTCAAGATTTGGCCTTGCAAAAGGGAGACACAGTAATTATTCCTACTGCCAGAGAAATTACTGCCACAGAAGCTGCTCAAATTGCCTCGACTAACCTTTCTCCAGATGTAATTCGGGTCAATGTTGCTGGAGAAGTGAAACAACCAGGAACAGTCGAAATGCCATCTAATACCACTCTTAATGAAGCGTTGCTTTCTGTGGGTGGATTTAATGAGCGAGCAGAAAAAATTGTGGAGCTAATTCGTTTTAATCCTGATGGTAGCCTAACGCGAAGGGAAATCGAAGTCAATTTTAAACAAGGAATTGATCCCCAAACTAACCCTCTGCTATCCCAGAACGATATTATCATTGCTGGTCGCTCCAGTTATACCAAAATAACTGATACTATCTCTAATATTTTAGAACCAATTTTAAAAATATTGAATCCTTTACGTTCCTTGTTTTAAATTATATTTATCTATATATAAATTTAAATGACTTGATAATAAAACAATTAAAAATAATTTATTATTAATCCTGAATAATGACTGCTGAATTATAAATTTTAGAGCTTTTAATTGAAGGTGCCATATCTCTGTATAACCGGTACCAACCAACTCTTGTGTAGTCAACTGTTCTAGGATCCCCCTGATTAAATTGGAAGCGAAACTCAATGGTTCATAACTTTTCTCCCTCTCCTCCCCCAGTTCCAAGTAGTAACGGTAGCTTTCCCCCTTTACCTCAAGGGTCACAGTCGTTAGAACCAGAAGACAGTGAGTGGGATTTAGGGCGTTGGTTTGCGCTAGCGCGACGGCGAGGAGTAGTCATTGTAGGGGTAACAGTGACAGGGATATCCTTCGTCATCCCGAGAACTTTAAATGAAGAGCCAAGTTACGAAAGCAAATTTCGGATTTTAGTAGAGCCTGTTAATGCTGAAAATGACTTAGGCAGTTTAACGCCTGGTTTAGGGAACCAAAACATTCAATCTAGTTTAGACTACCAAACCCAAATTCAAGTCCTGCGTAGTCCTGAGCTCATGGAAGTAGTGCTCGCAGAAATCAAAAAAAACTATCCTGAAATTAGTTATGATTCCTTAATTGGCAATTTAAAAATTACTCGCTTAGGGAAAACTAAGATCTTGGAAATCAGCTACCAGGGAAACGATCCGGATCTTATCCTCACGATTTTAGACCAATTAGCCAAAGTCTACCTGAACTACTCCCTGAACGAGCGCCAGACTAACTTACGCCAAGGGATTCAATTCATTGAAAACCAGTTACCATCTTTACAAGCCAGGGTAAATGAACTGCAAAACCAATTACAAGCCTTTCGACAGCGATATCAGTTCACTGACCCAGAGATGAAAGCTGCACAAATCACGTCTCAAATGACCGCCTTGAAGGAGGAAAACTTAGCCCTTGAACAACAATTAGCTAAAAGCCGCTTCAATCTTAGTTCTCTACAAGAAGAAACTGGGGCTGTGGCCGCTCTTAGTGAAGCTACACTATATCAGGAAATTATTGGTCAGTTAAGAGAGGTGGAAACGCAAATTGCTGAAGAATTAACTCGCTTCCAACCACAAAGCACAGCGATTCGACTTCTGCAAAATCAACGGCAAAACCTCCTGCCGATCCTAGAGCAAGAAGCAGAGCGAATTTTAGGAGCCAAGTTAGCAGAAGCTGTAACTGAAGTGCAAAGGCTTGAAACCCAACGTCAAACCTTATTAGTTGCCGAACAACAGCTAAAACAACAGGATCAACAAATACCTGCTTTAACCAGACAATATAGCGACTTACAGCTAGAAATACAACTTGCTACTGAAGGGTTAAACCGTTTTCGGGCTACCTGGGAAACGTTGCAAATCGAAGCCGCCCAAACCGAGATTCCTTGGGAAGTAATTGAAGCCCCAGTTCGGCCAGTGGCTCCCATCTCTCCTAATATTCAACGTAGTATAACCTTGGGAGCTGTAGCTAGTCTTGCTGTAGGCATTGGTGTGGCTTTGATTTTGGAAAAATTAGATAACGTTTATCACACTGCCCTGGAACTAAAACAGCAAACCAAACTCCATTTGTTAGGGAATATCCCCATTAATAAACAAATAGCAGCAACGCCAAGTAATAACTCCCTAGCCAAAGTAGGAGGTTTATTGTCTAAACCTTTTACGTGGCTAATACCAGCTTTGAAGCAAAAATCAACGCCTTACATCTATGATGGTTACTCCCAATCCTCACACTTTTTGGAAGCTCTACGAATACTCAATACCAATATTCAATTACTGAGTTCAGACCGCCCAATCCGTTCTCTGACAATCAGTTCAGCTCTGCCTAGAGATGGGAAGTCAACCATTGCGGTTTTCCTGGCTCAAACAGCCGCAGCGATGGGAAAAAAGGTGTTATTAGTGGATGCAGATATGCGTAAACCCCAAGTTCATCCAAGATTGGAGTTACCCAAGGAGTGTGGATTAATAAATTTAATTGCCGACGATAACCTAACGCTATTTATTAAAGCGCTAATTAACTACGACAATAATAATATAATTGAAGACCCGAGTATATCTGAATTAAAACAGCTAATTGACACGCTAAATCCCGAATCGACATCTATAGATCAATTAAAAAATAAAATTACAAATCGAATTAAGTACAAATTTAGATATCCATTAAGATGGCTACTTCCAAGTGAAGATCAAATTAATTGCCGGAGTATATCTAACTTAAAATGGCTAATTCAAAATGTAATTACCCAAAAACGACCTGAGCACCCTAACTTATCAATTTTAACTACAGGGGAAATTACTTCAGACCCTACCAAACTGCTCTATTCCGAGAAAATGAAAAGATTAATCAAATATTTCGAGGAAATGTTTGACCTAGTCATTTATGATACTCCCCCAGTTTTGGGATTAGCAGATACTACCTTGCTTACCCCTAGCACCGATGGGTTGATTCTGGTAACTCGGATTGAGAAAACAGACCGTTCTGCTCTGACCCAAGCTCTTGAGAATCTGAAACTGTCTCAAATTAAAGTTTTAGGGATTGTTGCTAATGGTGTTAAAGATGAATATCGTGGCCTTGACGAGGGCGACAAAAACCCTGACGGAAGAGTGCATCCCGATTTTACAGGGAGCATAAAGACTAAAGTTCTGTTTTGACAAATTAGAGCTAAGCTTTGAGAAGTTGATTTATGATCAGATCAGTATGGATGCTGACAAACATGCCCAAATCAAAGCCCACGCCCGAGCAATTGCCGCTTTGCGTGTGCGTAGAAACAGACCCTGAACAGGTTAAAACCTTGGCAGGCATAGAAGAAGCAGTTCGTGATCACATTCTCGAGCATGTCAGCCCAGAGATAGGGGATTTTTTATCCAAACGAGCAGCGGTACATGCGCCGGACGTAAACGCACTATCTTCATCACTCTCCCTATTTAACGGAAACAACTCGATGGGAGCAGCCAGATGCGATCGCAGTTCGTGGCCATTTACGCCAAGTATTGGATCAGGTCGCTGCTGCTATTGGTTCCCTACCGGAAAAACGACCACTGGTAGATTTAATCTTAAGTGGACACGCCCATTGCTTTGAGCATTTGCGTACCCTTGATACTAAACATGCTGACTCCAATTTAAATTGGCTGGTCTGTGGGGGAAGTGGTGCTAGTTTGCGGGGTCAGCGCAAAGATGAGGTTGAAGTGATGGAAATTAGTCAGGGCGGTTATGTTCAAATGGTGGCGCGATCGCTTTTATTTATCGGACGCAAAGGTAAAGGTAGAACAGCTCGCTCTCCTCATACGTTTCTAAGGATTGATGTACATCAGGGTGTGCCCCCTAAGTTTGTAATTCGGCCATTTATAGTTGAGAAACTCAAGAATAAGTGGAGTAGTAGTGCTATCAAACCCTTTGTGATCCAGAATCTGTAAACACTATGGAATTGAGAACTGCTATATTATAATGCGTTGATAGTCATAGGCCATAACAACAAATGAGTAAACTGCGCAACATACTAATGGGTGCTGGTATAGCAGCAGTCGGTGCGGTCGGAACTAAAGTGGCTGTGGATTATTTCCGCAACCGTGATAAAGAAGAGGAGAGGGACGAAAGTGAAGGTGACGCAGAAGTTACCTCTCCCGAAGAAGTTGCCTACGCTATCGTACAAGACAGTTCTGTGCAAAACTTCTTGGATGTTAGCTTTGGAGCTCCTGGTCGTTATGTCCCCACTCGTGCGCCTAAAGTATTCGACTATCAAGACCAACAATATATGGTCATTTGGGCTTACGACAATCAGAAAGAAAAAAACCAAATGTTGGCATTCATCTATACCGATGAGGGTCGTAAGATGGTAGCTAGTGTGGGATACACTGCTGACGCAACGGATTACAATATCAATTTAGACAGCACACCTTTCGCTGTTGAAGTGAATGGGGAACAAATTACCTCTGGTCAAGATCAAACTGACGGAGCTGATGAAGTGGATTTTGTCCTAGCTGGTAGTTAAATCGGATTTTTCATTGGATAATCTCTGAATAATAAAAGCGATCGCTTGTCTACGGGGATAAGCGATCGCTTTTATTTAGCGATGCAGGTACACAGTACACAGGTACACAGGATTTTTTCCTACTCCCTACTCCCTACTCCCTACTCCCTACTCGGTGCTCCCTACTCCCTGCTCCCTAAAACCCAGAACGAAAGTACTGACCCAATTGAAAACTGCTGTAAGCTATAGAGTAAACCATTTCTATAGCTTCCGGTCAATGACGTCAAAAAAACGACCGAGAGAACAAATTATTGCTGATATCAGTATCAATTATGTGGAACGATATGTATTCTTATGTGGTTACTCAGTAGAACGAGTTGAGCTTGAGTACACTTATGGGTTTGACCTAATTATCTTTACCTATGATGCCAATTGTGAACTTGAAAATGGTAAAATTTACGTCAAGCTAAAGGCAACCGATTTTCTGAGCATGCTAGCCGCTGATCAAGAAACAATCGGCTTTCCCCTAGGACGCTCAGACATAGAGCCATGGTTAAAAGAACCAATGCCATGTATTCTGATTGTATACGATGCTCAGCTCGATCTAGCCTATTGGCTGTACTTGCAAGCCTACTTTGAAAACTGGGAAAACTTTGATCCATGGCAAATGGAAGAAACGATTACTGTTAATCTTCCTAAAAAGAATATTGTCAATCAAGATGCCATTAAAAAATTCGCTCGATATAAAAATGATGTGCTGCGCCAGTTACCGGGAGTGATTCGTCATCGTGCTTAGAAACGTTATTTTTGAAGAGTGTGAGCATTTAGCGGTTAGCGGTCAGCTCTCAGCAGTCAGCCATCAGTGCTCAGCTCTCAACAAATCAACAAAATGATTACCTGTTGTCTTGATGCAAAGCGCGAGTGGGGGGAACCACAGCAAAGCGCGAGTGGGGGAAAGCTCCAATACCCCGCTGCCTCACCATCTCCCCACACTCGACCATTGACTCTGGACTTAGATATACGCCTCCATTCCCTCACAAGAACAAACCAAATTCCTATCCCCAAAGGCATTATCTATGCGCCCTGCCACAGGCCAAAACTTGTGTTCCCTTAACCAAGATGCAGGATATGCAGCTTCTTCACGGGTATAGGGATGAGTCCATTCACTGACTATCAAGGCTTCTGCAGTATGGGGAGCATTCTTCAGCTGATTGTCCCTTTGGTCTACCTGACCCGATTCAATCGCTTTAATTTCCTGGCGGATGGCAATCATGGCATCACAGAAACGGTCGAGTTCCTCCTTCGACTCGCTTTCAGTAGGTTCCACCATCATTGTCCCCGCTACAGGCCAGGATACCGTTGGAGCATGGAAACCATAATCCATCAGGCGTTTGGCAATATCATCCACTTCGATGCCCGCAGACTTTTTAAGCGATCGCAAATCCACAATACACTCATGAGCTACTAATCCATTGTTCCCCTTGTACAGAACAGGATAGTAAGGGTCTAACCGCTTAGCCATGTAATTAGCATTAAGAATAGCCACCTTAGTCGCCTCAGTTAACCCCGCACTCCCCATCATGGCAATATACATCCAGGAAATCGGTAGAATGCTGGCACTTCCCCAGGGTGCCGCAGAAATTGCACCAATAGATAAAGTGGAAGGTTGAGGCTGTAAGGTTTTGGGCAGGAATGGTACTAAGTGAGGCATCACCCCAATTGGTCCCATGCCAGGTCCACCCCCACCGTGGGGAATACAGAAGGTTTTGTGCAGGTTCAGGTGACACACATCCGCCCCAAAGTCCCCCGGACGGCACAGTCCCACTTGGGCATTCATATTCGCCCCATCCATATAAACCTGCCCCCCATGGTTGTGGACAATGGCACAGATATCTTTAATCTCTTCTTCAAACACACCATGGGTAGAGGGATAAGTCACCATCAGAGCAGCTAGGTTTTGGCTATGGTGCTCGGCCTTCTTCCTCAAATCATCTAAATCAATGTTGCCCATCTCATCACAAGCAACAGCCACCACCTTTAAGCCAGCCATCACCGCACTGGCGGGATTGGTGCCATGGGCAGAAGTAGGAATTAGACAGATATTGCGATCGCTTTCTCCCCGGTTTTGATGGTACTTACAAATAGTGAGTAATCCTGCATATTCCCCTTGGGAACCAGCATTAGGTTGAAGAGAAATGCCAGCAAAGCCAGTAATTTCTGCTAACCATTCTTCCAGCTGCTGGAATATAATTTGATATCCGTGAGTTTGGGACAGGGGAGCAAACGGATGAATCTTGCCAAATTCCGGCCATGTCACTGGCATCATCTCAGCAGTGGCATTCAGCTTCATGGTACACGAACCCAGAGGAATCATGGAGGTGTTTAGAGCCAAATCCTTACTTTCCAGGCGGTGCAAATAGCGCAGTAACTCTGTTTCTGAGTGATAGCGGTTGAATACTGGGTTGGTTAAGTAGGTACTACGGCGAGCAAATGGTTCATTAAAATCAGCTGTCACCTTAGTTGTTACCTCAGCCGCCAACTCTTCCACAGTAAAGAGTAGGGATGCACTGCTGGGTTCCCCTAAACTTGCAAAAATTTCCCACAAGTCTACTAAATCCCCAGCCGTCGTTGTCTCATCCAGGGAAATCCCGATAGTAGTTGAATCAATAATACGTAGGTTAATTTGACGTGCTTCAGCTGCTTCGATAATTCCGGACACAGAGCGATCGCTTAATTCTACGCGCAAGGTATCAAAAAACGGTTCTGAGCTAATACTGTAACCTAAGCGTTTCAGTCCCTCCGCCAGGATAACCGTTAATTGATGAATTCTCTCGGCAATACGTTTGATTCCCTCTCGCCCATGATAAACTGCATACATTGAAGCTATCACCGCCAACAGCACTTGGGCAGTACAAATATTGCTCGTAGCTTTGTCACGACGGATATGTTGTTCACGGGTTTGCAGTGCCAAGCGCAGTGCTGGTTTACCATTAGCATCTTTTGATACACCAACGATACGTCCTGGTACTTGCCGTTTATAAGCTGCCCGAGTAGCAAAATAAGCTGCATGAGGTCCCCCATATCCTAAGGGAACACCGAAGCGCTGGGTACAACCTATGGCAATATCAGCTCCGAATTCTCCAGGGGGTGTAAGTAGGGTAAGGCTTAGAATGTCAGCTGCCACAGTTACTAAGGCTTTAGCACCATGAGCCTTATCAATAAATTCCCGATAATCGTATATCGTGCCATCCGTTGCTGGGTACTGAAGCAGAGCTCCAAAAATATCTTGGTCAAATTCAAAAGTGCGGTGGTCACCAACAATCACCTCAATTCCCAAAGGTCTAGCCCTGGTTTGTACCACTGCGATAGTTTGGGGATGACAGGTTTGGGAAACAAAGAAGTGTTTGGCTTTCGTCTTACACAGACCATAGCTCATGCTCATAGCTTCCGCTGCTGCTGTTCCTTCATCCAACAAGGAAGCATTAGCAATTTCCAGACCAGTCAAGTCTATAATCATTGTCTGGAAATTGAGTAGTGCTTCGAGTCGCCCCTGAGCAATTTCTGCTTGGTAAGGGGTGTAAGCCGTGTACCAACCAGGATTTTCTAGGATATTCCGTTGAATTACAGGTGGGGTAATGCAGTCGTAATATCCCATGCCAATGACAGACCGGAATACTTGATTCTTAGAGGCAATTTCTTTTAGCTGAGCCAGGGCAGCATACTCGCTTTGGGCTGGTGGTAACTGCAGGGGTTGATTAAGCCAAATAGCGGCGGGTACAGTTTGCTCAATCAGGCTATCTATAGTGGATATACCCAGGACCTTGAGCATTTGCTCTATTGCATCTGGATTTAGACCTATGTGTCGATTGACAAAAGCATCGGTAGATGGTAGTGTTTGTGATGCGGAAAGATTGGGGTCAGATTTCAGCAACGACTGAGTATTTGCTCTATTTTTTTGATCCTGGATATCCAAATTCTGCATAGTAAATCAATTTGTGAATTAAGCAGCGAAGGCGGGGGTCACTTTTGATGGCTGTGACCCCCTAAGTTGGTAAATCTGTAAATCTATAGATACACAAAGCCCGGATGTATAACTAAAGCGATTTAGAACTAAAGCAATTTAGTTCTAAATATACAATATGAAAACCTAGCATTTGACAAGCTAGGGGTGTTGCTAGATTGATTCTAGATACACAACTTTACACAGCTGGGTGTAGTGATGACAACCCTATTTATCAGCTTTTTACAGAACCTTCGCTATAGCT
This sequence comes from Moorena sp. SIO4A1, assembly GCF_010672065.1. NCBI lineage: Bacteria > Bacillati > Cyanobacteriota > Cyanophyceae > Coleofasciculales > Coleofasciculaceae > Moorena > Moorena sp. SIO4A1. Next base: position 111,040 of record NZ_JAAHHX010000012.1, on the reverse strand, counting down.
GTATCTTAAGTTACTTGCTGTTAAACCCAATTTATAATCTACTCTGCCTCGACTTTGGCACGGTACTCCTCAGCAGAAAGGACACCCTCCAGTGGGTTATCAGGGTCATTCAGCCGCACTTTAATTAACCAGCCTTCACCATAGGGGTCTTCTGCAATCTGTTCAGGAGCCTCGATCATCTCCTCATTTCTTTCTACCACCGTACCCGATACCGGGGAATATAGATCCGAAACTGCCTTGACCGATTCAATGGTACCAAAGCTTTTGTCATTTTCTTTGTTACCCTTCTCGATAGTGTCGTCAATTTCTGGGAGTTCCAGAAGAACTAAGTCACCCAGTTGGTCAATGGCAAAGGCGGTAATACCAATAGTGGCAATTTCTCCATCAAGCCGTACATATTCGTGGCTATCAAGGTATTTCAGGTCATCAGGATATTCAAAGGCCATGTCAAGTCCAAAATCAGCAGCAATGCTAATTATCCTTCCTCATTTGTCTTTCGTCCAGCAGCCTTTGACAGTTGACCGTTGACCGTTGACAGGAAACCCTAAGGATTTCAGTAGGCAAGCATTTCTAGAGTTTCACGTAAGTAACGACGCACTCGGCTATCAAGACTGTAATCCTGAAATTGTTCACCCAAGGGATGTTCCATTTGCCAGCGTTGGAATCCTGAACTAGCGGCTATGGCTTGTTTAAGACTGTCCCAAACTTGAGTGTCGTGATCTAATGGTCCGGATTCGGATTTAACGAAGCTTGCCATATGCACCTTACCAAAATTTAATACAGATGAATCTAGTTGGGTCATGCTTAAGTGGTAAACTATTAAGCTTACCTGTACACTATCCTATCTGCTTTTTTAGGATTGTGCTTTTAGCAACACTTAATACTTACAATTTGGCAGGGTTAGGGTTGGAGGTTATCGGTTAACAGGTTAAAAGTTGCTTTGGATGGAACCTTGACAATTGCAAGCTTGCCACAGAGCAACTCGTCTCAATAACCTTTAACCTTCAACCTTAAACAAAACAACCTACCCGGCAATGGATGCCTGGGTAAGAACACCCCTCAGCCCTACTTCAGGGAGAGAGTCCGTCGCTTGGTTACCATCTGATAGGTTTCAATGATATCTTTTTCCGCCCAGTCGTTGAATTTATCAACACCCATACCACATTCGTAGCCAGCATTGACTTCCTTGACATCATCCTTAACACGCTTGAGGGAATCCAAAACTCCTTCGTAGATAACTTTGCTACCACGCCGCACTCGTAAACGGCAATTGCGCACGGCTTTGCCTGAGAGTACATAGCAACCCGCAACGGCACCACGACCCACTGGGAAGACAGCTCGAACTTCTACTTCACCCAATGGTTCTTCTACCTCTTCTGGCTCTAACAGACCTTCCATAGCACCTTGAACATCATCCAGGAGTTTGTAGATAATGTTGTATTCCCGCACATCTACCCCTTCCTGTTCAGCTGCTGGTCGAGCACCAGGAGCTAAGGTAGTGTTAAAGCCAACAATAACTGCACCACTAGCAGCCGCTAAGTCCACATCCGTTTCGGTGACTTCCCCAGGGGCAGCCAGTAGAACTCGAATTTGCACTTCATTTTGGGGCAGCTGTTCGAGGGATCCCAGAATAGCTTCCACCGAGCCTTGAACGTCTGCCTTCAAAATCAAGTTGAGTTCCTTGAGTTCACCTTCTTGAGCCTGGGCTGATAATTCAGTGAGGGTAACTCGCCGTGATTTCATGCGAGTTTGCAGGCGAGATTGACGTTGCTGTTGAGCTCTTTCTCCAGCAACTGCCCGGGCTTCTTTTTCGCTCTCAAAGACTTCAAACTCATCACCAGCAGCTGGAACATCACTCAAGCCAAGGACTTCCACAGCAAACGAGGGACTGGCTTGTTCGACTCGCTGTCCTCGGTCATCAAGCATGGCTCTGACCTTACCGAAAACTGAACCAACAACCAGGCTATCACCCACCCGCAGCGTACCGTTTTGCACTAAGAAGGTAGCAACAGGCCCTCTAGCTTTATCGAGGTGAGCTTCAATCACCGTACCTTTGGCTGGTCGATCCGGATTAGCAGAGAGTTCTTCTAGCTCTGAGACCAATAGAATCATCTCCAGCAGTGAATCCAAGTTTTCCCTTTGGATAGCACTCACTGGTACCATGATCGTTTCACCACCCCATTCTTCTGGAACCAAGCCCCGTTCTGATAATTCTTGCTTAACCCGATCAGGTTGAGCTCCGGCTTTATCAATTTTGTTAATAGCAACGACCATGGGAACTTCAGCAGCTCTAGCATGACTAATGGCTTCAAGGGTCTGAGGTTGCACCCCATCATCAGCCGCTACTACTAGCACAGCAATATCGGTTACTTTTGTTCCCCTTGCCCGCATGGCTGTAAAGGCTTCGTGACCGGGGGTGTCTAAGAAGACAACCTGTTGAATTTTCTCCTCATGCTCAACATCTACGTGGTATGCACCAATATGCTGGGTAATTCCACCGGCTTCTCCTTGAGCCACTTTTGCTTCACGAATGGCATCGAGTAGAGTCGTTTTACCGTGGTCAACATGACCCATAATTGTCACCACAGGTGGACGCCGCTCGAGGTTTTCCAGGTCTTGGACATCCAGCATTTCCACCTTAGTCGCAGCAGAGGCTTCTTCTTCCATCTCGACCTTGACTCCCACTTCCTCAGCTACCATTGTGGCAGTAGGAACATCCAAAGTCTGGGTAACACTCACAGCTATGCCTTTGAAGAAGAGCATTTTAACAATGTCAGTTTCTGCAATAGCAAGTTGATTAGCCAGGTCTCTAATGGTGAGTGAGTCTCTCAAAACAATTTGTTCTGGGCGTTTGGGCTGACTTTTCTGTGTACGACGGCGATCGCGCTGATCCGACTTGTTGCTACTACTGGCTTTAGCAGGCTTCTTCTTTTGGTTAACACTGGCAGTATGTGCTTGGCTTTGCTGTTTTTGTAGTGACTTTGGTTTGGGAGGACGAGCCAGAGAAAGACTAACTGAAAATGAACCATCGATTTTGTTATCGATTTGATCTGATTCTGTTTCAATATCATCTTCATCATCCAGAATCATTTTAGGTCGCCGCTTGAGTTTGGCGGATTTACCCTTCTGGGCTTTGTCTTCGTCTTCTCCATTTTCTGCCTCCCACTCTTTTTTCTTAGCAGGTCGGGGGACAGATGGTCGCCGGAGCTTGACCTCCTTGAGCAGTTCCTCAGATTCATTGACTAAGGTGTTGGTCTCTTGATCAGAGCCATCATCTGTCAGACCCGTTGAGTCAGCATCGATTGCTGCTACTTGAGAATTGTCTTTATCAAGACCTGGTTTGGTTCTTTTTGGAGGTCGCTGGAGTTCAGGAACGGTTGGTCTTGGTGAACTAGAACGCTTTGGTGGTGATGTTTCCGAGGGCGTTGACTGTTTATTAATAACAGGGGATTTGTTAGGGGATTTGTTAGGAGTTGGACTCTTTACTGACTTTGAACCGGAAGAACCTTTTTGGTTTGACTTTATCGGTCGTTCAACCTTAGCCGGCTGACTTTTTGATTGTGATACTCTGACAGGAGGTCCAGTTAATTTTGGTTTTTCTGTAATCTTAGCTGAGGCAGTACTCTGCTGTGAAATCTTCTGGACTGGTTTAGCGGCTAGTTCTGGTTTAGCGGCTGGTTCTGGTTTAGCGGCTAGTTCTGGTTTAGCGGCTAGTTCTGGTTTAGCGGCTAGTTCTGGTTTAGCGGCTAGTTCTGGTTTAGCTGCTGGTTCTGGTTTAGCTGCTGGTTCTGGTTTAGCTGCTGGTTCTGGTTTAGCTGCTGGTTCTGGTTTAGCTGCTGGTTCTGGTTTAGCGGCTAGTTCTGGTTTAGCGGCTGGTTCTGGTTTAGCGGCTAGTTCTGGTTTAGCAGCTAGTTCTGGTTTAGTATCCTGCTTAATCTTGGTGTCCTGTTCAATGACCTGCTTAGGTCGATTGAGAGTGCTAGGTTGACGAGGGGGTATAGCAGTCGGCTTAATGGGAGGTTGGGGTGGGATTGCCATTTGATTACTTCTCTGGCTAGAAGTATTCCCAGAACTGCGTTTGTGCTTACGAAGCTCCACAATTTGCTGCTTCCGCTCCCCTTTGGGACGTCGAACTAATTTACCAGAGCTTAACTTAGAACCTTTATTTGCCGATGACTCACCTTCGCTATTGCTTACAGCTGCTAGTTGGTCAGAATATTTTTCGGCTGTCGTGCGAATCCGTTGGGCATCCGATTCTGTAATCGTGCTACTGTGACTTTTAACTGCAATATTGAGTCCTTCACAGATGCTCAAAATTTCCTTGTTGTCCAAATTCAATTCCCGTGATAATTCGTAAATTCTGACTTTGCCGCTGTTCATGCACTATTCCCCTGTCGTACCTACGTGTTGTTAAACCATACTCAACTACTCGAATGACTTTTTACTTTATCAAGCTTTATTGGAAAGCTTAAACGATAAGATAAGCGATGCTCAACAGATAATCAACCATCCATGCTTTTTCGTTGGTGTGTTCACCTCAACGGTAGTTTGATAAGTTTATCTATTATCGCGTGCTTCTTTCCTGTGAAAAAAGCCAAGCAGCATTTTAAATTGACGGTTCGGTTAAACCGCCTAATCACCGCGTATGCCTTTAAAGGTAGCTAGCGTATAATCGAAGTAAATTCACCTCCCTGTTGAAACCAGAGCATCAATAGAACTAATGACTTCCTTAGTATCCTAACGATTACTTATGTTCCCCGGACGAACATACATGGAAGAAATTGCTGCTAGATTCACCCTTTAATTACCTAAATTGGGTTGGCTTGGCATGGTAGCTAAACGCTGCCATAAAGTTTCGTACAGATTTTTTGGCACCGATGCACGCAGTGATCGCCCCAGTCGGTTTTTCTTTTGAGCCGCCGCTAGGCAACTCAGTTGAGGACATAAGTAAGCTGAACGACCCATACCCTGATCTAATTGTACCTTTCGTGACGGATAGACTCGGACAATACGCCAAAACTCCTGTTTTGGTGCTACTTTCCGGCAGCTAAGACAACGTCGATAGTTTGGTTTCATAAGGGTTTTCGGTTTGGAAAATCTCAAAAGTCCTCCTTCTTTAAAGGGTACGGTAGATGGAGGCTTGTAGGGCGTTTGCGATTGGGCAAACGCCCTGTTTTACCTGATTGAGTTACCCAATGAAACCAAAAATCAATGCCAGAAGGCGGTACGGATGTGGGCTAACCGGTGGTGTGAGCAGAAGATGAAAAACTATAGTAGAGATCCTCACACCCTTGAGACTGGGATGACTAACACAAGAATAAAATCACCACACCAACCGGCAGTAGGGGGTAGGGGGAGTAGACTAACCCAGCAATAAGTGGAAGTATTCAATAACTCATTGGCTTGGAAGAAAACTGTAAAAGAATTCTTGACCAAAGCCGAAACCCCACACTCCACTACCATTCTAAACCAACAAGCTTAGGGGTATCATTGTATACCATTACCATTCTCAACCTTGGCAAAACTTTCCTCACCTCAGGGTTAACCCCTAAAATTCCTCATTCTTCTTCTTGAGTATTCAAATCAAGCACTGGCTCAGCATCCAGCACATTTTCTGGTGTTTCTACTCCTTCTTGGTAATCTTCCTGTAACTCATTGCTATCGACATCTTCTTCTTCTAGGGTATCCTGTTTAGACATGTCGGTAGTGTCTTTTTTGTATTGCGCAGCATCTTTAATGTCAATCTTCCAACCCGTAAGGCGGGCGGCAAGGCGAACATTTTGTCCTTCTTTGCCTATAGCTAAACTCAGCTGGTCTTCTGCTACTAAAACATGAGCTTGACGTTCTTCTGGATTGACTAGTAGCACCTGATCCACTTGGGCTGGGCTAAGAGCGTTGGCAATATAGGTAGATGGATCAGGAGACCAACGAATTACGTCGATTTTTTCACCTCGTAATTCATTCACCACAACTTGAATGCGGGAACCTCTAGCACCAATGCAAGCTCCCACCGGATCCACATCTCGCTCCAGGGTATCTACAGCAATTTTAGTCCTTGGTCCAACATGACGAGAAGGAGGATTAGCTTCCCGTGCCACTGCGACAATCCTGACCACCTCATCTTCTATTTCTGGGACTTCGTTGGCAAACAGATAGACCACTAAACCAGCCGCCGCTCTGGATACCACCAGCTGAGGACCACGGTGAGGGCCTTCCCGGACTTTTTTGAGATAAACCTTAAAGGTGGAGTTAATGCGATAGTTATCATTGGGTAGCTGTTCCCGTTTGGGCAGTTCGGCTTCTACCTCTGGCCGACCAAAACCACTGCTGAGCGCCATAATCACAGACTGCTGCTCAAATCGTAGTGATCGAGATTGCAGAACGGTTCCTTCTAGGTCTTGAAACTCTTCTTTAATCAGCTTACGCTGCTGGTCTCGGAGTTTTTGAGAGAGCACCTGCTTGGTTTGAATCGCTGCCATGCGACCAAACTCTCCTTGGTCTGGAGTCACATCCAAAACCACTGAGTCTCCCAATTGTGCTTCAGAGGCAACTTCCTGGACTTCTTTGAGAGAAATTTGATGGTCACTATTTTGTACCTCTTCGACAATGGTTTTGGTAGACAAAACCCGGAAGCCTTCTTCTTCAATATCAAGATCCACTTCAAAGTTGTCAAAATATTCTTCGTCAAAATGAAATCGTTGGTCTAGCCGTTGAGAACGGCGATAGCGCTCATAGCCTTTTAGCAGTGCTTCTCTTAATGCCTGTTGAACTGCAGACCTAGGTAAATTGTGGCTTTGACTAATTTCTTCTATCATTGCCTTAAGTCCAGGCAAACTAACTATCGACATCAGCAAATCTCCGTCTTAAATCTATCCATGGCAATTGTCTTGGGATTTAAAGTAAATCAAGTTCAACTTCAATCCTCAGCCTTGAAGCTTGTAGGGGAGAAGCACTTGTAGATCTATAGTCGAGCCATTGTCTTTAACAAGTGCTGCACCCCTAGCAACCTTCAAGAAAAATTTAACCCCCATCATCCAGTTTTACTCTGGACACGAGCTGACGGGGAATGGCAAACGCACGACCCTTGAGATTGAGATAAACTCCGCTCTCATCCCGGCGAATTAACTGCCCGCGCCACTCTTGCTGCCCCTGATAGGGTTCAGATGTCTGAACAATCACACCAAACCCTTTGAAAGAAATGAATTCTCGGTCTGTGCTTAAGTCCTGTGTGATCCCAGGACTGGAAATTTCCAAAACGTAGGTGTCTAAAATGATGTCCTTAGCATCTAACTGAGCTTCTAAAGCACGACTCATGCGTTCACAGTCATCCAAGCTAGTGTCACGGATGGGGTTGCGGATATAGACACGCAGCACCGGTGGGCGTCTGTTGGTCTGGAAGAGAGCCTCTACAATCTCTAATCCTAAATCTTGAGCCAATGGCGTTGCCAAATCGATTAGTTGTGGAATCAGGGGATGAGTCATGGCACCAATCCAATAAAAAAAGTGGGGTCAACCCACTTCATGGCAAAATCTTCTCCAAGAAGTCTAACCGCCCAAAAGCTTCTGCACATCTAGTTAGCACAAGCCCAATCTCTAGTTACTGGTCCTGAGCTATTGTTGACAAGGTCATGGGCTCGAAGACTCTAAACCCTAGGACAAACCGGAAACTTCCCGCAGAATCATTGATTAGGAGTTACCAGCTTGCCGTTGCTATGTTTGAGTGTGACAGCTCCCACACTGACTCGTTGAGTTCAGTGTAGGCTTCCCAGCCAATCCAGCTATTGCTTAGGAGGCGCTGGGCTTTAAGAACGGACTGCCCTGCCGCTCTGTTTTCTTGAGGCGCGACCCCGTAATTTAATTCGCCATAGGAAAGCGCGCCTCCATGTCTTTTTTTTAAAACTGTTGTGCTGACAAACCAGCATTTAAGGCCGTAGGCCACGCTACGCGAACGGCTTTGTTTATCAGTACGCATATTATAGCAATTCCATGCATACCCTGTGCAAAATTAATCCCACACTCATGGCATAGCATTGAGATGTGGGGCTTCTTTTGCCGGAAGCTAACGCAATTAGCAGCTCAAATGCTTGCCTGATCAAAACTTGAACATGGGTAGTTTTGAGGTCTAATCCCTGCTTGGTGTCTGGTGCGTCGGCACTTTCCCACTTCACAGCCCTTTTCCTCAGAGCAAGCTGACCCTAGAAGTCAACTTGGTTTTTGTTGACCCATAAGTATTTTAGCTTATGGGCATTATTCGGTCAAACTGTATGATGATCTCTGACTATTTACAATAATTTAAAAAAATGTTTATTTTTTTTTATTTCTATATTTTTTTAATTTCATACTAAGTTGCGATCAAAGGTACAACTTTATCTGCCCCCAATCTCCCCATCTCCCCATCTACTATCTTTGAATGCAACTCGGTATCAATCATCAATTGAATGGTTTTACTGTCAATTAACCTAGTTTATAGATCCGCTAATAAAAAAACAATCAATTAATTATTGGAATAATCTTAATTTTTTTTTACTACTGTTATTCCTGAAATCTTTGACGAATTGCTCTGGTTTCATCTAAGATTTTATCTAAGTCTTCTTCAGATAAGCGCCGGACATAATTTATTTTGAATTCCTCTAACCAAGCTGTGATCAAATACTGAATCTCCTGTAATCTATCCTTGGTCTTAATTTCTGCCCCTAAGACTTCCCTTAAATTTTTGAGTAGGTGTTCCAGGAGTTCGTCGGCAACTGGGTCTTCTTGTATCAGAGTATTAATCCCATCATAGAGTGCCTCAAAAATGTTTTTCACTAATTCCTCTGTGAGCTGCTTCTGGAATTGTCCCAGTCCTGGTACATTCTGAAGTCCCTGATAAAGTGTGGACTGTTTAATCCCCATGTCCACATAGTGTTTCATGAGAGCCTCTAGATCAGGACGGATTTTGGGTAAGACTTGATCAACTGTCATCTTTACCATGATGGTGGTGAGCTCTGACACTTCATCAGTGTCATTAAGGTCAATGTAGGGGCGGACTTCCTGTTGAGACAACCATTTGGTAATTTCACCCCGGCTAATGGAGCCCTGAACTTCGTTAATAATTTGAATGACGACCACTTCCGTCATCTCTTGAGCAATACTGGCAACAAATCCCGAGCGGATTTCTCTGGTAATGACACTCAGGTCTATTAATTTAGCTTGACCTAAACGAATGGTAACGGGAATAATTCGTAACCACCGCCATAAGGGTATTAGCAAAAATATGTCATACCAGCGCCACAGCATGGCATTTTGCCACTTGAGTCCAGAATGACGGCGACTGATTAACCAGGTACGAGCCAAAAACTCTGTACCAAATAAGATAAAATATGGGAAGTCAATCAGTCCGAATAGGTCTACGAATTCCCCATTTTCTCCAATTGGACGGTAATAGTTAGTTTCTATTAAGGGTTTAATCTCGGTGTTAAAAAATCCCAAACCTTCCTCTTGACTATGGCTTGCTAAGTACTTTTGAGTCCAGAACTCCTCAAATGACTCTTTTGCTGACTTATCAGGATTTTGTATATGCTTACGCATCTTATTTTTCAGCTTTTCCAAGTTTCCAGTTTTATTGGCTACTTGAAAAGGATTAGTATCAATCATTTCTAAGCTAAGTTTGCGCAGCTCCTTAAGTTTTTTTTCTACTTCTATAGACTCTTCTATAGAAGATAATCCTATCTTGTTAATCTGATTTTCTATTTGCTCAACTTTGTCCAAATATTTTTTAGTATCTCGGTTGTCTTCAATACCTTTAAATTGGTCGTAGAATGGAGTGATATCAGGAATGGGAATTGATAGGGGAAAGCCTTTGGATTTGATCGGACCAATGCTAAAGCTAAATACCTGAATTTTCTGATGTAGCCAGAAATCTCTTAAGGGGATATAGCTGAGGTCAAACACCACCAAGAGTAGGTTAATCAAGGCGATGATCGCCATTAATCGTTCAAACCAAAGAATGCGGCGGGTTTTAACTTTATTAGGTATTTTGACGAATTTTTCTAATTTTTGTAAAGATGACATCGGGAAACTTGGGCTTTCTAGCACTAGATGCTGATGTTTAACTCAATACATCTGAGTTAAACATCAGCTATTCCTTCCTGATAATACAGTTCTAGCCGCTTTTTTAGGATTTATTCTGATTCAGTAGTGTTGATATTGAGAACTTAAAGTATTTAAGCACTTAGTGACAATACCGGTTTGACAGCATTAGTGAATTGAATTGCTATAAATTTTCACATCTGATTTTAAAGCGCTATAGTACGAAACTAGGGCGTGTGCTCACGCCCTAGTTACAACTAACTGTATTTCGAAACCTTTTTCAGTCCCTTAGCGCATTGTGACAAACTCTTCTGCAGAACTGGGATGAATTCCAACAGTAGCATCAAAGTTAGCTTTGGTAGCTCCAGTTTTCAATGCGATCGCAATTCCTTGAATAATCTCTGCTGCATGGTCTCCTACCATATGAGCACCCAAGACTTTGTCAGTGTTTTGGTCAACCACTAACTTCATCAGGGTTTTTTCATCCCGACCGGGTAGAGTATAGTACATCGCTCTGAACCGAGAACGATAGACTTTTACCGCATCCCCATATTTCTCCCGTGCTTCGGCCTCACTTAGACCAACCGTAGCTGCTTCGGGTGTGGTAAAAATTGCGGTTGGGACATTCTCGTAGCTCATGATCCGGGATTTGCCACCAAATACGGTATCGGCAAAGGCACGACCTTCATTAATCGCAACGGGAGTTAAGTTCATGCGGTTAGTACAATCTCCTACCGCAAAGATATGGTCTTCTGTGGTAAGACTGTACTTATCGACTGCGATCGCACCGTTTTCAATTGCTACTCCAGTATTCTCTAAACCTAGATTCTGGATATTGGGTATACGACCTGTGGCAGCTAAACTGACTGCATCAGCAATTATAGTTGTTTGTGATTGTCCTTGTACCGTTACATTCAGACCGGCTGATGTGTTTTCAATAGCGATGATCTTACTGTTATTTAGCACGCGAATCCCATGGTTCTCCATGGCTTGTTGAATCTCGGAACCGATTTCCGCATCAAATCCCCGTAAAATCTGATCACGACGAATAACCACCGTGACTTCAGAGCCTAAGCCATTGAGAATACAGGCAAACTCGACACCAATATAGCCACCCCCAAGAATCACGATCCGTTTCGGTTGTTCCTTGAGGTGGAAGATATCATCAGAGGTAATCGCGTGTTCAATTCCAGGAATATCGGGCTTGACTGGATGTCCTCCTACTGCAATCAAGATTTTCTGGGCAGTTACTTTGCGTCCGCCAATGTCTATGGTGTGGGAATCCACGAACTTAGCATAACCCTGAAACAGTTCCACCTTGGAGTTATCCAACATACGTTGGTAAATGCCATTGAGGCGTTCTGTTTCCTGATTGACTGCTGTGATCATTGTTGTCCAGTCCAGGGTACTGTGTACCTTACTCCAGCCATATCCCTGTGCCTCTTCAAATTGATCAGGAAAATGGGAGGCATAAACCATCAGCTTCTTAGGAATGCAGCCACGATTTACGCAAGTTCCACCTAAACGGTCAAATTCTGCAATGCCTACTTTTGCCCCATATTCTGCGGCTCGTCTAGCTGTAGCAATTCCTCCGGAACCTGCACCAATAACGAATAAATCAAAATCGTAGCTCATGACTCCCCCAAACTTCTGAATTACTATTCGGTTGAAAGATTACTTATTTTTGGTAGATAGGCGCAATAGGCGTCGGAGGTAAAATTTTACTGATCGTCCAAGGTAATGATTGTTGTATCACTCTCAAGTCAATCCACGATTATCAGGACTTACGCACCAAACTGAAAACAGTAGAGGCGTTGCAGGTAACGCCTCTACTGATAAAGCCTTAACTAAGCTGGGAAGTATCTCAACTTTTAGCTGACTTCAAGTATGCCAACATGGTATCTGCATCTGAGACCTCGAAGGGATCGGTAGGGCAGTTATCTTCATAGCCTGGTTCTACAAACATTTTTTCAATCTTGCCGTTATCTACCACCATAGAGTAGCGCCAAGAACGCATACCAAAACCGAGATTATCTTTTTCTACCAACATCCCCATTTTGCGGGTGAATTCCCCATTACCATCGGGTAGCAAGAAGATATTCTGAACCCCTTGCTGTTTGCCCCACTGGAACATCACGAAGGCATCGTTGACAGATAAGCAGATCACTTGATCAACCCCTTGTGCTTTGATCTCGTCATAGAGTTCTTCATAGCGGGGTAAGTGGGTTGATGAACAGGTGGGTGTGAAGGCACCAGGAAGGGAAAATAGCACGATACGCTTACCGCCAAAAATTTCCTGTGTAGTGCGGTCTTGCCAGCGGAAGGGATTGGGTCCAGCAACTGACTCATCTCTGACTCTGGTCTTAAATACTACGTCGGGTACTTGATTGATAACCATCTTGTCTTACTCATTCCTTTATGATTGTTACTCTTTAATCGTAGTCGTAACGAGTATGAGTTGTCAAGGAAATTTAGCGGATTTAGTTAAACAACAGTTGACGGGTACCCGTCAACTGTCAAGCAACCCTTAATTCTTGATTTTGATGGCTGTGCCAGTCGCGGTAATCAGTAGCAGCACCCCCTTTTCATCAACGTTAATTGTGCCAGTATCCATAGCAATGCCAATCACAGCATCTGCTCCTAGTTCTGAGGCACGTTGCTTCAATTCTTTGAGGGCTTCTTGGTGTCCTTTTTCAAAGACTTTTTCATAACTGCCAGTACGTCCTCCGATTAAATCTCGAATACCAGCAAAGAAATCTCGCAGTGCATTGGTGCCGTAAACCACCTCAGCAGTGACAACGCCCAAATACTCTTCAACAATCGCACCTTGAATAACATCAGTAGTAGTTACAATCATCAGTCCTGCCTCAAAAAATGAATCAAATGCCACCAGAATAGCTAATTGCTATGGCTTAATCATGAAATTATCGAAATACAACTACTTATTAATGGCATGCTACACCATCCTGACGTGCTGCCCTTTGCACCGCAGCAGCAACCGCAGGAGCGACTCGCTCATCAAAGACAGAGGGAATGATATGTTCTCGATCTAAATCACTGGGATTAATCAGGGATGCGATCGCAAAAGCTGCTTCGAGACACATATTCACGGTAATGGTTGACGCCCGACAATCTATAGCGCCACGAAAAACCCCTGGAAAAGCCAGAACATTATTAATCTGATTGGGATAGTCACTACGACCTGTAGCCATTACTGCTACATCATCTACTACCAATTCTGGCTGAATTTCCGGGATAGGATTAGCCATAGCCATGACAATGGGCTTCTTGGCCATGGACCTGACCATGTCTGGGGTTAGAACCCCAGGTACACTCACCCCAATAAACACATCGGCATTACCAATGGCACCAGCGAGAGTACCCGAAGCATCCACAGCAAATTCTTGCTTTTGCTCAGTCAAGTTAGGGCGTTTAGTAGAAATAATGCCTTGGGAGTCGCATATCCAAATTACACCTGCACCAGCTTTACGGAGTAACCGGGCAACTGCCATACCGGCAGCGCCAGCTCCATTAATAACAATTCTTACCTCTTCTAGGGATTTCTTGACTAGCTTCAGGGCATTGGTCAAGGCAGCAAGGGTGACAATAGCCGTACCGTTCTGGTCATCGTGAAAGACTGGAATATCTAACTCCTGCCGGAGTCTGGCTTCAATATCAAAGCAACGGGGAGCACTGATATCTTCTAAATTAATACCACCAAAAACCGGCGCGATAGTTTTAACGGTTTCCACGATCTGATCCGTATCTTGGGTAGCTAGGCAGATAGGAAAAGCATCAATACCAGCAAACTCTTTGAACAGCATTGCTTTACCTTCCATCACTGGCAAAGCGGCTTCTGGCCCTAAGTTACCCAACCCCAACACTGCACTGCCATCGGTGACCACAGCAACCATGTTGCTTTTAATGGTAAAGGAGTAGACCTGTTCTGGGTCAGATGCGATCGCTTTACAAATCCGACCTACACCAGGAGTGTAAGCCATAGCCAATTCAGATTGATGCTTGAGGGGGATTTTGCTGTTGACACTGATTTTGCCACCGCGATGGAGGTTGAAGGTGCGGTCATAGACATTTAGGATTTGGACATCGGGAACTTCTGACACCGCTTGTACAATCTGTTCAGCGTGTTCAGTGCTAGCTGCATCTACGGTAATCTCGCGAGTAGCAATTTTCCGAGTTTTCTCCACCACCATAATTTCTCCCAATTGACCGCCAACAGATGCGATCGCTTGAGTTACGCTGGCTAACATCCCGGCACGGTTGGGGTATGTTAAGCAAATAGTCAAACTGAAACTAGGATTTGGGGTCAGGTCTACCATGCTGTCTGATCTGGGATTATAGAAATATGTTGGCGCAAGCTCATTTCCTGCTATATCAATCTAGACTAAACTAGACTTTAGTTCATAGTTGATCGCAAGCATGGAATAGGAATTATTTGCCGGACCCAGGAGATCAAGAGGATTCTAGCCTCCAATCAACTGCCAGAACCGATCATCTTCTGAAATAGCCTCAAAATCCGGGTCATTACTCGCCTCTTCCCGATACCTTGGATTTAGCTCAATCGCCTGCTCTAGGTTTTCCACAGCTAAGGTGACTTGACCCTGGGAAGAATAAACGATTGCTTTGTTATAATAACCAGCAGCATACTCAGGTTGAATCTCCAAAGCCCGATTAATGCTTTCCAATGCCTGATCATTCTGTTCTAGCTTGACTAAGGTAGAACCTCTGTAATTCCAGGCTTTGTGGGAGTCGGGATTTAATTCAATAGCCTTGTCAAAAGAAGCAACAGCTTCTTGGTATCTTTCTAATACATCCAGAGCCATGCCTCGATTCAACCAGGCTACTGTATTATCTGGCTGAACTTGGACAGCTTGGTCGAAGGATTCAAACGCCTCTTCATGCTTTTGTAGCATTCCCAGTGCTACTCCTCGGTCAACCCAAGCTTGATGATAGTTTGGCTGAATTTCTAGGGCCTTGTCATAGGAAGCGATCGCATCTTCGTAGCGTCTCAACCGTCTTAGGGTCATGCCCCGGTTTAACCAGGCTTTGTAGTGGTCTTGCTTGAGTTTAACCACCTTATTAAAAGCAACCACTGCTCCTTCATACCGCCGGAGTTCCATCAAAGCCAGACCTCTTTGATACCAGCTATCTGGGTCATCTGGCTTAAGCTCAATTACTTTGTCATAGGACGCGATCGCATCTTGATACTGCTGTAATTCCCATAATGCCATACCTCGCTGATACCAAATATCAGGGTTATTCGGTTGAAGGTCAAGAGCTTGATCATAGGAAGCGATCGCATCTTGATACTGCCCTTGAGAGAATAGAGTATTGCCCTGATTCACATAGTCATCTGGATTCAAGAACAATTTAGGATGGTTCGATTTGAGGCGTTCTAATTGTTCCGTCAGAGTTTGAGTGTTTTGCAGCACTTCAGACAGAGCAGCTTCTGCAATGGATGTTGGGGAAATCTCTGCTAGTTGTTGTAGAATTTTATCCTTCTCGGTTTGAGCCTCAGATTCCACCTCAGACAGCTGAGCAGCCAAGGTGGTTTCCAATTTGTCCAGATTTTGAATGATTATATCTTTTCGCTTTTGAATGTCCGACTGTAAATCAGAAAGTTGAGTTTTCGCCTCTGTTTCTAATTTTTCCAGACTCTGAATGGTCTGAGCATTCTGGGTTTGAATTCCTGACTGAGAGTCAGAAACCTGAGTTGTTAAATTAGCCTCTAGCTCTTTCAGATGCTGGAGAGTCTTATCGATTTGCACTTCAATCTTCGACTGGGATTTTGAAAGTTGTTCAGTAATGTCAGTTCCTAATTGCTCTAGCTTCTGAAGAGCTAAATCGATTTTATGTTGAGCTTTTTGTTCAGCCTCCACCTTAATGTCAGATAGCTGAGGAGTAAACTCTGTCTCTACCTGTTTTATATTTTCTAGTATTAAATCCCGTTGCTGTTGAGCCTTGGCTTCAAGTTCAGACAATTTTGAGGCAAACTCTGTCTCTGATTGGTTCAGTTTCTCCAATACTTTATCTTGATGCCCTTGGACATTGGCTTTGAGTAAAGATAGTTGAGGAGCAAAATCAGAGGTGAGTTTTTCTAGATTCTTGAGGTAACTGTTCCTTTCTTTATCAGCCTTTGCCTTAAGCTCAGACAGTTCAACAGCAAAATCAGACTCTGATTGATTTAGTTGCTGCAGGACTTTATCCTTATGTTCTTGTACATTACCCTGAACTTCAGATAGTTGAGGAGCAAAGTCAGCCCTTGATTTTTCTAGGGTTTGCAGGTAATCTTCGCTTTGTTTTTGAGCCTTGGCTTTCAAGTCAGACAGTTCGGAGCCAAACTCAGTCTCTGATTGGTTCAGTTTCTTCAGTATTATCTCTTTCTGGGCTTGTACATCCGCCTGGATTTTCGATAATTCTGGAGTAAATTCAGCCCCTAATTTTTCGAAATCTTTTAAAGTTAAGTCCTTTTGGTTTACCGCAGTTTCTTTCAGGTCAGACAGTTCGGAGCCAAACTCTGTCTCTAATTGCTTCAGTTTCTTCAGTATTGTCTCTTTCTGGGCTTGCACATCCCCCTTGAGTTCAGATAATTGGGGGGCAAACTCAGCGCTTAAGTTTTCTAGATACTTCAGAAAACTATCCCGTTGCTTTTTAGCGTCTTGCTCGAGTTTAGACAGTCTTGAGGCAAAGTCAGTCTCTAATTGTTCTAGCTCTTGTTGAGTATCGGTTTTTTGCGTCTTGATTGTCGTTAATGCCTGTTGCTGGGACTGAGACAATTTGGATAGCAGCTTAGATAGATTTTCTCGTTTAACACTTAGGTCTTGTTTAAACTCTGCCGCCTGCTGATCTAGCTCCAAAGCAATGTCTTCAGTTTTTTCGAGGATACTTTGAACATTTTTATTGGCACTGACAATCCTATCTTCCAAGTCAGTCAGTTCATTGAGGTGAGCTCTCACGATTTGGGCAACCTCACGAATCACAGACCTTCTTAGCAGCCACAACGCTGCGATCGCAGCCACCAGTAGCAGTACCAGAGTGACCAACACAACCAGCAAAACATTAGACAGGAGCGTCACCCGCTGAAAGCTAAGATTCGCATCAGTTTGAACTTGCTTTTGACTTGAGCTCTGAGCGACTATCTGTTTTGGAGGGTCAGGTTCGATGGATTGGGCACTGCCAAGGCCAACAGGCAACAGGAAGAATGACAAAACAATAGTGCTTCGCCACACCAGTGCTAACATGTGTTGATTTTTACGCTTCATCAGAACGTCCTTTCTCTGTTGGTCATCTTGTACTGCCCATAGAGGCTCTATCTTACGTGCCAAGATCAACTCCCCTACTTAAATCCATTTCTTCTAGTTTGCCACCTCCATGACTGAAAGGGTGAATGCCCTTTGATCCCAGTTTGCCAATCAGTAGACCAATCAGTAGACCACAGTTAACACACTTTTGGTTACACCAACAGGTCCTTCTCAGCTTACCCCCTAATCAGCTATGGGGCTATCCAAGCTATAGCAAGTCTTCAAAGTAGCACTACAGATGCAGATGGCCAGAGGTCGGGATGACCAGATCGGGAGATGGCCAGATGAAATTGATGTGCAATTAATCCAGGAATTAACGAGAATCCCTACCTTCTGAAGGCAGGGATTCTCGTTAATTGGTATAATGTAGTATACTGTCAAGGAAACTTAGTACTAGTGCAGGGGAAACCGAAATAAGTGAAATGACCAGCTCCGACCTCTGTAGATGAAAGTGGTGACTTATTTCTGCGAGCCTGGACTAGGTGGAATCAGTAAAGTTTACGTTCTTCCCACAAGAAGCAGTAGTACGGTACACTGCCCAAGCCAGCATTAGTCAAAATTGATACCTTTATGACTGGGTTGGGTTCACAATTGTCTTCCTCAGATATCAAATCTAGGTTGGCCTGGTTAAAGAAGATGCCTGAAACCCGGCTTTTGATAGCTTGGAAATTATGGGCAATCCCAAGGAGCACAGATGACAGCTTTTGCCAGACTACAGCAAAGGTTGGTTTGATGGTTTCGTTAATTGTTGTTAGCATGTCAACACCCTTTATAGTATGGATTGAAAAAAAATTGTCTTAAAATGCACCCTTTTATACCCATGGCCTACTTGCACTGCTTCAACCTTTCCAAAAGAAGCAGTAGTACGGCACAGTGCCCAAGCCAGCATTAGTCAACATTGACACCTTTATGACTGGGTTGGGTTCACAATTGTCTTCCTCAGATATCAAATCTAGGTTGACCTCGTTAAAGAAGATTCCTGAAAACCTGGTTTTTATAGCTTGGAAATTATGGGCAATCCCAAGCAGCACAGATGATAGCGTTTGCCAGACTACGGCAAAGGTTGGTTTGATGGTTTCGTTAATTGTTGTTAGCATGTCAACACCCTTTATAGTATGGATTGAAAAAAAATTGTCTTAAAATGCACCCTTTTATACCCATGGCCTACTTGCACTGCTTCAACCTTTCCAAAAGAAGCAGTAGTACGGCACAGTGCCCAAGCCAGCATTAGTCAACATTGACACCTTTATGACTGGGTTGGGTTCACAATTGTCTTCCTCAGATATCAAATCTAGGTTGACCTCGTTAAAGAAGATTCCTGAAAACCTGGTTTTTATAGCTTGGAAATTATGGGCAATCCCAAGCAGCACAGATGATAGCGTTTGCCAGACTACGGCAAAGGTTGGTTTGATGGTTTCGTTAATT
>NZ_JAAHHX010000012.1:0-92128 GCF_010672065.1 Moorena sp. SIO4A1 | reverse complement strand
GACCTCGTTAAAGAAGATTCCTGAAAACCTGGTTTTTATAGCTTGGAAATTATGGGCAATCCCAAGCAGCACAGATGATAGCGTTTGCCAGACTACGGCAAAGGTTGGTTTGATGGTTTCGTTAATTTTTGTTAACATGTCAACACCCTTTATAGTATGGATTGAAAAAAAATTGTTTTAAAATGCACCCTTTTATAGGCTTGTCAAGCTTTCACTTGTTCCACTGCTGTCTGTGGATCCTGTTTACCCGTGAGCTGTGCCATTGAAGACACCCTCATTAGCGATACCACAAGCCTGAAGACATCTAGCTAGTAGCTATTACGGGTGGTTTCACCCATAGTTATGGCTACCATGGTTTTTTACTTGAGCTGACAGCAAGAGAACTAGTGATTTCAGCTCATCTACATTTGATAGAGTTGGGAAAATCAAAAATGGTAGAATTTGTTCTATTTAATTACCCATTCTTGATTTATTTTATAATCTTTAGATTTTATTTATATTTCTCTGGAGCTATCATCCCCAATTCCTCCTATTTTATATTTCTTAAAAAACGTCAAGTTTATGGTTAGCCAAGGTTTTTCTATGGTTTGGGGCAAGTTAATCCCTAGGCCCTTGGCGTATCTTAAAGTTTTGTAATGTAATTTTTGATTTTGAATTACATGAGAATTTTTGGCTATTAACTCATCCTTCCTCCCAGGTCATCTGCGATTGTTGATCAAGAACTCGGCGACATCAATCACCAAACTTGGCATCTTTGCGGTGCGACCCGTGGCGAATTTAATTCTTAATGGGTCAAGCGCACCGGAGACGTTTTGAAGCTAGAAGCTACTTGCAACTTGCCCCTAAATGCGACGAGATTCAAGTCATCTCCATGGGGGAAAACCTTGAGGTGTTTGGTTAGGTGTAATGTAAATTTATTAACACATAACCCTCTTAACACCTAACACCGGGACACTAATTTACTCCTTCTACCTTGGCGATATCCAGAAGTGTCTTGAGTACCGAGTCAGGGTTCAAGCTGATGGAATCAATTCCCAACTCCACTAAGAAGCAGGCAAATTCCGGATAGTCACTTGGTGCTTGACCACAAATACCAATCTTGCGGCCATTTTTCTTGGCTTTTTCTATCACCATCCGCACCATTTGTTTAACTGCTTCGTTACGTTCATCAAAGATATGGGCAACTAAAGCAGAGTCACGGTCTAATCCTAAGGTTAATTGAGTGAGGTCATTAGAACCGATGGAGAAGCCGTCAAAGATTTGGCTATACTCGTCGGCTAGGATGACGTTACTGGGGATTTCACACATCACATAGACTTCTAACCCATTCTCCCCCCGCTTCAAGCCATGTTTTTCCATTTCCGCCAGCACCCGGCGACCTTCATCAGGAGTGCGACAGAAGGGAATCATGGGGATAACGTTTGTGAGTCCCATCTCATCCCGTACCCGTTTGAGTGCCTTACATTCCAAACCATAGGCTTCCCGGTAGATTTCATCACAGTAACGAGACGCCCCTCGCCATCCTAGCATCGGGTTCTCTTCTTTGGGTTCAAACTGTTTACCCCCTAAGAGATTGGCGTATTCGTTACTCTTGAAATCTGACATCCTGACGATAACTGGTTTGGGATAGAAAGCAGCAGCGATGATGCTAATCCCGTTGGCTAGTTTATCCACAAAGAAGTCAGGTTTATGGTCATACAATGCTGTCAGCTGAGCAATTTCTTCCTTGACCGATGGATCTTCGAGTTTATCGAAGTGAATCAACGCCATCGGGTGTGCCTTAATGTGATTGGCAATGATGAACTCAAACCGGGCTAACCCCACCCCATCGCAGGGAAGAAAAGACAGACTAAAGGCTTTCTCTGGGTTACCCACATTCATCATGATTTTGGTGCGGGTGCGCGGTAGGTTGTCAAGGGGTGTTTCTTGCACCTCAAAGGGCACTAACCCTTGATAAACCTTGCCTTCATCTCCTTCTGCACAGGAAACCGTCACTGGTTGGCCTGTCTTCAACTGGTTAGTGGCATTGCCACAACCCACAATCGCGGGGATACCCATCTCACGGGCAATGATGGCAGCGTGACAAGTGCGGCCTCCTTGGTTAGTGACGATAGCACTCGCTCTCTTCATGATAGGTTCCCAATCCGGATCTGTCTTGTCCGTGACCAATACCTCTTTGGCTTGGAAACGGTCAATCTTGTTGACATCCAGAATTACCCTTGCTTTGCCTTGACCAATCATTTCACCGACGGCGCGACCGGTGACTAGCACAGACGTTGCCTGCAATGTCTCTACATCGCCTTTGAGTTGATAATGACAAATAACATTGGCAGATTTCTGGGATTGTACAGTTTCCGGACGGGCTTGAACAATAAAGAGTTCACCGGTTTTCCCGTCTTTCGCCCACTCAATGTCCATGGGGGTGTAGCTACCCCGCACCTGGGAATAGTGCTCTTCAATGATGCTAGCCCACTTGGCTAGGGTCAGAATTTCCTCATCATTGATGGCGTATTTTCCCCGTTCTGATGGCGGCACTGATATATTTTTCGTCAGTTTTACGCCGTCATCATAGACCATTTTGACTTCTTTGCTACCTAGACGTTTGTCTAGGATAGGGCTATACCCCTCTTGGAGAGTCGGCTTGAACACCAGGTATTCATCAGGGTTGACTGCTCCTTGGACAACGTTTTCACCTAAACCGTAAGCCGCCGTTACTAAAGCGGCATTTTTAAATCCGGTTTCGGTGTCGATGGAGAACATCACACCAGAGGACGCTAGGTCTGAACGCACCATTTTCTGGACACCGACAGACAGAGCAACATCAAAATGGTCAAAGCCTTTAACAGTTCGATAGGAGATGGCGCGGTTGGTAAAAAGGGAGGCAAAGCATTTGTGACAGGCTTCTAAAACCCCTTTTACTCCGTGGACGTTGAGATAGGTTTCCTGTTGACCAGCAAAGCTAGCATCAGGTAAGTCCTCAGCGGTGGCACTGGAACGAACTGCTACATCTGTATTGTAATTTGACTGTAGGCAAGTGTCCCGATATTCTGGCTCAAACTGCTCACAGAATTCCTGGGGATCATTCCCATAGCGTTGGCATAGTTGTTGGTATGCCAACGCGATCGCATTGGCTAGTTCTTTTGGGAATGGCGTATTGAGGATTAAGCTTCTCGCTTGCATCCCCCGTTGTCGCAAGTTATTGACATCTTCCACATCCAGGTCAGATAATCCCTGGCGCAGCTTGGCTTCTAACCCAGCTTTCTCAATAAAATATCGATAGGCATAGGCTGTGGTAGCGAAGCCAGTGGGTACTCTAACTCCTACTGGTGTCAGTTGTCGGATCATTTCCCCCAAAGAGGCATTCTTTCCCCCCACTAGGGGGATATCGGCAATCCCAACTTCCTCAAACCAGAGGACGAAGGCTTTGTCTTTGGCAGATGGTTGGGCTTTTTCTGGAGCAGTGATGACCATATGATGCTTCTCCTAAGCTTGACTTCCAAGGGGAGTACAGATGGTTTTCTGCCTCAATGGGATTGTTCAATGGGATTGTGAAAAGTCCGATGAAGCACCTGAAGTTGTGGCAGTTGCTGAACTAGCATTAACTCAAGGCTTAGCCTGTTCGGCAGACAACGTCACCTTATGACAACGTCACCTTATGACAACGTCCACGAATATGCCATTGTCTTAACTCTAGCCTAGCAATTCGTTTCTCCCCTTCATTGAGCTATCAACTCTATCGGGGCTGATACTACTAGTTTAGAAAATTTTCCTCAAAGGAGGTCATCTTTCTTTACTTTATTTTATATACAACACAGATGTTGTTTAACTAGAAATCAGAAATGATTAAGTATAAGTCAGAAATGATTTAAATTTTTTATAGATATAAACAAGGGGATGAGTTTTAGTTAATTTCCAGGCTTTGGCTTATCTCACCAGATTTTTGTAGTTTATTTTACATAAATTTCCAGGCATTTGTAGTTTATTTTACATAAATTTCCAGGCATTTGCTATATGGTAAAAAACCTGAGGAAAATAGTAATAAATTTCTCAATACCATTATTTTTCGTCTCTGGTGCAACAGGCACGGAAATACCTGACCGCTAAAAATTACCCCCTTACCCCCTTAGCCCTTCATCTGTTGCATTTCAGCTACAATCTCCTGTACTGGATTGGCGGTTGAGCAATGGATAGGGCAGACTTCTGGGCACTGCTGGATGGCATTCAAGAAGTTGAATGGGTATGCTTCTTTGAGTACAATCACGAAGCTATGTCCAGATGCGCTCCCACAGCGTGAGCAAAGCTGAATCCCTTGAGGATTCTGAGTTGGATTAGATTTAAGCGTTGGATCATTTCCTGTAGCTCGGATCAATTATGATCCAGATGCTTCACAGAAGACGATGCCGGATTTTAGCTGGGTCGAAGTTCCGATCATGACCTGATATAAGTCAACGACCGTTTTAATAAAGTGGGCGTTACCAATAATAATGATGTTACTCCCCCTGACGAAATTTCCATCCTAAGCACTTTGAGTTCGATTGTCACCGACCTCTGAGCCTCAGTGAAATAGTAAAAACACTAAATTTAAACAGTAAAAACACTAAACTAAACCTAAAATCTATATACTATCTCCAGCCGAAGTAAAATGACTGCCAAAATGCCAAATATCTACCGGCATCATAGATACTTCTTCTGATGGCAGGTGGTAACCTGTAGATCTAATTATCACCTCAGCATTGACAAAAATGCCTAAGTATGAATATAGCAAAGGGAACAGGGAACAGCGGATCACCGGAACAGGGAATATGGGATCAAAATTTTCACAATTCCTACAGGGATTGCTATACAAGCAAACTAACATCAACAAGCCACGGTTGTTGAGAAATTACCGAAGAAATAACTCCCACAACTTACACAAAACTGGACTCCAAAACCTATAATATCAAGTTAGGTTGAATACCCATAATTAGAGGGAGGGTGGGACCCACCCCTAACCCCGACCAGGAGGGGAAGTGTGGGGAGGGTGGGAAGTGTGGGAAGATGGGGAGATGGCCAGATGGCCAGATGGGGGAGATTTTTATTAAGGGTAATTATCCCGACATGATATAAGTAGTAGGGTGCGTTAATAACGCACCCTACAAGTAGAGTTGTTGCGGAATTCCTGTTCTCAAAAACAGACTAGACTTCTGGTGGAAGTAAGAAGGATTAATGAAATGATTAGTGATGACTCTGTCTATTCTATCCTTCTATGTAATAAATGCATAATCCCTCAAGCCTTAGAATGTCAAGGGTGTCTATCTCTACTTTGTATCTCTAGTTACTGGAGTGGCTGTAGTGGTTAACTCAAGGCTTGGGGTTGCTACCCCTTGAACCACCAACACTGAGCAAGGAGCATGGTGAACAACATAGTTACTGACACTCCCGAGTACTATTTCTTTTAAACCCCCAAGCCCTCGACGACCTAGAACAATTAAATCCGCACCCCACTTTTGGGCGAGATCACAAATTCCTACACTCGGATCTGCCAATTGACAAGATACTTCGGCAGCGATACCATGATCATTGGCCTGTTGAGCATAACTCCTAAGCCACTCTTTGTTTTCCTCAACGTGTTTTTGCAGATTTTCTTGCTGAACCTTTCGGATACTACCATACACGTCTACATCGGCTATGGTGCCAAGACCTACGTAAGGAGTCATCATTTCCTGAGGTTCCCAGTTAAGGCAGTGTACTAGCATCAGAGTACTCTGTTCTTTTGCGGCTAGGTCTAAGGCCTGTTCAAACACTGCTTCTGCTTGGGATGAGCGGTCGATTGCTACCAGAATCTTTTTGTAAGCCATGATTAGTTTTTCCTCGTCTCTTCAAATTATTCAAATGGGGGCTCGAAGACATGGAATTTAAGTACTTGCAGAAAATAAATTAAGGGTTTCCTTTGTCTAGTAAAGATAGGGAAGATGGGTAAGATACTGAGGTTCGCGCTTGAGCTATAATCCCTGACATTG
This sequence comes from Moorena sp. SIO4A1, assembly GCF_010672065.1. Taxonomy (NCBI): domain Bacteria; kingdom Bacillati; phylum Cyanobacteriota; class Cyanophyceae; order Coleofasciculales; family Coleofasciculaceae; genus Moorena; species Moorena sp. SIO4A1. Next base: position 86,129 of record NZ_JAAHHX010000012.1, on the reverse strand, counting down.
AAGACGTTGAGTGAATAGTTGATTGTAGTCAGTGCTGTAGTCAGTGCTGTAGTCAGATGCTACTCAATGTGATAGGGTTCTATAATTTAATTCTAGAAAAACTACTGACAGATATTAAGTACTGTTAACTATTTGTAACACTTATCGGCCTAGTCAAAAAAAATAGCAATGGGATGATAATTAGTAGGGTGAATGATTAAGAAAGCCTAAAAGTCCAGAAACGTACAGTTATTGGCCCATTTCTGTTACCGTAGGCAATAATAAGGGGAAAACCAGGAAATGAAGGGACTCGACTGAGGTGAATCAGCCACTAACTCTACCACTCCGTCCTTATTAATAATCCATCGATTAGCTTCAACAATTCTAGACCGACGTGAGTTAGCTGCATTAGAAGCACTAGAAGCTAAGATAGGATTTTTCCGGCGGCGAGTTCTGTGGCGAGGTAATGGACGTAAATCCATCCACAGGGTTTCACCCAAAAGAGGTTTAGTGGGGTCTGTGGGTAAGCCACCCCGCCCAAATTGGGTAAATTGATTCCCCTCATCGGTACCGCAACCAGTGGCAACTAGGAGTTTGGGATTCACAAAATTTTCTGGTAGCTCGAATAATCCCGCGCTAGGGTCGAAGTATGGTGCATTAATTTCGACGGTACCGCTAAAGGAAGCTCCCAGTTGGGAAGAGGCGGTAATATCACTTTCTGCAGTTTTTTCTTCCCGAAATTCAGTACCAAAAATGATAATCACTTGTCCTCCAAAGCTATCTTCAGCATTGGCAGTGATATCGCTATTGTCTAGGGCAACTAGCAAGTCAGTATCGATAGTAATGTTACTGCCAGTGACAGAACCTGTAGCATTAGTAGTGATGTTACTGCGATCGCGCATCAAGATTAGCTGAGAATCCAGAATAATATTGCCCTTATCGCCAGCACTGACTTCAGCAGAAAGGGTAGCGCTTTTGTCTAATACAATCGACTCAGCAGTAATGTCGAGATTACCAGCCTGGGCTAACTCCCCTGAACCACGAGCACTGACCGAGATTTCGGCACCATCGCGAACGGTCAAGTTGTTGCTGGTAATGGTCACCGAACCCGCAGCCCAATTGGATTAGACTTCGCGGCAGTTGTCGGGAACAGGGAACAGCGGATCACCGGAACAGTGGACAAAAATTGACGCAAAGACTATCAGAATAATACTTTTGCAAGAGGTCTATTGACCATTGCAAAGCGTGAAATGGGGTCTGTTGGTAGGCTTTGTCTGAGGGGATTGGTGCTGTAGTGGCAGCTAGATAAGGCATTAGCTTTGTGGGCTTGGGGGAAGCTTACGCATTTCATAGATAGGTCTGGCCGATTAATCTCAGTCTTAGAGTTCCCCCCACTGTTGGTCAGAGGAACATCTGTTTAGCACTGAGAGATTGCACCTTTAGCAAAGGGAACTTCGGATCACCGGAACAAGGAAAAAATCCTGTATACTTGATTAGGTTATCAACCGCTATATCAACAAAAATACAAGTATATTTAAAGCTAAAAACATAACTAAAAATTATTAGTTATAATCAGAATTATTTTACTAGTATTACTACTCTTATTAAGTAGTTGGTTACTCTGGCAAAATCTCATATGATCTCCGGATAATTACCCTTTATAACAATCTCCCCCATCTCCCCATCTCCCCATCTCCCCACACTCCCGTCTCTCCCCACCCTCCCCACATTCTTACTCCGATTCCCGATTCCCGATTCCCGATTCCCTTTGCTATAAGTAATTATTACTGTTCAAGCAAGCATGGAAGCCTTGACTGAGATGGAAGGAAATCAAGACCAGCAACATCCTCAGGAAAAACGCGATCGCGAAATAGTTAACCGTCTTTTACAACAACAACCCAATGAATACAACTTGGCCGAATTAGCCCGACTGCGGATTCGTTATGATAACTTCCCCGGTGCTAGAGCCATTCAAAGGGACTTGGATTTACTACTCCAGCGATGGCAACTGACAGAACCACAGCTTTTTGAGAAAACCCTTCAGATTCATCAAGCCGGTCTTGCGTATAGACGAGACAACAGTTCTGGAAGCCAGGATGACTGGACGTGACTCTCTTTGCTGAAGTCGGGAACAGGGAATAGGGAACAGGGAATAGGGAGTAGGGAGTAGGGAGTAGGGAGTAGGGAGTAGGGAGTGGGAAAAAATCATGTTGGTTTTTCAGTACCTTTTATGATAAATTTCCAGTTAAAAAACTCAGAAAGCTTACTGTAAAAGCGATGCAGTCGGCCAAAGGGGGTTTCCCCCACTCGCGCTTTGCATCAAGACAGAAAAATTAGGCTCTTCAACTCACAAAATTTACTGAATACGGCCTCTTACCACTGTTCCCTGCTCCCAGCTCCGAACGCGCCCCGCGTGGCCCACGGCCTCAGTCCCTGCTCCCTTTACTAGATTAATTTCATTTAACCGATTTCCTAGGGGCTGGGGGTAAAAGCTTAAACATCTGTTTTTGTTGATTCGGTTTAACGTTCTGATCAGCGGGAGCTATTGGATCGATCTTAGGTAGATCGATCTTAGAGGGAGACTTAGGGATGGGAACGGTTTTAGCCAGCTCATTAGACGAAGCTGTGTCTATAGCAGTATTCAGAGCTTCCAGTTGTTGAGATATCAAAGCCTGCTGTTGCAGCTGCTCGGTAGAAGACACTAAGCCGCTGAGTCCATTAACTAAATCCTTGACATTGCGGCGAAACGCTGGATCCCCAGTCAGATCATCTAGGTCAGCGGTAATCTTTTGAGCATTTTCAAAGGTAACTCGTGCTGAGTCTAGGGTTTGTTGCAATACTAGTAAATTAGTGGGACTGTTGAGAGTATTGGAAACATTACGTAAGTTAGCAGAAGCTTGGGCAGCATTAGCTGATAGGTTTTCTAAGTTCCGCAGCATTTGTGACACATCCGTTTGATAAACCGCTGAGTTAACCCGATTCGCGGTAACGGTTAAGTTGCTGGTCAGTACACGCAGATCTTGACTGGCCTGAGAGATGCTATCCAAGGTGGTGACCAAATTTCCCCGATTGCTTACCAATAGTTGATTGGCAGAGGTAATCAGTTGATTGAGTTCCCTTGCCGTTTGGCTGTATTGCTGGGAGGTACTAGAAATGCTACTGGTTGCCAACCCGATTAGACTAGATGTTTGATTGGCCGCACTGGTCACAGCATTCGTTGCGTTGGACAAGCCTGCTACCTCTTGCCGCACGATGCGGGACAACTGGGTCATCTCTTTGCTAAGTTCTGAGACGTCTCTGGCGGCATTGGAGGCATTTTCCGCAAGACTATTGATTTTGTCAAAAAACGCTGGATCAGCATAGAGTTCAGCAATGCGATTTCCGTTCCGTAGGAGGTCAGCAAAGGTGGAACCCACATCACCATTAATCTGATCTTCTTCACAAATAACTAGGGAAGAATTGCATTGTGCTCCGAAGGGTGTAAGACTTTGAGCAGTTGCAGGTAATTGTCCTAGAGGCATGATATCAACATTGGTAGCACCAATTAAACCCGATTGATTAGCTTCAACCTGGACTTTGCGGGGGATTAACAATCCAGGGTCATCAATTTCAACGGTGACATTGACCCCATTAGTACCGGGTTCAATCTTAGTGATTCTCCCAACTTGGACACCGCGATAGCTGACCGATGCCCCCACTTGCATCCCAGCAGCGTTCCCAAAATTGACAATGAATTTATAGCTCTTTCGACCTAAGCTAATCCCACTAATCCATACAACAAGTCCACCGAAAACAGCAAGTCCTGCTACTATTAATAAGCCAACGGAGCCTTCTCGAATCGTCCGCGATCGCATAGTTTAACCTTTTTTAGCCTTTCCCCTCACATTTACCATCATGCCTCACCAACCACTGACATCCAAACTGGAACCGACTTGAGCAAGTTTCGAGTAGTCCATTGGGTCAGATAGATGAGGTAAAATCCCCAAAACCTTAACATTGGTTAGAGTCTCGATTAAGCTAATCGGAGCCAACTGAGTTATTTCTTCGGAGGTACGAGGTTGGACGCAATTGAGGACAATCCCTTTGATGTCAACTCGTGATGAGCGTGCCAGGGCAACATTAGCAACCACTTGTGCGATCGCTCCTAATTCTATCGGCGCAACCAATACACAAGGCAATCGCCAATCCCTTGCCAAATCTGCCACAATCAGTTCATGAGTCACCGGTGAACCTAGTCCTCCCAAAGCTTCCACCAACACCACATCCCGCTGACTGCGCAGACTAACGAAGCCTTGCCAGACCTTTTCGAGGTCAACCTGTCGTCCTTCTAGATCTGCGGCAACTGGTGGTGCTGCAGGGGTTTTAAACTCCACGGGTGTGATCTCCTCCAGGGTTTGAGCCAAGTCAAATAGTTGGTGGTAAATTTCGCGATCGCCAATTCCCGTTTGAATCGGTTTGAATATCCCCAGACTCTCTTGAGGACGGTAAGTCTGCCAATAAGCAGCGATCACACAAGTCAAAACCGTTTTGCCGATGCCTGTATTGGTGCCAGTAATTAGTAATACGTTCAAGATTGACTCACTCTCAGTCCGTAAGGCTAATATCTACAGCAAAGTTTCTTTCCTGTTGAGCAATTACATCTACTATATACTCACCAGAACTAGGCAGCTGACCTTGCCACTTTTGCACCCCTGAAGCCTTTTCCACTAACTTGCCATTGGGATAGCGGATAGTTAAAGCCACATCACTTTCAATCACCTCTAGCTTCAATTGCTGACCCTGTTTAGCCTTCACCAAGTAGCGCTGAATCTTTTGGGGGCTAGTGCGACCCAGTAGCCGCAAAGGCTTGTTTTTCTCCAACAAATTGACCAGTTTTATCTTATACTCAGCAGTCGGTTTGGATTTTGGTTTCGGCTTCGGTGCTTCTGTTAACCTTAATCGTAGCTGATAATCGCTATCCGGTAGACCCTTAACTGGACTCAGTTGAATCGTGTAGTTGCCAGTGAAAAGAAATTTACCTTCCCATTGCCGCACCCGCTGAGCTCGATTGTCCACTGGTTTTCCGTCCGGGCCAAGCACTGTCATCAACACCCCTTCGTCACTGAGATCTGCCTTCAGGGTTTGGTCTTGTTTACCCTGGATAATGTAGTTAATAGTGTGATTAGCCTTTAAATTGCTGGATTTAGAAAGGGTTTTACCTGCAGAAAGCTCTAGAAGCTGACTGTAGATTTGAGGCTTACTCGGGGTGGGACTAGGGCTAGGGCTAGGGCTAGGACTAGGACTAGGACTCACTGACACCTTAGGACTAGGGGATTTCCCAGTGTCCTGCTGATTAACATTGCTCACCCATACCCAAGAGCCTATTCCTGCCAGCGCTGCTAGTCCTGTAGCTATCCCAAGCAACGGCCAAGGACTATTCCAGATAGAGTTACCCGTGGCTTGAGACATCACCGGTTCACTCGGTTCTGCACCTCTGGCCTCCCTGGGTGTCCCACCTTCAGCTGATGCCACCGTTGTGCCGGGTATTGGCTTGGGCTTTGGCAGTTGGGGAGTTAACCCAGAAGCTTGAAAGGCATACAAGACTTCCCTAGCGGATTGGTAGCGATCGCTTGGTTGATAACTAAGCATCCGATTTAATATCTCAGCTAACTCATCGCTAACCCTAGCCCAGGGACGCCAGTTCCAAGTCAGATTAGTATTATCCACCAGTTCTCCTGGTTCTTTCCCAGTTAGTAGCACTATCGCAGTCACTGCTAGGGAATAGAGGTCACTACTCGGATACACCTGACCTGTCTGAATTTGCTCCCTGGGAGCGTAGCCGCTTTTGCCAATACTAGTTGTTGGTGTGGGAGTATCGGGCAATTGAAGACGAGTTGCCAGTTCCTGTACCACACCCAAATTAATCAAAACGGGTATACTGTCCGTCTCCCGCATGATAATGTTATCGGGTGTGATATCTCGGTGAATAATCCCTTGGCTGTGGATGTAGTCCAAAACTGGCAAAGATTGCTGCAATAGCTGACGCACTTCCGTTTCTGATAAGACTCCCAAGTTGGTCGGGCTAGCAGCTATTGGGGGTGATTGGACTTCCCCATCCAGATTAGAAGATAGAGGTTGGCTTTGATTCTGAAGGGCTTTGCGTTGTTCTAGTAGGTCACCATAGGTTTTTCCCTCTACGTAGTCTCGCACCAGAAACAGTCGTCCGTCCTCTTCAAAGGTAGCTCTGAACTGAGGAATTTGCGGGTGTTCAATTTTATACAGGATACCTGCTTCTTGTTGAAACAGTTGCCTTGACTTATCTAGATTATTAGTTTCTGTCTGAGGGGGAATAAATTCTTTCAGGACACAAGGTTCATTGAAACGCCCTTGATCCTCTACCAGGTAAGTCCGATTGAATTCCCCTTGGTCAAGGACACGGAGCAGATGGTAGCGATTTTGCAGAATAGTTCCAGAGGCAATCGGTGGTTCCATCGGTGGTAGATCAGTTGTTACGCACAATGAGGCAGGAGGAGTATTCTTGAAGTTTAGACTTATTTCGGTTGCTTTGGAACTTCACCGGTGGATTCCAACTGTTCTGTTGAGCCACAGAGTTGAGCCACAGATAAGTTGATCACCATATACATCAGGGCTTACCCAAAACTGGACTCAAAACACCCTTATGGTGTAGGATCCGGAACCAGACCCTACAAGTATAGTTATTGCGTAAATCCTGTAGGGAATAGGGAATAGGAAATCAGGAATAGGGAATAGGAAATAGGGAATAGGGAAAAAATACTGTGTACCTAATGAATATGAGAACCGCTATATATGTTGTTCGGGTTTCTTAGAACATCACTACCTGTTCATTGCTATCTTATTGTGGTGTTGAATTATCTCAAATAACTACCTTACTTGACTAGATGTACAGTTGATCGAATTAAGTACAATAGTTAATTTTCAGATTTGAGTAAGAAACTTAAAAAACCTGCTTGAGTTATCAGGTTCCTGTGATGGCAATACACTATATATAGTGTCTTTATTCAACACCTCTGTTAGGTCAACGCTATAAAAATTAATAAAATATTAATCAAATTTAAATAAATAATTATAAAAATTATTATAAAAGGGATATTCGTAGAATGTTAAGATCGCGTTGAAATAAGCTTCGAGGGTTTGCTGTGAGCAGTTCAGTTACTTTAGAGCTTCAACCTATTCTGCCCCAGATAGCCGATAACAATCGTTTAAGACTATTTTCTGGTTCGGCAAATGTTTCCCTTTCTCAGGAAGTGGCACGCTATCTAGGACTCGACTTGGGACCGATGGTACGGAAACGATTTGCTGATGGGGAGCTCTATGTCCAAATTCAAGAATCCATCAGGGGGTGTGATGTTTACCTGATTCAACCGACTTGCTATCCGGTGAATGATTACCTGATGGAGTTACTGATTATGATCGATGCTTGCCGTCGAGCCTCAGCGCGGCAAGTTACTGCTGTGATTCCTTACTATGGTTATGCTCGAGCAGACCGTAAAACCGCTGGCCGTGAGTCCATTACAGCGAAACTGGTGGCTAACCTGATTACTGGAGCTGGTGCTAATCGGATTTTGGCAATGGATTTGCACTCCGCTCAAATTCAAGGTTATTTCGATATTCCCTGTGACCATGTCTACGGTTCACCAGTATTGCTACAATATCTGGCTTCTAAAGACCTAACCGATCTGGTAGTAGTTTCCCCCGACGTTGGTGGTGTGGCTAGAGCCAGAGCGTTTGCTAAAAAGCTATATGATGCTCCTCTTGCGATTATCGACAAGCGCAGGCAAGCTCACAATATCGCTCAAGTCATGAATGTGATTGGGGATGTCAAGGGTAAAACTGCGGTGTTAGTCGATGATATGATTGACACCGCTGGCACGATTTGTGAAGCTGCCAAAGTACTGCGTCAAGAGGGGGCTCGCCAAGTCTATGCTTGTGCAACCCATGCCGTGTTTTCCCCACCAGCTGTAGAGCGCCTCTCTAGTGGGGTGTTTGAAGAAGTAATTGTTACCAATACTATTCCACTACCGGACGCCAAACGGTTTCCACAGCTGACAGTGCTTTCAGTGGCTAACTTATTGGGTGAAACCATCTGGCGTATTCATGAAGACTCTTCTGTCAGCAGTATGTTTCGTTAAAAATCCCCCCTGGAGCAGGGGGGATTTTAATTTTAAACAGTTGTGTTGAGTGTTAAGTGTTGACTCGAAACAAGCAATGGTTAACGGTCAACCAAGAACGCAACTGGGTATCAGCCAAAATTCCATTTTCCACAGTAAATTATTCGTTGCTCCTGTAGGGACTAACATCTAACTCACCATTAGTCTTAAACACTACTCGGAAATGACCAAGGGGCTTCTGGGGTACTAACCCAGTCCCTTCGCCACCAATTCCAGCTGCTGCTGGCTTGATTAGGCGTTCTAGAGGAGTTTCTTGGGAGTAATCCCAAGACTCTTTATCAATTGCTTCATAATCAGCAATGATAGCCTCTTCAGTCACACCTACCCGATAAGTTAAATCTTGAGGATAGCTAGAGGTTTTATTCCAACTGTCACGAATTGTCTGAGACACTTTGTCTTTCAAATCATTAATGACAGCGATGTCAGTGATTTCTGGACCTAGGGTAATCTTACCAAGATAACCATCCCAAGGACTGATTTCCAGTATCCCTTCGTCTTCCCCTTGTTTAAATAACACCTGGAACTGAGCAATAGGTTCTTGGGTAGCAATATTGTCTGAAGTTTTGGTGTATAGCAACTCAGTCAGGGGGGTTTGCTCTGACCCATCCAAGGGTGTGCCATTAACAGGTTTGTAGCCTAAAATCGCGCCATCTCTGCCAACACTAACCTGGTATTTTAAATTCCCAGCAAACTGTTTCCGGTTCCCCCAAGCTCGAAAAATTCGCTTTTGCAAGCTTCTTTGTATATAGCGCAACTCTGTGGGATCAGTAATTTCTGGTGCAGTTGTCAGGACTTTTTCTAGCTCCTCAATCGAGAGTGGTGTTCCCTTTGGTGTTGGTGTTGGTGTTGCCTGAGGGTCACTCTCCCCAGTTGGGGTAGTGGTTTCATTGGCATTTTCCCGTGTTAGGGAAGGTTCGGGTTCCCGTACTTCTGGAATCGGTACAAAGAAAAATGCGATCGCAGCTAGAGCCAAACTTGCCATTCCCAGTGCAGCGGGGGCAGTACGCTCGGTTACTGGTTTTTCAGCTTGGCGATAGTGCTTAGAAACAGGCTGTAACGAAACACTAATATCTGGTAGGGTTCGTCCATCAGCCAAAAACTGGTCAATCGCCTCCACCAAGTCAAACAACTGCACTGTGTTCAAATCTACATGGAGAGGTTTCCCTGAGTTGGTCATTCCTCGTGACCCAGGAGTATCTTGCAGTGTCAGTCGATGCAAATTCTTGTCCTCGACTTTCTGCAGATGCACCTTAGCTGGTTTCTCAGCATGGGGTTGGGGGTGAGGCACTTTAGACAAAAATTCCTGAGCATAGCGGCTTACACTATGTACCAAGTCCTCAAAAAAATCCCGGCCACCACTTAGGGGTTGGTTCATAGCCCCTAAATGGCATTCCGCATTAGTTAGAGTTGTCAGCAATGGTCGGGCATCTGGCTGTAACCCATCCCCTTTGGTACTATTACTCCAACCCTCCAGGATTAGGGTACAGTTGGGAAGACTGTACTGGCGTCGAATTGTCATCGGCTGTTCCTGCTGAAAAATCCCTATGAATGCTTCCCCCACCTGCGTTCTCGTGGTGTGGGTATCCGTCTTGATTACAAGGGTTTATCCCTCGCGACAGGCGGCATCCTCGCCGAACATCCAGGACTTTTGCTGGACTGTTCCCCCAAGTCGTTTCCGCTATGGGGCTTATTCAATGAAGCTTTTACCTGAGAGTCTGACGTTTATGAACCGACTACAAAGGATTTATAGGTTAATTTTCCCAATCGTAGAGAGGTCGTGCCTCAGGGTTGCTCAGAATCTCGTCTGTCCTTCGCCGTACCGCTCAAGATGATGTCATTATATCATATTTTTGCGCTCCTAACCCCCACCTGAAGGAAGTGGGGGAATGGGTCGCTCATTTTTGTTCAACCTCTTAGAATAGCATTGAGGGTAATGGATAATTGGTAATGGTTAATTAATCTGGCTATACTTGATGGCATGGCGATAATCAGCAACGGCAACATTCAAGGCAATTCCCCATCAAACAAACTAGTCCATAATCTTTGCCTTCCAGAAGTGCCTGTACAGAACAGAAGCTGACTCAATAGAGAAATTGCCAGTTCATTCAACTTTTCTTGAGAGTTATAGGCAGCAACTTTAGAGCGACGGGGGTTCATCCGGCTGCGAAAATGAGCCTGGAACCTTTCCAAATACTTATATAGGCGAAAATGTTGTTCTAGAGGCACCTGCTTTTCCAGCAGTTGTTGATAAGCGGTCAACAACTGCCTAATCAGAACGGTCATTCGGCGTGCCATATGACTAGCAATCACCACTAGAGCCTTAGCTTCTTCTGGAGTTAAAGGACGTCGTGTGTAAGAGCGCCGCCAGGGATTGGTAGAGCGCATACGCCACAGGACAACACGATTTTTAATAATGTCCTGAAGTTCCAGCTCTCTAGCCGCCAATAGCATCGCCTCAGAACCTCCCAGTTCCAGAGCTTCAATGGCTAGTAAAATTAGGTCAATATGCAACCGAGTTCGTGGTGGACAGCCCTGAGCTGGAATCCTGAAATCAGGTAGGCTATCTAAAATTATTGGCTTTGACTGGGAAGCAGGACTATTGGTCAGCATTACGGTCCGTCGAAAGATTCACTCTAATAGCGCTTATCCTACAGCGAAAACCTTTTGAATAGATTTGTTCCAAGGAATCACACAAGGTTCAGCTTTCTAGTGTACGCTTTTACAGAAAGGGAATGGCAAGCTATAGTTTGATTCAAACCCGATTGATAACTAACTTCACCTACCGATGGATTTAAAATCTCTGATTCGCGATATCCCTGACTTTCCCAAACCAGGGATTGTATTTCGGGATATCACTACCCTCCTGAGAAATCCAGAAGGACTGCGCTACACTATCGATACCTTAGCTCAAAAATTTCAGGAAGCAGGAGTAAGGGCTGATTATGTCGTGGGTATGGAGTCTCGTGGTTTTATATTTGGACCACCTATAGCTTACCAACTCGGGGCTGGGTTTGTCCCAGTGCGCAAACCGGGTAAGCTACCAGCACCGGTATACTCGGCTGAGTATGACCTAGAATACGGCACAGACAAGTTGGAAGTCCATCAAGATGCTTTCACACCTAACTCCCAGGTTGTGATTATTGATGATTTAATTGCTACTGGAGGAACAGCAGCAGCTACAGTCAACCTGGTAGAACAAGCAGGCGGTCAAGTGGTAGGTCTTGGCTTTATCATCGAATTACGGGATTTAGGTGGACGTCAGCAACTGCCTGATGTACCCCTGATCACCCTGGTTGACTATTAGTTAACCATTATACTTAACCATTACTTATTAGTCATTGCTCAAAAGATAAGTTTATAAGAATTAAGAATTAAGAATTAAGAATTAAGAATTAAGAATTAAGAATTAAAGGACTTTAAAGCAATGACGAATGACTAACAACTAACGACTATTATATGACTTCTTCTACTAGAGATTCTAGCATTATCAATCGGTTTGATGGGGCTTGGCATAGACTAAAACTTCTGGTCACGAGTGAGACCTTTCTATACGTGGTCAAGCGACTGTTGCAGGGTCTTTTGACCTTGCTGTTGGCATCTGCTCTAAGTTTTGCCATTATTCAGCTTGCACCGGGAGATTTTCTGGATACCCTCAGGCAAAATCCCAAAATTTCCCCGGAACGCATCGAGGAACTCAAGGAGCAATTTGGTTTAGATCAGCCAGCAATTGTGCAGTATTGGCGTTGGCTAGTACGAGTTGTGACCAAATTTGACTTTGGTACCAGTTTCGCTTACTTCCGTCCCGTCTCCTCTTTGTTATTGGAGCGGATACCAGCCACCTTACTCTTAGCAATAGCCTCAATCTTTATTACTTGGGCGATCGCAATTCCTCTCGGTATCCTGGCTGCTGTCAATCAGAATCGCACCACTGACCGATTTCTACAAGTCATTAGCTACACAGGTCAGGGTTTCCCCAGCCTAATCACTGCTCTGTTGCTGCTCATCCTTGCCCAGAATCTTTCCCCCTTATTTCCTGTCGGTAGTATGACCAGTATCAATCATGATGATTTATCCGCCATTGGTAAGGTTTTGGATATTGGCTGGCATATGATTTTGCCAACTATTGCTCTATCCATTACTAGTTTTGCTGGTCTACAGCGAATTACTAGGGGTGAATTACTTGATGTGCTACGGCAAGACTACATTCAGACAGCCCGTGCTAAGGGACTCCCAGAAAATCGAGTTATCTATGTCCATGCCTTGCGCAATGCTATCAATCCTCTGATTACCATCCTTGGCTTTGAGTTTGCTTCTCTACTCAGTGGCTCATTTATTGCTGAAATTTTCTTCAACTGGCCAGGTTTAGGTCGTTTGATTTTACAGGCGGTAACTGCTCAAGACCTCTATCTGGTAATGGGAAGCTTGATGATGGGGGCTACAATGCTGATTTTGGGTAATTTGTTAGCAGACTTGCTGCTGAAAGTAGTTGATCCCCGCATTCGTCTGGAAGATTTGAAATAGACAATGGATAATGAAGTCTCAAGGATTAAGTGGTAACTCTGTGTTTCCTTGTCCGAAGTTACCTTTTTAGGTCAATTTTTGTTTACAACCAAAATAGAATAAGACCTTTGATTAAATCAGGAAAAAAAACTGAAACTATTGTCCCTAATACCTCCTGCCTTATGCCTTCAGCATAGCTGCCTTGCTAACTCGCGGACGTGCCTCAGCACTATTTTCGTAAGTATTCAGCCGTCAGCGATCAGCGATCAGCTATCAGCTAATGCGCTACCCGCACGCTAATTGATGTGCTAGCAGACACTTTCACTGCACTGGGTCGGATGAGTAAAATGAGCAGGGATTTTCAAGCAGCAGTACCACTCAGTAAGCTGATTTTATACCTTCCGTTGATTAGCTGACTGCTGACTGCTGATAGCTGAATGCTTACCTATTTTCAAGATGTTTACCCAAATTCATTATCTGATTCTTTCTAGAAGGAACGGTCGTTATCTGGTTGCCCAACCCAAAGCTGGTAGCCCAGAGGCTGGCGCTGGATATCTGTTGATGTTTCGCGAACACTTTGATGCCCTGAGTTATATCAATACCCACGGTGCTGATTTAGCTGACCAATTTTCTGTAGAGTCGGTTTCTGGGAGTCAGTTGAAGAATTTGCTGGAACGGTGGGGGTTTGTTGGTGTGGGTGTTGTTCAAGACCCATTGGTACCTCAAATTGAGTTTTTTTCTTACGGATAAGGGCTATTAGGTGACACAAGCAGACTATTCAAGTAGTCCCAAAAATAGCGATCGCATTTGCCCAAGCTCTCTGGCTTGACTGGGGATAATTCATAGCCCTAACCTCAAAGCAGCTGCTGAATCACCGATAGAGCAATATAACCGTCGTTCCGTGATTAATTTTTTTGAACAGGCAATGATTGGGAGGGCTGGTTATTCTCTGATTGATATTTCCTCTTGCTTGTTGATCACGACAACCATCACACCGCTGCTGGGCATATTGTTAATATGCATAGATTTTGTTTAAATTTTATTAAGGAGTAAATATAAGGAGTAACTATGAAAGACCTCACTGCTTATCGAAATATCGGTATCTTTGCTCACGTGGACGCAGGCAAGACAACTACAACAGAGAGGATACTAAAACTTACCGGGAAAATCCACAAAATTGGTGAGGTTCACGAAGGTGCAGCTACAACGGACTTTATGGAACAGGAACAAGAGCGCGGTATTACTATTCAGTCTGCCGCCACCAGTTGTTTCTGGAAAGACCACCAACTCAACATTATTGATACCCCAGGTCACGTAGACTTTACCATTGAAGTTTACCGTTCTCTGAAGGTTCTCGACGGTGGCGTTGGTGTTTTCTGTGGCTCAGGTGGTGTAGAACCCCAGTCAGAAACTAACTGGCGCTACGCCAATGATTCAAAAGTTGCTCGGATTATCTACGTAAACAAACTTGACCGTCTCGGGGCTGATTTCTACCGAGTGGTTAAGCAGGTAGAAGATGTCCTTGGTGCTAAGCCTCTGGTAATGGTACTGCCGATCGGAACTGAGAACGATTTTGTGGGTTTAGTGGATTTGCTAACCCGTAAGGCATGGGTATGGGATGAGTCTGGGGATCCCATGAACTATGAGATTCAAGATGTTCCCGCCGACATGGTTGATGATGTAGAAACCTACCGCGAGCAGTTAATTGAATTGGCTGTGGAGCAGGATGACGAGGTGATGGAACAGTATCTAGAAGGGGAAGAACCAGATATCGAAAGCCTTAAGCGTTGCATTCGCAAGGGAACTCGTGAGCTGGCTTTCTTCCCTACCTACTGCGGTTCATCCTTCAAGAATAAGGGAGTGCAGTTGGTACTTGATGCTGTAGTTGACTACCTGCCGAATCCCACTGAAGTCAAACCCCAGCCAGAAATCGATCTAGAAGGTAACGAAACCGGTACCCTTGCCTATGTTGACCCAGAAAAACCTTTGCGTGCCTTGGCGTTTAAGATCATGGATGACCGCTTTGGTGCTCTGACCTTTACCCGTATCTACTCAGGAACCTTATCCAAGGGTGACACAGTACTTAATACCTTCACCGGTAAAACTGAGCGTATTGGTCGTTTGGTAGAAATGCATGCGGATTCCAGGGAAGAAATTAACTCTGCCCAGGCAGGTGATATTGTTGCCATCGTTGGGATGAAAAATGTCCAGACTGGGCATACCCTCTGTGACCCGAAAAATCCTGCTACTCTTGAGCCGATGGTCTTCCCAGACCCCGTGATTTCCATTGCGATCGCACCTAAGAAAAAAGGTTCGTCTGAGAAAATGGGCATTGCCCTAAGCAAGATGGTTCAGGAAGACCCATCTTTCCACGTTGAAACTGACCAGGAAAGTGGGGAAACGATCATTAAGGGCATGGGTGAGCTGCACCTAGACATTAAGGTTGATATCCTGAAACGGACTCATGGCGTTGAGGTGGAGGTAGGTAAGCCCCAGGTGGCATACCGTGAATCCATTACTAAGCGCATCGAAGACAGCTATACCCACAAGAAGCAGTCTGGTGGTTCTGGTCAATATGGTAAAATCGATTACGTTATTGAACCTGGTGAAACCGGTACTGGCTTCCAGTTTGAGTCCAAGGTCACTGGTGGTAATGTCCCCAGAGAATTTTGGCCTGCTGTGCAAAAGGGCTTTGAAAGCAGTATTCAAAAGGGTCTGTTGGCTGGATTCCCTTGTGTGGACTTCAAGGTTACCTTGACTGATGGTGCTTACCACCCCGTAGACTCATCGGCTATAGCCTTTGAAATTGCGGCCAGGGCTGCTTATCGGCAATCCTTTGGCAAGGCTTCACCTCAATTGTTAGAGCCAATTATGAAAGTGGATGTATTCACACCAGAAGATTACATGGGGGATGTAATTGGTGACCTCAATCGCCGCCGTGGGATGATTAAGTCTCAGGAGAAAACTCTTACTGGTGCTCGCATTAAGGCAGATGCACCCTTGAGTGAGATGTTTGGCTATATTGGTGACCTGCGTACTATGACATCCGGTCGTGGTCAGTTCTCAATGGAGTTCTCCCACTACGCCCCTTGCCCCAATAATGTGGCAGAAGAGGTAATTAAAGAAGTGAAGGAACGCGAGGAAGCTGCTAAAGGTTAATCTTGTGATTTAACCAGAGTTCCTGGCTGGTTTTGGACTGGCCAGGAACATCATGTGATCAATAATTAAGTCTGTGCGATCACCATCCCCATCAAGGCAATCACCGAAGCATTGTAATCAATAGCATATTCATTAGTAGCCCAAGACCGCTCATCATCTACATAACTCAACATTCCCAAGCCTTTAGGCGCAATCTCATCCTGGGCATCAGTATTAGGACCCCCTACCATCAGACCAGGGATGACAATTTTTTTAGCTCGGGAAATCCGGTGATGAACATTACGCACCGAGTTGCTACCAACACCGGTAATAAAGCAAAGATTAAAATGATTCCGCCCCAGCAAATAATCTAACTGCTCAACAGCTGCCTTATAGTAGCCTCGATTCCCAGTGATGCGGTAGGCATAGAGTAGAGTAATTCCTTCTTCAGCTACCTTGTGATTAGATGCCCAATGGAATTTATCAATAGCTAAACGGTAGCCACTACGGTTAATCTTTTCCATCAGACTATCCGCCCTTCTCATCAGCCTAGCTGTGATTTCTAATTTCAGTTTGTCTGACCCCTTCCTTTGTTTCTGCACCAAATAGTTAACCATTGCTAGAGGAGAGGGATCTTTCCAACCAAACTCACCATAGTCGAAGGCGGTGATAGTTTTAGCTAAGTATTTCTCGTAGCTAGTCTTCCCTGTAGTAATATACAGTTCTACGGCTGCCCAGAAGCGGTCATCTTGATCGGTTTTTAAGGATTCTTGCTGATCCCACTCTCCAAAAAGATACTTACCTGAACCGGTGTCATCTCCTTCTTGCCAATCCACCTTCATAGATCGCTGTTTTCGGAGAAACCCCCAGGCTTTCTGTGCCGCTTGTAAGTAGGTTTGAGCTTGTTGCTTGTCAAAGGGAGTATAAACTCTAGCAGCCATTGCCATTACTGCTGCAAACTTGCCAGTCTCAGGTGTCGAAATCCCAAAAATGTACCGTGCTTGAGTATCTTGATTGGGTAGAATTTCCCCTGGCCAATTCTTTCCTGACAACTTGCGGTAGACAGCACCATCCTCCCGCTGCATCTTCAACAGCCAATCTAATCCTACTTTGACCTCATCGAGTAGATCAGGTCTACCATTGCCGCTTTCTGGTATAGTTAATTGGTTGTCCCTAAATAATTTAGGATATTGCTCGTACAAGTTTAACAACCGTCCGATGGTGACTGTCATTGGCGCAACATATTTAGCAAAATCCCCAGAATTATGCCAGCCACCTTGGGCAGATTTGAAGTCACCAGCTTTATGAAACTCATCGTTGTGGGCAATAATCCCATCTTTGAGATGGCAGGGGGGATGTTTTACTCCAGATACTGAATCATTTACAGCAACACCGCACCGTTGCAAATAGTATGACCGGAGTAGCTTTGTAAAGGTATCCTTATAGATTTGCTTACCAATGCCAAACGGATAAGACTGACTATAGCCGTATTTGAGGTAATAGCTACCTGATTTATCGAATTTAGTAAAATCAATAACTCTAATTTTATCATTACTGGCTTTATCGCTTACAGAATTTCCCAGGTTGGTCACAAAAACCGTTTTGTGAGTGATTAAATCAACCAGTTCAACCTGCTTCTTTTCCGAATTGGGGGCATTGATTAAGAAAGCCAACTTAGGCCCAGTTGGGTAATAGCCTATTTGATTGATAACAATTTTTCCTCTAGCTGCTGGATTATAGGGTTGAGCATTAAGCTTGGAAAAAAATCCATAAGCGATCGCACTAATCCAGCCAATAATAAAAAATCTTCTATCTATGTTCATCGTGAAGCTTTTACTTCAATGATATCTTGATTATTGGTCTTTTGGAAATTTTCCAGAACGAACCTCAGTACTAAACTCCTGCACGGCTTGGGTAATTACCTGGCGCAAATTAACATAAGACTTAGCAAAGGGTGGCTGGCGCTCGGAAAGTCCTAGTAAATCCGCTGTAACTAACACCTGCCCATCACAGTGGGGTCCGGCTCCAATGCCAATGGTGGAAATAGTTAATTTTTGTGTAATTGACCTTGCCAAATCGGGGGGAATATGCTCTAAAACGATAGCAAAGGCACCAGCTTGCTCCAATGCGATCGCATCCTGCAAAATCCGCTCCCCAGTTTCCGCTGTTTTTCCTTGTTGCCGTAAACCCAGTAGATGAATAGACTGCGGTGTTAAACCTACATGACCCATCACCGGAATTCCCACAGCGGTAAGTCTGGCCACAGTTTCAGCCATGGCAGGGTATCCTCCCTCCAACTTCACTGCCACTGCCCCAGTTTCCTTCAAAACTCGACCGGCAGAGTGGATTGCCTGCTGAGGACTTTCCTGATAACTCAAAAACGGCAAATCACAAACCACTAATGCCCGTTTAACACCGCGACACACCGCTTTGGCATGGTGAATCATGTCATCAAGGGTCACTGGCAGCGTTGTGGAGTAACCCAGCGTAACCATTGCTAGAGAATCCCCGACCATGATTATGTCTACTCCCGCTTCATCCAACAGCTGAGCGATCGCATAATCCGCAGCGGTCAGCACCACAATCTGGCGCTCCTGTTGTTTCCATTGATTCAACTGCTTGATAGTAACTGCCATAACCAATAAAAGTTTCAGTCAATCCAATTAATAATTCTGAAAGATGCTGATGAAAAAAGTGAACTGAACTATGGAAATCTTTGTAAAGAAGCGAGAACTACTGACTTCAGTGTAATTTTTCTGTGCCAATGATTGATGACTCATTAAGGGTATATGGGTTGATTACGGTAATCAAGAAGGTTGAACAATCTTGGTTGAGTAGGGAATACTAAGAATGAAGCTTCCTCGATCAGGTTCCCTATGTCAGAGCCTCTAATTTCTGCCATCATCTGCACCCACAATCGTGAAGAATATTTGGGTGCAGCCATTGATAGCTTGCTACAGCAGGATTTTGCCGATTATGAAGTAATTGTGGTCGATAATGCCTCAAGCGATCGCACCCGTAACATAGTTGACCAACGCTTAGACAACTCTCGACTAAACTATATTTATGAACCCGTACTTGGTTTATCCGTAGCTCGTAACACCGGGGCGGCCACTGCCCGTGCTGCTATTTTAGCTTATCTGGATGATGATGCCGTTGCCAGTGCCCGTTGGCTTAAGACAATTTACGAAGCTTATCAAAGCAACGAGAAACTAGCAATTGCTGGTGGTAAAGTAACCCTATTGTGGCCAGATGGCATTACCTCTCCCTCCTGGTTATCACCAGACCTAGCCGGAAATTTGGGAGCTTATGACCTAGGGGAAACCCTAATTGAGATCCAAAATCCTGGTTTGACTCCCAGAGGTTTAAATTACTCGATCAGGCGGACTTTCCTGGAGAAAATCGGTGGTTTTGATGTCAATTTAGGTCGTGTGGGGAAAAATCTGTTATCTAATGAAGAGTTACATATGACAGAATTAGCTCTCCAGGATGGTTGGCATGTTGCTTATCTACCTGATGCTCTAGTGGCTCACAATGTTGCCCCAGAACGAATCAATAAACGTTGGTTTTTGAATCGTGGTTGGTGGCAAGGTATTAGCGAGTGTTACCGGGAACAATTGGTTGGTCGTGCTGGTACTGCCCAATTGTTACGGGGAGGTGAACGAATGATGCGAGGAATCTACAAATCCTTGAAGCACTTCCGCAATCCAGCTCTGCGCTTTGATAATTTGGTTTATGCCTATGGTCAAATCGGTTATCTGAGTGCAGTAATTAAAGGAATGCTACAAAGGAGCAACTCCTCTGTATCCCACAACCAGTCCAGTAATTAATGAGACTGGATAAGAGGTAATCTTATATTATATAGCAATCCGTGTAGGAATTGAGAGAATGTTTGTTCCCTGTTCCCTACTCCCTGCTCCCTGCTCCCTGTTCCCTGTTCCCAGATCCGCTGTTCCCTTTGCAATAGCACAGATACTTTTGGTTGATTGTTGACTGTTCAATGTTTACTGATAAGCCTTAATTTTAGTTAAGGTTTGCTGTTAGTTATTATTGGCCAATAGACTTTTAATAAAACTTCCACAATTGCAGGTGTTTAATTATGAAATCCCCTAACACTAAACTTCCGGTATCAGTTCTAATTCCAGCCAAAAATGAAGAGGCTAATTTACCAGCTTGTCTTGAGAGTGTTAATAGAGCAGATGAAGTTTTTGTTGTCGATTCCCAAAGCAGCGATCGCTCCATTGAAATTGTGGAAGAATACGGTGCAAACCTAGTTCAATTCCATTTTAATGGGTTTTGGCCCAAAAAGAAGAACTGGAGTTTAGACAATCTTGAATTCCGCAATCAATGGGTATTAATTGTTGATTGCGACGAGCGCATTACTCCAGAACTTTGGGATGAGATTGCTGTGGCAATCGAAAATCATGATTATAACGGCTACTATATCAATCGTAAAGTATTCTTCCTAGGACAATGGATTCGTTTTGGTGGCAAATATCCAGACTGGAATCTACGGTTGTTTAAACACGAAAAAGGTCGCTACGAAAACCTGAAAACGGAAGGAATTCCCAATACTGGAGACAACGAAGTGCATGAACACGTTGTCTTAGAAGGCAAAGCTGGCTATCTTCAAAATGATATGCTGCACATCGACTTTAAGGACATTTACCATTGGCTAGAACGGCACAATCGCTACTCTAATTGGGAAGCTCGTGTCTATCTGAATATACTAACAGGTAAAGATGACTCTGGCACCATCGGGGGAAATTTGTTTGGAGACGCAGTGCAGCGTAAGCGGTTTCTGAAAAAAATCTGGGTTCGACTACCGTTTAAACCAATACTGCGGTTTATTTTGTTTTACTTTATACAGCTGGGCTTTTTAGATGGAAAAGCTGGGTACATTTATGGACGCCTGTTGAGTCAGTATGAGTATCAAATTGGTGTCAAACTCTATGAGTTACAAAAGTTTAGCGGTAAGCTGAATGTAGAAAAAACTGAACCAGTACAGACACCAGTAACGCCAAAGCCATCAGTTGTCTCTACAAATACCTGAGTCTAAATTATGACTAATGACTTAAGTAAACTACCAGCGTTAGATTTAGAACCCTTAGTGGATTTACGGCAGTACGACCAATCTTGGTTTGACCGAGGACGTCCGGGCTGGTTCATTTTATTTTGGTGGTTGGTGCAAGCGATCGCATTTCCCTTAAGTCCTCATAACTTCAATGGCTTCCGCCGATGGCTGCTACAACTATTTGGAGCCAAAATTGGTACTAATGTGATCATTCGACCCACTGCTCGTTTTACTTACCCGTGGAAAGTAGAAGTTGGTGACTACAGTTGGATTGGGGATGATGTGGTTTTCTACAGCTTGGATAGGATTCGCATTGGTAGTCATTGCGTTATTTCTCAAAAATGTTACCTCTGTACTGGTAGCCACGATATGAAAGACCCAGCCTTTGGTTTAATCACATCTGAGATTAATATTGGTAACGGAGCCTGGATTGCCGCCGATTGCTTTGTTGCTCCCGGTGTCCACATTGGAGCCAATGCGGTAATTGGTGCTCGCAGCACTGTGTTTAGTAATATCCCAGAGCAGCAAGTATGCTGGGGAATACCAGCACGTCCCCGCTATCGACGGGAAATCCAGGAAATAGGGAATAGGGAGTAGGGAGTAGGGAGTAGGGAGTAGGGAGTAGGGAGTAGGGAGTAGCTTACAAGGGTAGGTTTTTTACGGCGAGTAGGTACTTTAATTACGTATAAATTATCAAAAATCTGTATTATATTATACAATTATTTCCGTGATAATTCTGTCCATCTCCCCATCTCCCCATCTCCCCATCTCCCCATCTCCCCATCTCCCCATCTCCCCACACTCTTAATCATGGGTATTCAACCGGAGTTGATAATACAAGGGTAAGTTAACCAGATCCGGAAAAATTTTCGATAAGTTTCCGGATTTTCATTTTGCCAAAAGAAAAAGATAGTGGACCACTTTAAGTCAGGATTCCATAGTCATGGTTCACAAATTCATTTTCCAAGGTTCAGCTTACCTGTTGTCAGCGTCCGTGATGTGGCAAATGCTTCCTGCAACAGCCGGAATAGTACCTGGGAAGCATGACAATAGCAATGTTCGCACCTTCGAGATTGCTGGATTATTCGATGAGCTCCGCCAAATCCGTCGAGATGTTCAAGAGGTAACTAATACCATTCGTGAAGGCAGGCGTATAATCCAAGGCACACGCGGAGTGGTTGATGAGTTTGATCAACTTGGGGACGACCTCAACTCTGGACGAGTGGTAAAGTCTTCTAACAATAATCCCTGTCGTAAAAATGGCTCTCAGAAATCGGTTGCTATCAATGAGCAGGTGATTTGTACCAAAGAGGGAGCCTATGAGTTAAGTCAGGAATTGCGTAAGGTACTGATGATGACACAAACTCGAAACCTATATATTGATGAGTTTTACGGCAATTTTTTGGACAAAGTCTTTAATCGTCCTGTTGAGTTTATGTTCGAGAATAAGGAGGAGATGACCTTAGAGAATCTTACGAAAGTGCTTGCTCTCTATGATCAGAAACGGTGGGATTATAGCAAAATCACACAGATTCTTTTCTCTCCCTCTACTAGTAAAGCAACCTTGATGTTTGGAAAACGCACCGAACCGGAAATTGTATCTGTCCCTGATTCCATTGGTGAGTTCTCAGATTCCGTATTTAAAATAAAATCTAAGTCTCCTTTCTTGAATCAAGAATAACTTGACACGTAAGCTATCAGCGGTCAGTGGTCAGCGGTCAGCGGTCAGCCATCAGCGGTCAGCGGTCAGCGGTCAGCCATCAGCTGTGGCACAGGCTTCTAGCCTGTGACTTAACTCAGATTAAACCAATGCTTACCTGTTTTATTCAAAAGCATCTCAAGTACACATTAGCTGATAGCTGATAGCTGATAGCTAATAGCTGAAAGCTGATAGCTGATAGCTGATAGCTGATAGCTGATAGCTGATAGCTGATAGCTGATAACTAATAGCTGATCGCCTTAATCACTAAAATTAATTTGTGGTCCTTTTGGAACAATTCCCGAGGGATTAATAAAGGGATGACTCTTATAATAATGATCCTTAATATGGTCAATATTACAAGTTTCTTCTACCCCTGGCTGATGATAAAGGTCTTTGAGATAATTCCACAAATTGGGATAATCGAGAATTCGTTGCCAATTACATTTAAAATGGAAATAGTAAACTGAGTCAAAGCGTAGCAGAGTGGTAAACATACACCAATCGGCTTCTGTAATGCGATCGCCACAGAGATAACGTTGTTTACCTAACACCCCTTCCCAATAGTCAAGGGCATCAAAGAGGTCAGTTACTCCTTCCTCATAAGCTTGCTGAGTAGTAGCGAATCCGGCTCGATACACACCATTATTAATAGGTTGGTAAATGGCATCAATGGTTTTATCAATCTCTTCCCGTAAATTCTCCGGATAAAAGCTGATATCCGACTGAGCAATCCCGTCGAACTCTAGGTCAAACATCCGAATAATTTCACGGGATTCATTGTTAACAATCGTGCCAGTTTCTTTATCCCAAAGTACTGGAACTGTCACCCGTCCGGTACAGTTAGGGTCACCTTTGATATAAACTTCCCGCAGATAGCGAGCACCATTGACTGTATCAGGGATACAACCAGGCCCATCGGAGAATTCCCATCCATCTTTATCCATAAATGGGTCAACAATGGACAGGGTAATCGCTTCCTCCAATCCCTTTAAGGCTCGCATAATCAGAGTGCGGTGCGCCCAGGGACAAGCATAGGAGACATAGAGATGGTAGCGTCCAGAGGCTGGTTTATAGTCTGTGGAGCCATCAGCACGAATCCAATTACGAAACTTGGTAGGATTACGCATGAATCGCCCTTGGGGGTCTTGCTGATAGGCTTCATTAGTCCATTGTCCGTTAACGAGCATCCCTGTTGCCATAGTTTTCCTGTGATGGTATTTTTTTCATACTATCTATTGCACAGGGAGTAGGGAGTAGGGAGTAGGGAGTAGGGAATGCATCGCTTAAAACCCTCTTTGCTTTTGGCTTTTGGCTTTCTCGGCATTGCTGAATCTTTGGATAAATATGAGTGGGGTGGGCATTCTGCCCGCCGGGAATATATTGAAACTGGCAAGATGCCAGTTCCACCAAGATGCCTGTTCCACCAAGATGCCCGTTCCACAAAACTATTCAAATCATTCCATTATTAAGCCAGGCCGTATATTTTACTTGCTCTTGCGTTCGCTACACGAACGCGCCTTCACCTCCAGAACTTCCGTTGACCAGCACCGAAGTCAGTACCAGGTCAATCCTACTGTTCAAGATTTTGGTAAGTGTGAGGTCATAGTCTAGGCATTTAGCTGGCCATGGCCAGCTATGAGCAGGCTTTGCCTCTGTACGTCCCAAATAAGCTCATGCCTGACACTGAGCTTAAGCAGGTGCACAAAATTAATTACACATTTTCCAAAACTCAAAGCCTTACAATGTAAGGGTTACAGAGATTGGGAGTAGGTAATTAATTATGTGTAGGTGCTTATATAGCAATCCTAAATGATTTATAAAATCTGCAAAATATGAAATCCTTGCTCGGCAAGGGTTAGAGCGATAGCTCAGTCGGCTACTATAATTTCACGAATTAGATAGGATTACTATAATCACAAAAATAATTAAGGCAGTACAATGAAATCCGAGTAAACGTATAGAAACCTTGAATAATCAAGGAATAGTCATTACAGGAGGTAGCGTAACCATGAGTAACAGTCACAACACCAACACAAGTGGTGACAATTACAACAACAATATCCAAGGCGACTATGTTCAGGGTGACAAAGAAAATACCATCATCCAAACAAATAGTTCACTCGGGGTGGGCCTTACCCAAGGCCCGACAAATATTCATAAAATAAGTGTAAATACCAAAGAACCTCAATCCCAATCCCTCGCCCAAGCAGCAGCAGAAATCCAACAATTACTCCAACAACTCGAGCAAAGCAATCCTACCGCCACAGAAGCACAGCAGGAAGCCTTTGTCAGTGCAGCCATTGAAGCAACTAAGAAGGAAAGGCTGATTAATGCTCTCAAAGAAGGCGGTCAAGGAGCAGTTGAAGAATTTCTTGATAACCCATATTTGAACGTAGTAATTAGAATTATTGAAGGGTGGAGAAACCCTTAATTTTACCGGTTAATCTATTGGTAAACTGCTGGAGCTGGAAATGTGGAAATGGTTGAGAACAGATTGCATGGGCAGCACAAGATTGACACTCAGGGGGATAATTGTAACAAGCAGATTGGGGCTGACTATATCCAGGGTGACAAAGAAGATAACATAATCCAAACAAGTAGTTCACTTGGGGTGGGCGTTACCGGCACTACTAATGCCCACAATATAGCTGGAACCATCAACGAGATTGAGGGACATAATATTCAGGCTAAGGAAGTAAATATTTACCAACAAAACGGTTGCAAAGCGAAAAAAAACAAAGACCAAAACCAGCCAGGGGACAACCAGGTAAATCATCGTTTAGTTATTACACTAAATGGCGTAGACTTAGATGAATTCATTAGGGATAAGGAATTACAAGAAGCCGTGTCATTATTACTCCAGAAAGCTTCAGGAGACACGAGCGTAAACTTTGAAAAAATTGAAGAAGGAAGTATAAAAATAACCTTAAATGGTTCTTCAGAAGGTCTTAAGCGACTTGCGGATTTAATCCAATCAGGGGAATTAGGCGAACTAGGGAAAGGTCTTGAAGAATTAGGTCTTTCTGTTGAAGATGCAAAGCTAGTAGTTAAAGACACTACAGGGGAAGACGGAAATGGGGAAGCGGATTCGGAAGAGCCAGTAGATTCCCTTGCTGCAATTTCGAGTTGTCATTTCAAGGATAAGGGCTATGGCTATTATATGGAAAAAAATATGCCGCCTCAAGAAATTGCCAAGCTGTTAAATTCACTATCTACTCAAATAGAAGATTGGCTGTACAAATTTAAAATTAATAGCACGTATACCCATGAAGACATTATACACGATGTCTTTTTACTTGTCCTAAAACTAATAGAATTCGGTAAAATAGAGTCGCATTTCAACGTTGATGGGGAACTGTTACTGATTCGAATTAAGGGTGACTTAAAAGAGCCAATTATTAATCCAAAGGCTTGGTTGCGAACAGTTGCCTTTAATTACGTAAGAGGACTACACCGTGAGTATAAGAGGTTTGTAGATATTAGTTCCGAAATGTGGGAAAGTTTACCCTCGACTGAGCAGAGTAATGCGGTCTCTTCCCGTCATACTCACCCTATGCAGTATATAGAGAACTTGGAAATGCGGGAGAAGATAAAACAACTTCCTGATGAAGACTCAAAAATTTTGGAGTTATTCTATTTTGACAAGCTTTCTTGTGCTGAAATATCGATTCTTTTAGAGTCTAAGGGCTATCCCCGGTATACGGAAGAAACTATTCGCAAAAAAAAGTGCCGAGCACTCAATAAACTCCGCCAACTTTATTTACAAACGGGATTGGTGAGCAAAATAAAATTATAGATAGGGAGCATATCATATTTATAAAAAAAAAGGAAGTGTGGTAAGTGTGAGGAGTGTGATAAGTGTGGGAGTTTTATTATAATTTTTGCCTAATTTCAGGCATTGATATGCACCCTCTAAATAACTAGTAATTGTACTTAAATTACAAAGATGACTGTGGATGTATTTGTTATTACACAGGCATTTTTTTGCGTTTATTAGCATATGAAAAAGATTGGTATAGTTGTCACGTTGGGCGATATTTTTACTCTCTTTAATAGAAACCTTTAACTAAAGTAAAATCGGGTTAAGGCGACATGAATAGCAAAGAACTCCAAGAAAAGTACGCAGCAGGGCAACGAGATTTTTGTGCTATCGACCTAGTTCAAGCTAATCTGAGTGGTATCAACCTTAGTGGTGGGCGTTGCTTAATAATGGAATGATTTAAATATAGCGCTTTTTAACCTTTGGATTATTTCAATCGGAGGTCAAGACAAAGAGGGAGTAGGGAGATAGGGAAATAGGCAGAGCTGACCAAGTCCTATTCTGGGAAAATCTAAGGAACGGGCAAGATGCCCATTCCACCAAGATGCCTATTCCAGAAAACTCTTAAAATTATTCCATTATTAAGCAAAGCTCCTTTTACTCTAAGAAAGCTTAGTCAGGAATTCTAAAAATGTTTTAGTTCTTGGTGTTAAAAGAGTGCGGCGATAGGCATCTGCCGCTTTTTTAATTCCTTCTGCTTGAGTTGGATAGGGATGAATTACGCTGGAAAGCTTACTCAAACCAATCTTATGGACAATTGCTGTAGTCACCTCAGAAATCATTTCCCCTGCATGAGTTGCCACAATAGTTGCTCCCAGGATTTGATCTGACCCCTTCTTATGGTAAATTTTAACAAATCCCTCTTCTTCCCCATCTGCGATCGCTCGGTCTACAGTACTAAAGGGAATTTTAATAGTATTAACATTAAATCCTTTCGCTTGAGCTTCATGTTCATACATTCCCACATGGGCAATTTCTGGATCAGTATAGGTTGCCCAAGGCATCACCAAGTTACTCAGCTTATATTTACCCAAGCCAAAGGGAGAAAATAGAGTATTCTTAATCACAATCCGTGCTGCTGAATCCGCTGCATGGGTAAACTTCCAGTCCATGCAAATATCACCAGCAGCATAAATTTTGGGATTGGTAGTTTCAAGGTAATCATTCACCTTTACTCCTTTACGCTGGTCATACTCTACCCCGACCAATTCCAAATTTAACCCTTCCACATTGGGCGCACGTCCAGCACCGATCAAAATTTCATCTACTGTGACCGACTCTTCCAAACCAGTGCAGCTATTGAAGTGTAAGGTTTTACCTGCTTCTGTCTTCTCGACCCGGTTCAATTTGGCACCCAGGACTAAACGGATACCTTCTTTTAAAAAGACTTTTTGAACAATATCGGCGGCGTCAGCATCTTCTTTATTTAAAATGTGAGAACCGCGATGGAACAGCACTACTTCACAACCTAAACGGCGGAAAGACTGAGCTAATTCACACCCAATGGGACCGCCACCAATAACAGCTAGTCGATTGGGACGTTCTGTCAGAGAAAATACCGTTTCATTGGTGAGATACCCCGCCTCTTCCATGCCCTCAACTCGGGGTCTTACTGCTCTTGCTCCTGTAGCAATTACCGCTTTCTTAAACTTGAGGGTAGTATCGTTTACTTCGATGGTATCATCACCGGTAAACCGACCATTTCCTAAAAATATATCAATACCATAGGTATCTTTGAAGCGTTTAGCAGAATCGTGATGGCTAATCCCTGCCCGTAGCCGACGCATCCGTTCCATCACTGCCGGGAAGTCTACTTCAATATTATCTGGAACTTTAACCCCAAAGGCTCCCGCATTGCGCATCTCAGCCACTACCCGAGATGACCGAATCAAACACTTGGAGGGGACACAACCTACATTTAAACAATCCCCACCCATCAAATGCCGTTCAATCAACGCCACTTTCAAACCAACACCGATACCTGCTGCACCTGCTGCGGTAACTAATCCAGCTGTACCAGCACCAATAACTACTAGGTCATAACAATCAACAGGTTTTGGATTAACCCAATCCCCTGGATGAACGTAGTTAACCAACCTCTGGTTATACTCGTCCATGGGTGGAACAATAACTCTTTGGTATTGAGAACTTGACATTTATAATAACTCCTTTGATAGTTCAAAATTAAATTATTTGTTTTAGGGAATAGGGAGTAGGGAGTAGGGAGTAGGGAGTAGGGAGTAGGGAGTAGGGAGCAGGGAGTAGGGAGTAGGGAACAAAAATTCACGGATCTCTATAACCTTTAACCTTCTAACCTTTAACCTTGGCCAATAGGCCACGCTACGGGAACAACTTCCTAACCTTTAACTTCCTAACCTTTAACCTTCAACCTTCAACCTGCTAACCTTAAATCTCCTAACCTTAAATCTCCTAAACTGTCTCCTTAGAAACGCTTTTGGCTAAAGCCTTCTTAGCCAGATTAGTAATAAAAAGTGTTATTGCCACAGTGGCGATAAAACCAATAATCCGAATTGCCCACTGGAAAGTGGGATTGGTTGGTGCCTCACCACTACCAAGAGTGGCCAGGTCTCCAGCCAAAGAACCGATGTAAACGTACATTACTGTTCCTGGAATCATGCCAAAGGAGCCTAAGACGTAGTCTTTTAGCGAAACCCCAGTTAGACCATAGGCATAGTTTAAGAGATTGAAGGGAAATACAGGAGAGAGTCGAGTCAAGAACACAATTTTCAATCCTTCCTGACCTACTGCTTCATCAATGGCACTAAACTTGTCATTTCCGGCAATTTTTTGAGCAATCCAGTCCCTAGCTAGATAACGCCCAACCAGAAAAGCAGCCGTGGCTCCGATAGTGGCTCCGATGAACACATAGATTGAGCCTAAGACAACACCAAATACTACCCCAGCCCCTAGGGTAAGGATGGACCCAGGCAAAAATGCTACGGCAGCAATGATATAGATTGCGATAAATGCGATCGCTCCGATGGGTCCAAGACTATCAATCCACTGCAAAGCATTGCGCAGTAGTTCTTGAGGATTGAATCCTCCACTACTAGCGGATTCCTGTGCGAAACTCGGCTCAGCGTGTACCACCAGTACCATCACCATTGCCAGTAATGTTAATGAAACTAACTTGAAACCCTTCATGACCTTTCGGGGATGAAATTGACTGCTTCTTCTTGTACTTATCATGAGTTGGGACCGTTGCAATTCAACTTGAGACATAGTAATCAAATTATCTAGAGATTCTGGTTATCTTAAATGGCTTGTTTGGTGATGAAATTAACAAAAGTTTATAACTTTACAGGTAAGCATTCAGCCTTCAGCTATCAGCTAATGCGCTACTTGAGATGCTACTTGAGGTGCTATCAGCTTATCCCCTACATTGGTTTAATCTCTGTTACCTCAGCTGACGGCTGACTTCTGACCGCTGACGGCTGACGGCTGACGGCTGAGGCCAGTTATGGATTCAGCCTTGAGCCTAGGGCGATCAGCTTTCTAGAGAGTGGCCAACAAACAATTGCAGTATCAATTGCTTGTTGATGATCATCATACAATACTTTTTAGGAGCTAAAGCTAGTGAAACTAATTTAAATTTAATAAGAATATTTTTTGGGGATTTTCAGCTTAATATTAGCTGATACTCAGGAAAAAATAAGCTTTATTAATATAGCGGATATTAACTATAAAAAATTAGATGGGAGATTAATTTTGTAACAAAGTAACAGCAGCTCTGAAAACAGTTGTTTTTAAGTTATAGCAAAAATTAAATAGTTCAGCTAAATTAAAGCTAAATTGAAAGTTATGGGGGGTATAATTCACAATCCTATAAGATACTCATGATAGTCAGGAGTTGCCCAGTAAATCTACATAGCTGTAGCAGTTTTTATTAATGCATCCTAGTAGTTATAGGGTTGGTTTACAAGTTTTGCCTAAGTCCTGTAGCTGTGAAAACCTTTCCTTAGCAGGATTATTACAGAAGGATACTAAGGGATTGAGGAAACAAAAAAAAAGTTTTTTTTAATAAAATTTAACTCGATTGGATGGCAAAACTAAAAAAATACTGCTATACTTTCCGTAAAAGCTTGATTTACAAGACATGCAACTGACAACCATGAATCTTAAATCTGCTCAAGAAGACCATATTAATTGGATCAAAACTCAGCTAGAACAAACCCAGCGAGAACTTACTGAAGCGGAAGCAAACCTGGTTGAGGTAAAGGCTTTAGTGGAGCAAAAACGGGCAAACGTTGCCTATTATCAGAATAAGCTTGAAGCCGAACTATCCAGCAACGATATTGCAGCGGAAAACGATGATATTGCAGCGGAAAACGATGATATTGCAGCGGAAATATCGAGTGCTTTCCGGGAACTTGAGGTTAATGCTAATCATTTATCTGAACAAGCTCCCACTGTGAATTCAAGTGGCAATGTCGGTCAAGTAACTTTTGTTGATGAGGAATTAGAAGAGGAATCCTTTGAAGAAAACCAAAGGGAAAACCAAGACGATGAGGAGGGTAACAAGCGCAATCCCAGAGATATGTTATATCCAGAATTTAGAGGTAAAACATTCGGGGAAGCGGTAGAGATTATCTTAGATAAATTCGCGGCTCCGGTTAACCGAAAACAGATTGCCAGCAGACTCTTTGATGCCAAATCTGAGCATGAACAACTCCGTGCTACAAACTCCTTAGCTAACCAATTGCATCAAGGTGTAAAAGAAGGGAGATGGAAGAAAGTGGGACGAGGTCTTTTTGCTTCTAATTCTTTCCAGGAGCAAGTAACTGATGAAATTAATAACTAAAAGTAAATTTACAGTGGTTTTTTAAGTTATCCGTTTATACAAAAGTCGATCAAGTGTAATCAGGTTCCTATTGTAGTTTATGATATTTCGCAACCAAAGATTAATCAATGGATAAACTAGAGGTATATCGACAGCACATTCAGGACTTGCTTAAAAAACGCGCCAGTATTAAGTCGGCGAATCCAGCCATCGAAACCCAGCTCATTTTTGATACGGAACGGGATCATTACCAAATGGTTCATACCGGTTGGAAAAATAACACCACACGTATTTATGGCTGTTCTGTACATGTGGATATTAAAGATGCCAAGATTTGGATACAGCATGATGGGTCGGAGATTGCGATCGCAGATCAGTTAGTTGAGCTAGGGGTACCAAAGCAGGATATTGTCTTGGCCTATCAGGCACCCATCATGAGGCAGTATACCGAGTTTGCGGTGGGGTGAGCGCACCCGCCATACAGTGATGGAACTAAAAAATCAGTGGTGTGAAGTGTTCTATGACAGGCGTTGCTAAACAGATGAAGGCCGCAGGGTTACCCCTGAAGGATATTGCACAATATACGGGGTTGAGCGTTGATCAGATAGATGGGTTGTAGGTTCAAACGGCTTCATCCAATCTTCGGATATGCAGAACCTCATTTTTCATTAATGACTCAATTTGTGACTCTGAAACCACTAAAACGGCGATCGTTTCCCCGATCCCATTGAAAACTTCCAGACTATAACCATCCTCTCCGTCTTGTATTGGATGGTGATCGACAATCGTTGCAATATCCCCTTGCTGCAACTTATGCTTGGGAAAATCTTCCCGCAGAGCCACCCGTGAAAATAACTCAAATGCCATTATCTAGCCTCCTTATCTGGGTACAGGGTGATAAACTTTGTCTGTTGAGTTTCATGCTCCACCATCCAAATTGTCTTGATGTCTAGTTCAACTCCATTTGGTCCTACTAAAATGCCCCGAATGGTATAAACATCGCCAAATCGGTTGGGTTCATCGCTCAAAGTCGCATCCAATGGCAAAATCTGGGAACGCAAATCTATTTCTAACTGTTGCCAGTTCTCTTGACTATAGCCTGCCTGAGCTAAAAATTTTGACTTATCATCGTTATCACGCCAAACCAACAAATATCTGGTAAGTTTGGCCGTTGCAATGATGGCATCCTGTGGAAGTTTCATAAACCTATATGGTTATATGGTTATCCAGTTTTGGCGTTATCATCCCTAAACGTTATCATTAATTCCCAGTATATTGATTTTTGCACGTTAGTGTAGCCTATCGATCAAGGAATCGCACCCAACCTGGTTCCACGATGATGGCGTTGGGAATTTTATTCGCGATCGCTTATCTATTCTTGTCAAGACATCCGGTCACACAGGACTGACACTGGCCCTTTGATCCAGGGTTCTTTAGTAGAAGAAAGTAGGTTTTTTCGGTAGAGTGGGCAAAACTTACCCACCCCACTTAAATTCAATATTAAGTCTCTACTTGGAAGTAAACATCAACCATGTCGTGTCTAGTACTGACTCTCCCTGTTGTAAGGTAAAGTTGTAACTTATATGAACCAGTGGT
Organism: Moorena sp. SIO4A1; assembly: GCF_010672065.1. NCBI lineage: Bacteria > Bacillati > Cyanobacteriota > Cyanophyceae > Coleofasciculales > Coleofasciculaceae > Moorena > Moorena sp. SIO4A1. The sequence goes on along the minus strand of NZ_JAAHHX010000012.1, from coordinate 53,330 downwards.
ATCTATCATCTAAAACTTGTTCTCGATGCTAAGGCCAGCTACGTAATTCATAGACTCTGCCATGATTGCCAATCCTCAGTCCCAAAAAATGACTGTCGAAGCTTACTTGGAATGGGAACCACACCAAGAACTTCGATACGAATTTATTAATGGTGACATTTTGGCTATGACAGGTGGCAGCATTCCCCACAACGATATTGCGATTAATCTACTAGCTGCCCTACGTCCCCACGTTCGTCCCAAAGGCTGTCGCATCAATATTGCTGATGCCAAAGTAAAGGTTACCGAATCTATCTACCGTTATCCAGATGTGGTGGTGAGCTGCGATCAGCGAGATAGAATAGCGATTAACGCGATCCAATATCCAAAACTTATCGTTGAAGTGCTTTCCCCCGGTACAGAAGCTCTCGATCGGGGGAATAAGTTCAAAGAATATCGCACTCTACCCAGCCTGGAAGAATACATCCTGATCAGCTCTACCGAGATCAACGTCGAGATTTACCGGAGGGGCGAAGGGCGGTTGTGGCTATACAGGGCATACCAAGCTGGAGATGTGATCACCCTACAGAGCGTTGGCTTTGAGTTTGCGATCGCACTCGTGTATGAAGATATCCCACTAGACCGGTGAACTATCTCAGACTAAGGTTTGGTGGTGCGATCACCCAAGGAATGATAAATACATTCGCTCTAGCATATAATTTTACCAGAAAAGCTTCCTGTTTATTTTAAAAGCTCATGGCAAAGGATCCTTTCCACAATGCAGTGAGAACTGCCCTAGAAAAAGAGAACTGGGTAATTACTGCCGATCCCTATCAACTGAGTGTTGGGGGAGTCGATTTTGAAATTGATCTTGCTGCAGAGCTAATCGCTGCAGAACGAGCAGGAGAAAAAATTGCTGTGGAAATCAAAAGCTTTATTGGTCGATCCGTTGTCTCCGATTTTCATACTGCCCTTGGGCAATGCATCAACTATCAATTTGCCCTAAATGAAGTTGATGCCCAACGTAATCTTTACCTTGCTATTCCTGAAACAATTTACCAATCTTTTTTCCAGCGACGGTTTGTACGATCAGTCATTGATAAGACTCAAATCAATTTACTCATCTATGACCAAACTCAGGAGGTTATTCGGCAATGGCTGTAGAAGAATCTGTAGAACAATATCGTCAATGGATTCAGCAATTACTTCTAGAACGAGCCAATCGCAAACCCACCTTCCCGGAAATTGAAACCCAAGCAGTGTTGGACACCGAACGAGATCATTATCTGTTACTGCACACGGGTTGGAAAGATAACCGTCGCACCCACGGCTGTAGCCTCCACTTAGATATCAAAAATGGTAAAATCTGGATTCAGCATGATGGCACGGAAATTGGCATTGCTACCCAATTGCTTGAACTGGGTGTTCCAGCTGAGGATATTGTCCTTGGCTTCCACTCCCCCAACATGCGCCAATACACTGAGTTTGCTGTTGATTAACTAGATTTCGGGCGTTGCTGAATCTTTCAATGAATAGGAGTAGAGTGGGCATCCTGCCCGCCCCAAAAGATCGCCAAACAGGCAAGATGCCTATTCCCCAAACAGGCAAGATGCCTATTCCACGGGTAGAGTGGGCATCCTGCCCGCGCCAAAAGATCGCCGAACAGGCAAGATGCCTATTCCACAGGATTTTTTCCCAGATCCGCTGTTCCCTGTTACCTAAAAACATGTACTTCACCAATTGAAAACCGCTATATTAATAATAATCATAAATAACAATAGCAATTAAAGCCATGAGTAGCTCGAATCAAAAACACTATAAAAGAATCGGGAGTATCTATGATGATTTGTGGAGTTACTCAGAAGACTACATTAGATTTATGGGGTTAAAAATCATTGAATATTTACGCTTAACCTCAACAGATAGTCTTGTGGATTTAGGCTGCGGTACAGGACTTTTTACCCAATCAATTCCGAAGGAAATACAGTTAGATAATCCGATTATCTGCGTCGATCCTTCTGAAGAAATGCTCTCACAAATCCCCTTAAGCCCTCAATACCAAATTAGGGCAGTAGATGCGATTACTTTTGTTTCTGAAACCTCAGGTTATAATAAGGTCTATATGAAGGAAGCAATTCATCATATAGACAATAAAGAATTACTATTTAGTAGTTTGTTTCAAAAGCTAACTAGTGGAGGAATTTTATTGCTAATCCTTCTGCCTCCTACTATTGAGTATCCTTTATTCAAGAAAGCTTTAGAGCGATATGAAAGAAGGCAGCCTAACTATAACGATCTAACTAGTTTACTTGAAAAAGTCGGCTTCAACGTCTCAGTTGATTTTGTTGAATATCTTCAGTCAATTCCTAAAGAACAATACTTGAAAATGGTAGCAAATCGCTATATGTCCTTACTGTCATTATTTGATGATCAACAGTTACAGGAAGGTCTAGCAGAAATCTCAGAAAAATATGCTCAACAATCTATCCTTGAATTTCCTGACCGTTTTGTTTTTATTACAGCAAGTAAGTAGTTAAGCTATCAGCTATCAGTTATCAGCTATCAGCTATACCAAAGGGAACAGGGAACAGGGAACAGGGAACAGGGAGTAGGGAGTAGGGAGTAGGGAAAAGGGAACAAAAATTCTCGCAATTCCTACACGGATTGGTATATCAGTTATCAGTTATCACCTATCAGCTAAAGGCCTTGGCCATAGGCCACGCTGCGCGAACGCGAATGGCCACGCTACGCGAACAGCTTATGCGCTACGCGCTGCATCCCTATTCCATACTCCCTGTTCCCTATTCCCTGTTCCCTATTCCCTTTGCTGTAGTCGCGATCGCATCAGCTCTAGCATTCAATCGCTTCAGTAAGGTTGTATGGGAGAGGTTGGGATCATCCTCAAGATTGACCAGACCAAAACTAATTGGGGGTGTATGACCGGGCAAATCTACCCAACGATACCAGGTATAACCGACAAGAGCGGGATGAGTCAAAGCCCTGGCTAAGGACTTAGCGCCATTACGCATCATCCGTGACCTTTCGGAAAACCCGTCTTCTGGTTCATCGGGTAAGGCTCGTTGAGTAAACCTGGTGTGTCCCCAACTAAACTCAGTGTTGAGCACTGGCAATTTTGTAGCTTGGTAGTATAGGTCTATCCGCTCATACATGTTGTAGCGATAATTGTTAGCAGATACCACATCTACCCAAGGTCTTTTGATGGCGGAAAATACAGCATTAGAAGGAGGTGCCCCAAACCGACATCCCAGGATTAAATGATTGTGGTCATAGCGGTGGATTGCTGCTGCAGTTTCCTGAAAATAGCGTCTAGCAAATTCTGCTTGAAACCCATTCTGATCCACTAAGTAGCCTTTAGAAACAATCCCTTGTTTTGTCTTAGTCCATTCTTTAATCGTGTCTCTAGATTCAATCGGGACCTGCCAATCTTTAGCTAACTGCTCTAGACTATTACCATGGCGCTTTAAAACAAAATCCCAGGCAGCACTATAGGCGGGTTTTTCTGGATTGAGGCTAAGGCAAAATTGTAGTAAAGATGCCTTAGCGTTATTGGTCAACAACAATTCTGAGTTAACCTTTCGGTCTGGTGTTTCGGCGTGTGCCCAATTGAGTTCATTGTCAGTAAAATATCCCACTAGCAGCTTACTACTTGCCACCGGTGCTACGATTTCCTTAGCTTTAGCATCAATCCCTTCAATCCATTTTGGATCAAACACATCAGGTAACTTTAGCTTCCTGTCATCAACCCTAAGTTCGCTGTCTGGAGCAGCTTTGACGAAATTTAGGATAACCGTGTAGGGCATACCCTGATCCCACAATTGAGGTGGTGTCCATGCTCCTAGGGCATTAAAATTCCAGTTTCGCAGCCGCTCAAAGGTAGCTTCCCGAAATGCAGCGGGGTCTTGACCATATTTATCTTCGACAACCGGAACATAGGGAGCAGGATAGCCAAAGTTGACGGAGGTGACACCCCGGTAAAGAAAGGGTTTGCCATCGGGGTCAATCAACCACCAACGACCTTTGTGGGATTTGCCAACTCGGAAAAAATCCTGCTGACCTATTACTGTTTCGGTCTTGATGCGTACTTGGGCAAGAGGACTAGCAGCTTGAGAGGCAAGAAGACTATTGGGTAGGGCAGAGCTCAGCAGTACGATAACTGCTGAGAGGATGAATAGAATAAATCGGGATAATACTTTCCAATGTCGCATTTCAGTTTTGTTAATCCCTGATTGAGATCCCCCTAAATCCCCCTTAATAAGGGTAGGGCTGTTTCATCTCATTTATAAACCCTATATAGGCCGGCGTTGCTGAATTAAGGAATGAATGCGCGATTATCTGATTTTATTACAGCCCCCTAAATCCCCCAACTTTGGGGGACTTGTCTTGATGCAGTCGCTCATGGGGGAAACCCCCAAGACCGCGCTGCATCGCTTGAGAGTTTTGTTCCCCCCAGAATTGGGGGGCTAGGGGGGCGAAAGCATACCCAAAATCAGCAACGCCATCAATTTTTGCAGAGATTGCGATCGCTCTCGTCAACATTGGGGTTACTAAGATAGTCTCGCACCCAATCACAACCCTTGGCTATTAGTTCATCCAATCCTCCTATACGCCATAACTTGGCATTTCCGGATGTATCAAGAGTGGCTAGTAAGCTGCCATCAGCACTAAGACTTATACTTGTAACTTTACTTTGATGCCCATCTTTGAAAGCAGTCAATAATTTTCCTGACATATCCCATACATAGGTATAACCCTTCTCCTCCATATGAGAACCATTATCCTCCAAATAACGCCGCTCTGCACTAACCACTAAGCCACCCTGGGTACTAAAACCGATACTATCAAAGCCATACTTAGCACTCTTAAACTTAACTAATTCCTCACCAGACTCCAATTCTTTTAAAAAGATATTACCTCGCTCTACATAGTGATCAGGTAAAGCATTCTGCGCCACTAACAGCTTGCCATCGGAGCTAAAAGCGATTTCACCCCATAGCTTAGGTTCAGTTTTCCAGATTTTACTGTTCAAATTCAACCGATGGAGAGTACTAGTATTCTTATCATCATAACCCTGCGGATATACAGTACTATCGTTCTCCACAACAAGCAATTGTGTACCATCAGGGCTAAAAAGAAGCTGGCTAATTGTTTTATTAAAATTTTTAGATTTATACAACTGATTGCCATTCAAATCCAATAAGCGAATCCTATTATCTTTACCAACTCCAGCCAATTGTGTACCATCAGGGTTGAAAATGATTTGCCTTATTTTTGTTTTAAGATCGGGAAATCGCTTCAACACCTTACCAGTCAAATCCAACCGACGAATAGTGTCATCACTTCCGACAACAGCTAGTTGCTTACCATCGGGGCTGATGCTGATACTTTTTAAATTCGGAATTAGCTCTAACTCCTCTAATGGCTTCTTATCTAGTTTCCACCAGACCAGGGTATTGTCATCACCTAAACTAGCAAGTTGTCTGCCGTTCGACGAGCTAGAAATCACCTCACGAATACCACCTTGATGCCCTTTCAGTTCAAATTCCAAGGCGTCTGACAAAGAGTCATTAATCTTATATGGTTCATCATAAACACTAATAATACCCTCACCCTCTTGCCCAATAATCAGACGACCTTCGGTATCAAAAATGATACTGCTAGCTCTACTTATGGGTTTAAACTCCTTCCAATATTCGCTATCTAAACTACGAAAGTAGGCAATGCTTACATCATCTCCAAACAATCCTGCTAAGTATTCACCATTAGGACTAATAGGACTAAAAACCAGATTTCCCGAGAGTGTAGGACTAAAAGCCAGATATCCAGAGGGTGCCTGATTAAAATTTTTAAACTCTGCCAACTGATTACGACTCCTGTAGTCCGACAAGCTGAGGGTATTGCCAGATTGGTTAGCTACTACTAGCTGGTTATTGGAGTTAAAGCTAATACTATAGAAATTGCCTTCCTGTTTCAATAGCTTCGGTTTATCTCCCGTTTCCCACAGGCAGATAGTACTGGAATTGCCCTTCTCAGTTACCCTTTGTAAATAGGCTAGAAGCTTCTTGCTATCAGGACTGAAACTGATCCCTCTGTCATATACACCGAAACCAGTAGGAGATAGATTTAAATCAGTATATGTAAACCCTGAAATACAGTCTGTAAGCTGACGTGGCTCTTCCTGTTTTCCTTCTAAGTTCCAGAGGCGAAAAGTCCCTTGCTGGTCAATTGTTGCTAATAAGCGACTATCCGGACTAACATCAAGATCTACGTCCCCCTCATGTCCTGAAAATACTTTGGGTTGTTGTCTGCCTTTGAAGTCTTGTAAGCGGACAGTACCATCCTCTGCTGTAGCAATCATTAACGTACCATCAGGCTTAAAAAACATCTTCTCAAAACCTTGAGGTACTTCTCTGCGGTTATATTCTCTAGTTGAATATAATGCCATTCGTAAAGTTTGTAACACTTCAGCTTGAATCTTACTGTCTGGCTTGAATAAGGATAAGTATCCCGGCCAATCTTGAATAGATTTTGCTGCCCGTAAACTGGCAAGCAAAGCTTCTAAATCTGGATATAATCCAAATTTGGCTTCAGCGGCTTGCCGATCGGCCTTAATTTGACCGAATAGGGCGTTTCTTTGACCAATTAAGGAGAATAAACCTGTAATTAACCCTACTATAACTGCGATCGCAACACCCGAATTACGATTAGTATTGAAGCTTTTTCGTCGGACGCTACACCGCACAAACTCAGCTTCTACTTGGTTAAGCCAGTTATTATCAGAATTGAGTACCTTTTTCAACAAATCCAGACGTGGGTTAGTATGCCAAAGAAACCTTGCCGTCTGCTGGCTTTCCCACTCCTGGGCTGCGGTCGTTAACCGCCGTTGCAGAAGTAAATTTTCCTCCTCCTGTTGCTTCCATCCCAGCAATCTTTGCCATCCCCGCACTAAAGCATCATGGGCTGGTTCTACATAGGGATTCCCCTCAGCATCTTGTCCTTCTACTAATAACCGTGCTGTGCTAAAACCCTCAATTACTTCCTTGACTAAATCATGTTTCTGAGGCGGATATTCCAATTCCCATAAAGGTACTTGCCTACGGGCTAACTCACCTCCACCTAGTGCCACCATCCGCAGCATCACATGACGGATCACTTGGTCATAAGCGGGATTTTCTTGAACTAGCTTCTGATACTCCTCATCCGCCCTTTGAGTTAGCGATCGCATTACTCCCCCCAATTCAATATAATCGGCTTGAGTCAACGCCCGGTCAATAGTCATACCCATATATTGTGACTGCCGTTGCCGCCTTAAATACTTGAGATACAGTTCACTCAAGGCAAAAGACAGCAGGGGTAATGCTCCCGGCATATCCGCCACTTCATCAATTAATTCTTCTACTAATTCGTGGGGTTGAAAATACATTACCCGTGCTTGAGCCGGTTTTTCTATCGCTTCCCTTAGTTCCCCTCGTGTCATGGCTGGTACAATAAATCGTCCACTTTGCCAAAGATTTATCAGTACCGTGGTTCCCAATTGATTTAGTACTTCCGGTGCCAACTTTAAGCCCACATCTGTGATTTGGGGTTCAAAATCAGAACGTAGGCTTAATACTACTCGTAATTGCTCCCGATAGCCATGAATTGCTGCCAGTATCTGTTGAAAAAATTCCTGGCGCTCCTGCTCATCTTGACAGAGTGTAATGATTTCTTCGCTTTGGTCAATAAAGATTAATAACTTGGATTTGGGATTGTTTTTAACCCAAACCGCAATACTTTCAGTGAGAGTTTTTTGTTTGTTCCCTAACTCGACTTTTGGTAATCCCGCCTCAACCAGGGCTTTATTGAGAGCTTGGAAGGGGGTTTCTCCGGGACGAATTGGTGACACTATCGACCATTTATCGGTATTTTCCTGTTTCAACTGGGGAATTAATCCGGCTTTCACCAAACTCGATTTACCCGAACCGGAAGCACCTAAGACCACAGTTAAGGAATGAGTATTGACAAAATCCTGTAACTTTTCTACTAGTAATGTTCTACCAAAAAATAGTTGACTGTGTTCCTCTTCAAAGGAGTTTAAACCCCGATAGGGATTTTTCGACTCATCTAATGGTGGTGCGGGGGGTAAGTTGAGTTCATGTCCTGGAGACAGAAAGATATACTCGCCTTTATCGTGCTTGTCTAAACACCAAATACCAGGGGTTTGCCGCACACGGCATTTTTCTGTGGGAATTTCGACTCTATCCCGTAAATATAAATATAATTTTGTGGCTGTAATTACCCCATCGACCGCCGGTTTGCCATTCGTGGCAGGAGGATAGATATCTGCTGCACCTTCTAGGGCTTCTAATAATGCACTAGCAAAAGGGGAATGATTGCCGATTTGACCGCGTTCGCTATCTAAATTAAAGTTATCTAAAGCCTTTTGATCCGAAGCTGAGGAAGTAATGATTTGCCAGGCCGGGTCAGTAATAAAACGGTCATAACGCTCTTGGTGAATTACTTCTGGTGATGTGAGTAAATCCCTGGTACTTGACCAACGGAAAGCACCAGCAAAACAGCAGTCTAGGATACCCAAGAAATGACGACAAGGTAATTTAATTAAAGCATCGTGTAACTTGGTCATGGGCAGATAACTATTAGTATCCCCCAGGGATGCATCTTGAGGAATTAGGTAACCAGCCGGGCCATCATCCCCATTGAGGGCAACTCCATGACCAGCGAAGTAAAATAATAAGCGGTCATTTTCAGTGACTTGTTCGGGTAGGGTTTGGTCTAAAAATTTGTTGAAGTTAGAGAGGGTGGCTACTTCGTCTAAGCATACCCAGACTTGATAACCATGCTTCTCGCGCAGAATTTCTATTAGTTTTTTGGCATCGTTTACGGCGGTGTTCAGGGGGGAAATGCCGTTTTGGTAGTTGTTAATGCCGATGATCAAGGCGAGATGGCGAGAAAACATGTTATACTAAAAGCACTTATAAAGATAACTTTAATACTCTTGATTGCTAGCATCCCATTTTGGCAAATATATCTTTTTATGTGGGCGGTATAATCCCGCTCACACAGCTGGGGTATAGTTTGTCAAATCTGGGATGCTCCCTATTTATTCCCCAAGATAACCTGTTGACTTTACGCAGAAATTAGTATTTTCGTAATAAATCTTTACCTATTGACGAAAGCAGACAAGCCCTAGTGTCATTGGCGTATATATCTTTCCCCTCTTGTATCCATGCCTTTTTATGCAATAAGTCTGTTTACAACCTAGATACAAACCCTATAATGACCAGGCTACTGATTCAAACCCAAACTGTTCCTGTTATGGTCAATCTTCCTGGGATCATCCCAATGACTCTCGCCCAGTTTTATGAATTCTGTCTAGCCAATCGAGATATACGAATTGAGCGCACCGCCAGTGGAGAAGTTGTGATTATGCCGCCAGTCTTTTCCGATACAGGCAATCGGAATCTGAAAATTTCTCAACAATTGGCTAACTGGGCTGATCTCGACGGTACGGGTGAAACCTTTGACTCCAGCACCGGCTTTACCTTACCCAAGGTCGCGATCCGCTCTCCAGATGCCTGTTGGATTAAACTGGAGAGCTGGAATGCCTTAACCGAAGAACAGAAAGCTTCCTTTGCCCCCATTTGCCCCGACTTTGTGATCGAGTTACGTTCAGCCAGCGATACACTCAGTGGCTTGCAAGATAAAATGCAAGAATACCTTGACAAGGGTACATCACTGGGTTGGTTAATCGACCGCCAAAACCGGAAAATTTACATTTATCGTCCTAATCAGAAACCAGAGATTTTGGACAATCCTGAAACCGTTAGCGGTGCTCCGGAACTGGCGGGGTTTGTGCTAAACATGAGCAAGATTTGGTGAAAGCAATTGTCAGCTATCAGCTAATGCGCTACTTGAGATGCTACTTGAGGTGCTATCAGACGTCAGCTATCAGCTAATGCGCTACTTGAGATGCTACTTGAGGTGCTATCAGCTATCAGCTAATGCGCTACTTGAGATGCTACTTGAGGTGCTATCAGCCTATGGGCTACAGATGGTGCTACTTGAGGTGCTATAGCACTACCCATTAAAGTTAGGACATTGATAAAAGCTCATTTGCTAATGCACGTCAACTTTTGCCTCTTGCCTCTTGCCAATGCCATTGCGCGTAGCGCTATATCAGCCTATGGTTTAGCTTTCGGTGCGATTGGCCTACGGCCACGCTACGGGATCAGCCCTACAGGCATAGCTGCGCTGACCGGACTACTTCTCAACCAAGATTAACGAGAGTGCGAACGCGCCCCGCGTGACATGCAGGTCGATCGCACTTCTGTGCTAAGAGTTTTGAGAAAGCGATCGCACTTGTGTACCAACAGTTTTAAGAAAGCGATCGCTCTTGTGTAGCAATAGTTTTGAGAAAGCGATCAGCCCTACACCGGTTAGCCCACACCCCATACCCAGTAAGGCTAACAATGCTGCTTGTCACCCCGTCAGGTCAAAAAGACACCGGTTAACTAGTATAATTAAATTAAAAAAAGTTAATTTTTTTTTACATAAAAGGTACCCTCAAGGGGACTATTAAGCTGGGGTTAGATGTATTATTATTTTGGAATAAACATACCCCATTCAGCTGTGTAAGCATGATTATACTGCCTACATAAAAAGATATATTTGCCAAAATAGGATTGTTCCAATCACTAGCATTAAAGTTATCTTTATAAGTGCTTTTAGAATAAAACGCCATGTTCTCCCGCAATCTCGCCTTTATCATCGGCATTAACAACTACCAAAACGGCATTTCCCCCCTGAACACCGCCGTAAACGATGCCAAAAAACTAATAGAAATTCTGCGCGAGAAGCATGGTTATCAAGTCTGGGTATGCTTAGACGAAGTAGCCACCCTCTCTAACTTCAACAAATTTTTAGACCAAACCCTACCCGAACAAGTCACTGAAAATGACCGCTTATTATTTTACTTCGCTGGTCATGGAGTTGCCCTCAATGGGGATGATGGCCCGGCGGGTTACTTAATTCCTCAAGATGCCAAACTCGGGGATACTAATAGTTATCTGCCCATGACCAAGTTACACGATGCTTTAATTAAATTACCTTGTCGTCATTTCTTGGGTATCCTCGACTGCTGTTTTGCTGGCGCTTTTAAATGGTCAAGTACCAGGGATTTATTAACATCACCAGAAGTAATTCACCAAGAACGATACGACCGTTTTATTACTGACCCGGCATGGCAAATCATTACGTCCTCAGCTTCTGACCAAAAGGCTTTAGATAACTTTAATTTAGAACGGGTACGCGGTCAAGTCGGTAATCATTCCCCTTTTGCTAATGCATTATTAGAAGCTCTCGAAGGGGCAGCAGATATCTATCCTCCTGCTACGAATGGTAAACCGGCGGTCGATGGGGTAATTACAGCCACAAAATTATATTTATATTTACGGGATCGAGTCGAAATACCCACAGAAAAATTCCGGATACGACAAACGCCCGGTATTTGGTGTTTAAATAAGCACGATAAGGGAGAATATATCTTTCTGTCTCCAGGACATGAACTTAACTTACCGCCCGCACCACCATTGGATGAGTCAAAAAATCCCTATCGCGGTTTAAACTCCTTTGACGAGAAACACAGTTCACTGTTTTTCGGTAGAACATTACTAGTAGAAAAGTTAGAAGATTTTGTCAAAGCTAATCCCCTGACAGTAGTGTTGGGTGCTTCCGGTTCCGGTAAATCTAGCTTGGTGAAGGCAGGATTAATTCCCAAACTACGGCAAGATCAAGAGAAATGGTGTATTTTGCCACCCATCCGTCCTGGTGAGACGCCCTTGGAAGTATTAAATAATGTGCTATGTAATGCTAAGTTACCAGAGGTAGCAGCCCAAACCCCACAGCATAACCTGGCAATGAGCATTGATGTTTGGGCGAAGAATAACCCCAACTCTAAGTTATTACTGTTTATTGACCAAAGCGAAGAAATTATTACACTCTGTCAAAACTTAGATGAGCGTAAAGAGTTTTTCCAACAGATACTCACAGCCATAAATGCCCATGGGGATAAATTACGGGTAGTAATATCCCTACGGTCTGACTTTGAACCCCAAGTCAGGGATGCTGGCTTAAGGTTTGTCCCCACAGACTATAACGTCGGAAACACTGTGCTTAAACAGGGTTGGCACAGCAGACGATTTATTGTACCGGCGATGACGCGAGCTGAACTCAAGGAAGCAATCGAGAAACCCGCAGAAGCACGGGTAATGTATTTTCAGACCCACGAACTTGTAGAACAATTGATTGATGAAGTGGCAGATATGCCCGGAGCATTGCCCCTGCTGTCTTTTGCCTTGAGCGAACTTTATCTCAAGTATTTAAGGCGACAACGGCAGGCACAATACAGGGGTATTACTATTGACCGGGCATTGACTCAAGCCGATTATAGTGAATTGGGGGGAGTAATGCGATCGCTAACTCAAAGGGCTGATGAGGAATATCAGGCGCTAGTTAATGAAAATCCAGCTTATGACCAAGTAATCCGTCATGTCATGCTGCGGATGGTGGCACTAGGTGGGGGTGAATTAGCCCGTAGGCGCGTACCTTTATCAGAATTAGAATATCCGGGAGAGAAAAATGGTTTAGTTAAAGAAGTAATTGAGCGCTTTACCAACGCACGGTTATTGGTGAAAGGAGAAGATACTGATGGTGATCTTTATGTAGAACCAGCCCATGACGCTTTGGTGCGGGGTTGGCAAAGGTTGCTGGAGTGGAAACAAAAGGATGAGGAAAATTTACTTCTACAACGGCGCTTGACGACCGCAGCCGAGGAGTGGGAAAGCCAGCAGACGGCAAGGTTTCTTTGGCATACTAACCCACGTCTGGATTTGTTGAAAAAGGTACTCAATTCTGATAATAACTGGCTTAACCAAGTAGAAGCTGAGTTTGTGCGGTGNCCCCATCTCCCCATCTCCCCATCTCCCCATCTCCCCATCTCCCCATCTCCCCATCTCCCCATCTCCCCATCTCCCCATCTCCCCATCTCCCCATCTCCCCATCTCCCCATCTCCCCATCTCCCCATCCTCCCATCGCCCATCTCCCCATCTCGATTATTGGGATAATCAGGATATTGCCAATCGAATCTAGCTTTCTTAGCTCAAAACGGGATAACTAAAAATAAATCCCTTCAGTCTTGGTCAGTGTACATCTATGACATATTGTCTGAGAATTGCTGATATTCCCATCAGTGAACGTCCTCGTGAGCGATTAGTTGCTCTAGGAGCTAAAAATCTGGCGACAGCGGAACTGCTAGCAATTCTTTTAGGTACAGGTCAAGGCAAAGGAAAGCTTTCTGCCATGGGTTTGGGACAGTTGATTTTACAGGAACTTGCCAAAGACCAACGAGACCCAATGGCTGTGTTGCGGAATATTAAAGCTCAAGAATTGACCCAAATTCATGGTGTTGGACTAGCGAAAGCCACAACGATTTTAGCAGCAGTGGAGCTGGGAAAACGGGCATTTCTGTCTCGACCAACAGAAGGTGTAATCATTGATAGTCCAGCCTCAGCAGCAGCATCTTTGAGTCATGACTTAATGTGGCAAAATCATGAAAGATTTGCTGTCTTGCTACTGGATGTTAAGAATCATTTGTTAGGTACTCAGATTATTACTGTTGGTACCGCAACAGAAACCATTGCTAATCCCCGGGATATTTTCCGAGAAGTGCTGCGTCAGGGAGCAACACAGGTAATTGTGGCTCACAATCATCCCACTGGCAGTGTTGACCCAAGTTTTCAAGATATTACTCTAACGGAACGGTTATTACAGGTAGGTCAACTCTTATGTATTCCGGTATTGGATCACTTGATTGTTGGCAATGGTAATTACCAGAGCATACGACAAGTAACCAAACTGTGGGATGAGTATCCCCAGGAAGATTGATACGAGTTGGATTCAAAGATAGTAGATTGGTTGAATGGGGAGATAGGGAGATGGGGAGATGGGGAGATGGGGAGATGGGGAGATGGGGAGATGGGGAGATTGGGGGAAAAGAAAGTTATATAGCAGTCGCCAGGGCAGTTAGGACATGACAAAAGTCTCAAACCTAAGTCTAGGAAGAGTTTAACTTCTGACTTCTGACTTCTGACTTCTGACTTCTGTTATACCTTTGACCGCAACTTACTATGACGTTTAGCGGTGGTAGACACGGAAGGGTTATCTCACCATTCATCTCATGGGCTAATAATTACCTTTGAATTATTACCCGTCATCAAACCCTGGCCATCTTCCCAAACGCCCCAAACTTCCCACACGCCCTAAAATACCCATCTCTTGTGTGCCAGAAAATGTTAAGTTAAGTATCAAAACGTGTCTTTTTTTTACAAAAGACCAGATCACCCTATTGGTGATCTCTCACCTCCCACGTATCAACAAAAAACTATTACAAGGATTCAGCCATGGTTAGTAAAGTCCAAAAGACTGAAGCACAGTGGAAAGAGCAGCTAACACCGGAACAGTATAAAGTCACCAGACAGAAGGGAACGGAAAGAGCCTTCACTGGAGAATACTGGAACAATAAGGAGAAGGGTATCTACAAATGTATCTGTTGCGGCACAGAGCTATTTAACTCCGATACCAAATATGATTCTGGGACAGGTTGGCCCAGTTTTTACGCACCTATCAAAGAAGAGAATGTAAAGGAGGAACCTGATAACAGCCTATTTATGCGCAGGACAGAAGTTTTGTGCTCTGTCTGTGACGCTCACCTAGGTCACGTGTTTAGCGATGGACCACCACCAACAGGCTTACGCTACTGTATGAATTCTGCTTCCCTTAGTTTCGAGAAACAGGATTAAAAAAACAGGATTAATCAGATCAAGTCACCTAAGTTTAATTGGGAAAATCAATTATGGTCTGTCGATAAAACTGGGGCATTCCGGTATCAAAATACTTGCCTTTAACTAGATAACCGGTTATGCCCTCTTCTTGTCGCAATTTATCAAGACAGGATGTGAGCTGAAATTCACCTTTTTCACGGATATTGTGGTTGATGTGGTCTTCAAGATAGTCAAAAATTTTCGGCTTAAGTACATACATACCAAATACCGCTAAAAACTGATCCTCCGCCATTCCTTCCATATGGAGATAGGCTCGCGCATACTCAAGAGTAGGCTTTTCATAAAGCTCTGTCACACGCAACTGTGATTCTGACTCTTCCCAAATCCCAGTCACACAACCGGCTTTATGAATAATCTCTCCTGGCATTACGGTCAAGGCAACAACGCTCTGATCAACCTGGTTATAAACTTTTAGAACTTGACTAGCACAGGAATTTTCATGGTCAGAAGTGTAAACATGATCCCCCAGCAACAATAGAAAAGGCTGATCGTTTACCCATTCTTTGGCACAGAATACAGCATGACCATAGCCTTCTTGCTCCTCTTGAATCAGAAAGGTAATTCTCTGGCCTAAATCCTGTAAATATTGGCTGTATGCTTGGTTTTCTGGAGAGAGTTTCTCGAAGAGTTCGGGTTTGGGGGGGGACTTAAACAATTCTTCAAAATGTTTGCGATCGCTTTTTTGCACCACAATCCCCACTTCTTCTATCCCAGCACTGACCGCTTCTTCCACAATCGCCATAATCACTGGTTTCGCCCTACCATCCCGGTCAATAATCGGAAATAACTCTTTTTTTACCACTTTGGTTGCTGGAAACAAACGGGTTCCAAAACCCGCTGCGGGAATTACAGCTTTGCGAACGTTATTGGTCTGCATAAATCGTTAACGCCAAAGATTCCATTTGGGGAAAATCACGCTCAATAATTTTAATTAACTTTTGTTGAGTTTCCTTGTCTTTAACAATAAATTGTGCACTGCCATCCCCTTGAGAGCCAACTCCCTTTCCCCCTAGGATATAAGGTTGAATTGGTTCATAATTCAGGATTTGGTGCAGCACTCCAGCAGTTAATTGCTCAGGGCAAGCAGGGATAAGATAGCGGTCGAATTCAGCTTGTGCCTGGTTCATCAAGGCACCAATCCGTTCAGCATCACCCCTTTCCAGAGCCTCAACTGCCTCCTGAGTAATTTTAGAACTGATTGGACCAAGATAGTGCTGAACATTCTGTTGTATTTCGTTAGTGGCGAATGGATAGCACTGATTCAGTTTACCGAGTATTTCCTGGGTATTTTTACTGGCACCGAGGTCTACAATTACAAAAAATAGATTCCGAGGTACCTTGAGTTCAGTAATATCGGTGTGATCACCATCAAACATCATCATGATTGGTCGATTGCCATAAGCACAGGCGAAATCCATCCGACCACATTGGGAAGGGGTGGTGGTTTCCCCTAGATAGGCTAACTCCATTTCCTCTTGGAGGCTCATGTTTAAGTCATACAGGAGATTGAAGCTGCGGGCAACTAGGACGGAAATTGCGGCACTTGAGGATAGCCCTTTCTTGATCGGTAAGTCAGTGCGGTAATTATCGATTTCAATTCCACCGACAGGATAGCGACAGAGACACTGGTAGGCAACCCCAGCAGCATAACTAAAAAAACCGCCTTTTTTAGCAACAGCGAGCAGAGCACTCCTTTCCATTGGTACACTAATAGAAACGGTGGGTTTACCCACCCTCAGGGAAGTACGAATAATCAGCTCGGTCGGATGAGATAAGACCAGAGCATAAATTCCCTGATTGGTTCCGGTGATTAAGGTGTAGCCCTTTTCCAGCTGGGGATTTAGGCAGCGATAGCCTCCTGCCCAATCACTATGTTCCCCAAATAGACAAAGGCGACCTGGGACAAACAGTTTCATTACTGAGTTAAATGCAAACGCAGTCTTGATTGGAATACAATACAGCCGGTGATTGCAGTAGGAGCTTCCGAGAGGCTACAGTGTATTTTAATGAGCTGCAAAGCACTATATAAAGAACTATAGTATGACATTGCCATCAGAGGGATTGCATTCAAAGACGGCAAGATACCATCAGACGGGTAAACTCTCGATAGAGGGTCCTACCGATCAATGCTACTTGGTATTAACTATAAATTTTGAAACCTCTATGTGGGTATATATAAATAAACGTAAAGTGGGGTAACTACATGGAACGTTTTATGTTAGCTACTGCATGCAAGCCTTGGCTGTGCATCCCTAAAGTCAACAATCACTAGTCAACACTTAACACTATACATAGTTACCCAGTGATTCAAATCACGCTTTACTGGCAGAAGGTTAACAACTTATTAAAACTTAAATCACCCCTGCTCAACCTCAGATATTTGATTATGAAGAATGCCAGGAAAAATTTCATCAGGGAAATCTAGCATGACAGCTTTGATTAATTTGGAAACCTCCCAGACCAGTGCTTGTGTCACTGCTTGGCTCAGAAAGCACACTCTTTATCTAGGGTTCATTGGTCTTTATGTGGTAGAATTACAAAGTATCTTGGCTCACCGGGGATATTACTTTGGTCCATTAGATGGTATCTTTGACACAGAGATTGAATATGCTGTGCAAGGCTACCAGCAAAAGGTATTTCTCAGAGCAACTGGTGTTGTAGACCAAAAGACCTGGCAAGCTCTTCTGAGTGGTACTCCCATCAATATGCCAATTATACATCCTGGTAGTTTTGGTGAGGCTGTCAAAACAGTCCAAGAAGTACTTTGGATTAGTGACTACTATACCGCTGAGATTGATGGCATCTTCGCTTCCCTGACACTCGAAGCAGTGCAACGCTTCCAACTCGACAGGGGTTTGCTAGGCAATGGTGTAGTTAGTGAACACACCTGGAACGCCTTGAGCGAGATGCCTCGCTATGTCTATTAGGCTAGTCTATTAGGCTATGTTTATTAGTGCTTTAGTCCTCTCGTAAAACATTGATACCAAGTTGCGATCAATGTTGCGATCAATCAAAGATATTATCCTTTGAACTGGTGAGGGAGTGAGCAGGTGAGCAGGGACTAGATTATAAAGGCAACTTGGTATGCTGACGGGGTGTTCAGGGGTGCGCTTGGGGGAGATGGGCAGCAAGAAATACGGATATGAACGCCAAACTGTAAGCTAACTGGGGTAAGCTAACAGTTCTGTTCCTGTATCTTTCCCCGGAATTGATTTAGGCATCAGTGGCAAGACGCGATCGCTTACCAAACCCATGCAATGGCAACTACCATGCAATGGCAACATTTCTACATCCTTAACAATCCCCAAATTCAGCGACAAGGAGCATAGCTATAGTACCATATTGTTTAACTGAGTTATTAGCACATTAGACTTGATAACGGCAATTATGTTATGTTAATTTTCATGAAGCTCCTGAAAATTGACATAACATTATGAACCTGCCAGAGTCTGTTAAATTTTGGTCTCAATTCTTCCACCCCTTACTGATGTGGGTGCTCCTAGCGGCAGCCTTCTATGCTCTTTATCTGGGCTTGAAAATCCAAAAGACTAGAACGGCGGAAGGTGACGAAAAGAAAGCGCTAGTTAAGGGTCAATATAATGTTAAGCACCATCTTGTGGGTTCAGCGTTGCTAGCCATGATGGTACTCGGTACAATCGGAGGTATGGCAGTAACCTACATTAACAATGGCAAGTTGTTTTTTGGACCCCATTTGCTGGCTGGTTTAGGCATGACCGGAATTATTGCTACCTCTGCCTCTCTAACACCATTAATGCAGAAAGGTCAAACTTGGGCTCGCTATAGTCACATCGTCCTCAATGTTGCACTCTTGGGACTATTCAGCTGGCAAGCCATCACCGGCATGCAAATTGTGCAGAAGATTCTTAGCAATCCGTAGATGATTTAATTTACCTAGGGGTGTGGTCTTGGTAAGCATTCAGCTATCAGCCGTCAGCCGTCAGCTTATTTTATTCAAAAGCAAAATTAGTAGCCTAAGCTATGGGCATAAACTGTTCGGTGTAGCGTGGCCACAGACCTTTAGCTGTTCACGTAGCACCTCAAGTAGCCCATAAGCTGATAGCTGATAGCTGACGGCTGAATGCTTACTGGTATTGTACCCCCCCTAGAGTAAATATTACTGTAGATTTTACCGCTGTGATTGGTTCGGTATAGGTAGACCATTACTGCTATGGAAGTCTTGCTGTACCTTGTGGGTTAAACGCCGGGAAACTTGACGCACAACTTGCTGCAAGATTCCGTTGCCTGTGCGTTGAATCAAGGACTGAGGGAGTTTCTGAATTGCCTTGGGAAACCACATGTAAACAATCAGGTCAAGATGCCACTCCACGCGGGTTATCGCTGATGGTATGGACTCCGATTCCAGCTGATGGTCTTGAAAATACTCCCTTGCTGGTACTTCTACTAAGGTCTGAGATGCCTGGAAATCAAGCTCATAGCCTGGACTGACGTAATTGGATATGGGAATTGTCCGAATCTGATAGGAATTTTCGTCTTGAGGTAACAATTCCAAACCGATTTTTGGCTCTACCCTATAGCCAAACGCCCCAAAGCTACCAATGGTCAAGATATAGCCATTGTCTGTGAGCAGTTCTACTTTCATAGGATGAGCGCAGCGACAAAACCAATCCTGGTGAGTATTTAGATAGGCACTCACTTGCTCAGCTGAAGCATACATCTCCATACAGTCTTGAAAATGACACTGAAACCGAGTCGGCTCACTACCTGAGTAAGACCCTGATGGAACAATAGGGTCAGTGTTGGCCTTTATAGCAGGAGTATTCAAATCGACCTGTTTTGCCTCAATTGACTGATGGTTAATAAAATGCGATCGCATACCTCATCCTCTTCATTTTATTGCCTTGTGACTAGTTGAGAAACTAGTTGAGAGCCTAGTTGAGAAATGTCCATGGGTCGCTCTTGCTTATCCAGCTCCTCTGGCTGAGTTCATCAGGAGTCGGACAAAAACAAGTTGAGCTATGTAAACAAGTGTAAAGTTTGGGGGACTGATCTAGCTGGGTTTCTGGTGATGCGAGATCAGTTATTAGATCAGTTATTAGATCACTGACTATAGCAGGTTTTAATTAGATCCACCCACAAAGTCTTAGAAAAACACATGACCTATAAACTTATACAACCGAGAGGTTGGGGTTTACGGAAGCTATGCAGCAAGGGAACAGGGGGTTACCCCCACTCGCGCTTTGCATCAAGACAAAATCCAATAATTCTCGATTGAATGGCCTAGTTTAATTTTCACTCAGAATAACTGGTAAACTGGCTAAGCTACTAGGTGAATTGTACGGAAATTGCTATGAAAGCATGTGTAGCTGGAGCAACGGGAGAAACAGGAAAGCGGATTGTACAGGAACTGGTTATGCGTGATATTCCTGTACGGGCTTTAGTGCGAAATTTAGACTACGCTCAAGAAATATTACCACCAGCAGCAGAATTAGTGGTGGGGGATGTGCTCAAACCCAAGAGCATCAGTGCTGCGATCGGAGATAGTACTGTAGTGCTGTGCGCCACTGGTGCTCGCCCTACCTTTGACCCAACCGCACCCTACCTGGTGGATTACGAAGGCACTAAAAATTTAGTAGATGCTGCTAAGCAAAAAGGGGTAGAACACTTTGTATTGGTTTCTTCTCTCTGTGTGTCCCAGTTTTTCCATCCCCTCAACCTATTCTGGCTGATTCTGGTCTGGAAGAAGCAAGCAGAGGAATATATCCAAAAAAGCGGCTTGACCTACACCATTGTGCGACCAGGTGGTCTCAGAAACGAAGACAACTCAGACCCGATTGTCATGTCTGGGGCAGATACTCTATTTGAAGGTAGCATACCTCGCACCAAAGTAGCAGAAGTTTGTGTTGAGGCGCTGTCGGAACCGGAAGCTCGGAATAAAATAGTAGAAGTGGTTAGCTCAGCAGAAGCTCCCGATCAAGGCTGGGAACAGCTATTTGCTGACGTAGGTTGAGGGAGTGTTGAGCGTTCGCTTAGCGTGACGTTCCGTCAATGGCATTTTGTGAACACTATTAAGTTCACAGTATTAACACTAGTAAGGATTATTCAACTGAGTGTCTTCATCACCCCGGCAGAAGTACGGAAAGTTAAGAGGATTTCCAAATACTTCCTATAAATTTACACTCAAAGGCTTATTTTACAATATTTCAGCCTTAGTGATAGTGAGCTTATTATTGGGGATTTATCTCAGACATGTGTTTAATAGATGGGCTTACTACCCGGTTTCGCGATCGCTATCTGATTATCCTACCAGTATTCACGGCACCCCTCCCTTAGTGATGAGGGGGGGAGATCCTTACATTCGCGCCCTAATGCGTACTATCACCGCTAGTGAAGCCAATGACCCCCAACCCTACACGATTATCTATGGGGGTCAACACGTTTCTGATTTAAGGCGTCATCCTGAAATATGTGTTCCCATAGTCGCTGGTCCTAATGTTGGAAAATGTAGCACAGCAGCGGGACGGTATCAGTTCCTTGATTTTACCTGGAAAGAAAAGGCACAACGCTATCACCCCAGACCCTCAGGCTTTTTGTTTTGGAAGCAGTATAGCTTTGAGGCACACTTCCAGGATGCTGTGGTTCACGATTGGCTCAAGGATAGTAGAGCCTGGGGGATGGATATTCCCAAAGAATTGCGGCAAGGAAATTTAGATAAAGTTTTGCGGCGGTTGTCTGGTACTTGGACAAGTCTAGGTTATGGCATAGAAACAAATAGCATGAGTAAGCACTTGCCAAAGGTTTATCAACGGATGCTTGAGGAAGAACTAAAGCAATAATTATGCAGGCTGGAAGGCAGGCAGGCAATTAACAATTTTATAGCATTTTATAGCATTTATTAATTTGGTGAGGTACAAAGTCCTGTTTGTTTTGTACCTCACCTATTTTATACTTGCTATAGTATTTTTATTTGATACCAAGTTGCGGTCAAACGTACAACTTTCTCTTCCGCCAATCTCCCTATCTCCCCATCTCCCCATCTCCCCATATTCCCCTCCTGGGAGGGGTTAGGGGTGGGTCCCCATCTCCCCATCTCCCCATCTCCCCATCTCCCCATCTCCCTATCTCCCCATCTCCCCATCTCCCCATCTCCCTATCTCCCTATCTCCCTATCCAACCAATCTACTCTCTTTGAATGCAACTCGGTATGAGATGTAAACATAGCATTGATAAAAAGAGGTAACAGAGAACAGGGAAAACTAGTAAATAGTTCCGAATATTTTTTGATTTTATTATAAATCATCAAGATTGTTCATGACCTATTTATCCCTGCTAGATATAGATAGCTTATAGCAATTCTACGACTTTTGAGGTACAAATTTCTGGTTTTTAGGGAGTAGGGAGCAGGGAGCAGGGAGCAGGTAAGAGGGAACCCACCCCTAACCCCTCCCAGGAGGGGAAGGGAAGAGGGAAGAGGTAAAAAATAATGTGTACCTCATGAGTCCTAGAAACGCTATATTTATTGAAATATATCATGACATTATATTAGCATTCAAGGGTTTTGAGTGTTGTTTTTCCAAAAGTGAGATGCACCCTATCAAAATTTAAAAGCTATACACAGCAATAATTTTAGGTAATTTAAGTTAACAGTTTAGCAAACAGGACAGAGCCAAAAAGTACCCTTAAGGGTACTGTTGAACCATAACTAAGCCTCCCATCATAGAAACCTGGGGGGGTGACCAAATTATCCTGATCAAAGGATAAAGTCATGAAATATTTAATGGGTAACCTTGTGATGGTGAATCCCTAGTAAACACTGAAAAGCAGACTAGGTAACATTTCCGAATAACTAGTCAAAAGCGACAGATTATTATTTTTGAGTAAAGAAAAATTATGGTAAAAATTCAAGCTGAAAGCTTTCCAAATCTAACGAATTTTGTAATTGAGAATAATAGCGATGCTGAGGGTGGTTCAGTCATCAGGATATCTGAGGATTCTGGTACTGCTACTAGAACCTTTGACCTACCTACTGGTAACTACGAAGTAAGGTTGGGCTACTTTGATGAGACTGATGGGGATAGCACCATAGATATCACTATTGGCGATACCGAATTGCCAACTTTAACTTTCAATAACCCCCCTCCTGGTGCTGGTAATACGCCTAATGCTGATAGTTTTGTCAATCAACAAATTAGCAGTACCGTATTCATCGAGAATGGAGACCTGATCACAATTAACGGTACTTCTGATGGCGGCGAATTGACCCGAATTGACTTCATTGAGTTTAATGAACTTGATGCCCCTTCTGCGGATATTTTCTGGCGTAATTCCGAAACTGGAAACAATCTTGCCTGGATCATGGATGGCACCAACTTGGGTCAGTCAAATTCGATTCAATCGGAACCAGCTGACAGTCCCTGGGAGATGCGTGGTGCTGGAGACTTCGACAGCGATGAGCAAAAGGATATTCTCTGGCGTAATACCGATACCGGAGATGTTGGCTTCTGGTTAATGGAAGGCTTTGAGTTCAAAAGCGGAGCATCTAGCACCCAGGTATCAGACCTCAACTGGGAAATCCGTGGCACGGGAGATTTCGACAGTGATGGAGAAGAAGATATTCTCTGGCGTAATACCGAAACCGGAGAAAATGCGGTTTGGTTGATGAATGGCACGGAGCTGGATCAGGGAGTCTTGATTACCAGGGAGAATGATGGTCAGAATTTGGTAGTACCAGAAGACGGTCTATGGCAAATGGAAGGTGCTGGAGATTTAGATAACGATGGTGACGCGGATATTCTGTGGCGCAATACTCAAAACCAAGATGTCTACTACTGGCGGATGGATGGTACTGAGTATGTAGAGTCAGTGTTCATTGACTCAGCACCAATCAGCGGTGAGTGGGAAATTCGTGGTACTATGGACTTTGACGATAATGGTTTTGACGATGTCCTGTTGCGTAATGGCACTACCGGACAAAATCAGATCTGGCTAATGAATCAAACGGGGCTACAGCAGGCAGTTGCCACCGAGTCCTTAACAGGGGACGAGTGGCAAAGCTATGTTTAACAAAACTCGCGGAATTCCCCACCGTCTTTCACGGTGGGGATGGATAGCGAGACGAGGACTTGTTGCGAATCGTGTTAGAATAAAGTTGGTTGATGACCCGCCTGACTGACTAAAAGGCTACCTTCAAGGTGTAAAAGTACTAGCAGAGCTCAGGGTTTGAAGTTACCGTAAGTAGAGTGGAGCCTTAATCAAACAGTTTTAACCCTTTTATGCATAGCCGACCAACCATAAAGGCTCCACTCTACTAAGGTTTCGTCTCCGGGAAGAGACTTGCCCCGGCTGGTTAGCCATAGAGCTGTAATTCCATGGTAAGTCTGTCGTAAAAGTTATACGTCGATAGAAGGCGGATGTCTGCCTGTGGACGCTGAGTAAGACCAATTCCAGCAGGCGCGCGCCTCTGGTTGAGGCATCGGCGGATGAAGCGGGAAACCTCAAAGACGAATAAGACCGTCCCTGATTTGAGTTGAGAATTGGAAGCCCCAACCTCAGCGTTCGCGTAGCGTGACCAAAGGTCAAGCAGGTTGGGGTACTTCACTATGCCAGTCTGGTTAATTATTCATTAGTGATTCAATAAGCAATTAGCATTCAGCAGACAGCTGAATGCTAATGTGATCCAAAGCCCGATAATTAAAGGGATTAACTGAACTTGATATTAACCGTTTCAACTACTACTTAACTACTACTTACCAGTGGGAAAAGCACCAGGTCGCACAGTCAATTTGGTATCTTGTTGATTGCGGCGCAACTCTAGGATTAAATCACTACCTACTTTGGTTTTAGCCACAGACTTCTGAACTTCTGTTGCATCTTTGACTGGCTGATCATTTATTTTGCGGATCACATCACCCGCACGCAATCCTGCTTTAGCAGCTGGGGAATTAGGTATTACTTTGGCAATCAATACTCCTTTTTCTTCATCAACCATCAACCCAGCATTGGGATTACTGTTGATCTGTTGTTTAACCTCTGGGGTTAAGGTTACCATCTGGATGCCCAAGTAAGGATGTTCTACTTTACCATCAACAATCAGTTGCTCAGCAATTCCTTCCACCGTATTAATGGGAACGGCAAATCCTAACCCTTGAGCACCTCGAATAATAGCTGTGTTCATGCCAATCACTTCACCAGAGGCATTGAGCAGGGGTCCACCGGAGTTACCGGGGTTAATAGCAGCGTCGGTTTGGATAAATTCCACTCGCTTATCGGGAACACCGACTTGAGAGCTAGAACGACCCGTAGCACTAATGATGCCAGTGGTTACAGTACTATCTAAACCAAGGGGATTACCAATTGCGATCGCCCATTCTCCTGGGGTGAGTTGATCGGAATCACCCAGAGCAACGGTAGGTAGGTTTTCCGCCTCAATCTGGATCACGGCTACATCTGTCAAGGGATCGCTTCCCACTACCGTCCCTTTAAATTGGCGACCATCTTTGAGGATTACATTAACACTATCCGCACTATCGACTACATGGGCATTGGTGAGAATATAACCATCGGTATCGATAATGAAACCTGAACCGGTACCCTGTTCAACTCGCTCTTGGGGTACATCGGGAAATGGGAACCTAAAAAATTCCCGGAACATTGGGTTTCTAAAAGTATCTGGGACTCTACTGGTGACGGTTCTAGAAGCGTTAATCCGCACCACTGCTGGTCCAACTTGTTCTACCACATTGGTGATAAAGTTGGGATTTTGAGTCACCACAGGTTTACTGCCTGGAAGCCTAGCTGTTTTGTTCTGAGGGACAATTGCTTGAGGGGATGTGGATTCGGGAACAGAGTTACGTAATGCTACATAACCGCCGGAAAAGCCTAACCCTGCTCCCAGTAACAACAGTGATACATAAGTTCCTGCTTTTTTTAAGGGATTACGGGTGGTGTGATTAGATTTGGGGGTTTGATGGTCTACTAGCATAAGATTCTGTTGACAAAAGGGTAGATCGACTGGGACGCAGTGGGCTTGATAGTGGTTTTGAATCAGTTCCTGAATGACTGGGCTTTGATAATTGCTGGATTTACGCACTAAGTTTATTAAAACCGGGTTTATCTTGATCAATCAAAGGCTGAAATCGGTGTAATTACGTTAAGAAACCGGGTTTCTGCGTAAGTCCTATAATTTAATCTAGACATCTTCTGTTAATTTTCTGTGAGAGCAGTGTTTAACTTAGATTAAAATTATTGAGGGTTGGGACTTGAGAACAATCGGTAATAGAATTAGCTAGGGAAGCAGCCCTTTGCTTTGGGGGCTATAGCCTAGGGGCAAGCAGGGAGAAATAGTTCCTATCCAATATGATCATTAGTCTAGCGCATTCCCCTAGTAATGGAGGTTGACAATACTACCAATATGTGATGGGTTAACCGAACATCCATACACTTCTAAGATGAAATAGTGTCAGGAATCCTACCTATAGTGAGTTGGTAATGGATAATGGGTAATTGGTGATTCGCTAACTATTACTGATTACCGATTACTGATTACTTAGGAAGTGTGTTCAAGGGTAACGTCGTGTCAGTTAAATTCGGATTATGTAAGAGAAAATTGTTAAAATTTAAAACCAAATATTACCATATAATAGTAGAAAAAATAAGGAATATAAAAAATAATGTTTTTTAACAAAAAATTCTAATAATAAAAATTAGGTAGGTAAGGTATACTATATATAGCATCTGTTGTTGAGAAAAAAAAACTATACCAATCCGTGTAGGAATTGTGATAATTTTTGTTACCTTTTCCCTACTCCCTACTCCCTACTCCCAGATCCGCTGTTCCCAGATCCGCTGTTCCCTTTGGTATATAAATTGTAAGTTAAACAGATGGTGTTAAACTATGCAGGTTCATCGACTTCCAGCCCTTTCTGACAACTATATCTTCTTATTACACGACGCCAAGGGGAATATTGCTGCTGTTGTTGATCCAGCCGAGGCTAAACCAGTGGTACAGCGTCTGAGAGAACTGGATGCTGAATTAGTGGCTATTTTCAACACTCACCATCACATGGATCATGTGGGGGGAAATCGACAGTTGATGCAGCAGTTTCCAGATGTGTGTGTATATGGGGGAGCTGAAGACCGGGGTCGGATTCCTGGTCAACAGGTGTTTTTAGAAGAATGCGATCGCGTCGAGTTTGGTGATCGGATTGGTGAAGTCTTGTTCGTTCCCGGACACACCAGAGGACATATTGCCTACTACTTTCCCCCAGTAGTCCCTGGTGAAACCGGTGAACTCTTCTGTGGCGACACCCTCTTTGCAGGCGGTTGTGGCAGACTATTTGAAGGAACACCAGGCCAAATGGTAGAATCCATGAGCAAGCTAAGGGATTTACCAGATCATACACGAGTATGGTGTGCTCATGAGTACACCCTGAAAAATCTCCAATTTGCCCTGAGTGTCGATGGTCAAAACTCGGACTTACAAGGGAGATTTGCCCAAGTCCAAGAGGCGCGTCATCGTAAAGAGGCAACGGTACCCTCCCAGTTAGGGGTTGAAAAGCACACCAATCCATTTTTACGTTGGGAAGACCCTGCCCTACAGTCGGCTGTTCAGGCAAAAGAACCCGTTAAGACATTTGCACGGTTACGGGAGATGAAAGACCGATTCTAAGATTATTGATAAAGTCTTGATCAAGGGACATATTTCCTTGAGAATATGTCCCTTGATTAGTTGGACTATAATCAAGGTTGAGTTAATAAATTTAGTTAATCCAAGCAATAGAAAAAACCCATGCTTAGCGAATTGCAGCAGAGAAAATTGACCAGGTTGTTTAACCTGTACGATCAGCAAACAAACGGTGTTTTAACCCAAGCCGATTTTGAACGGATTACTGATAACCTTGCTGCGATCAGGGGTTGGACACCGGGGTCGCCATATTATGACAATCTTCTGGCTATTTACATGAGGATTTGGAATGGCGTGCAAAAATTTACCGACCAGAATCAAGACCAGCAAGTGACCTTGGATGAATGGTTGACTTATCACGAAAATGTCCTGAGTGACACCGACGGTAACGAAGCAGTAGTCAATGCTAAAGCGGCAGGGATTATTTTCCTATTAGATTCTGATAAAGACGATAAAGTTACTCTGGAAGAATACCGACAGTTTTTTAAGGCTTACGGTATTGACGACAGTCAAATTGAAGAAATTTTTGGACGCTTCGATCAGAACAATGATGGTTACATTGACAAACAAGAGATATTAGATCTAGTTACCGAATTCTATTACAGTCAAGATCCAGACGCTCCAGGAAACTGGATTTTCGGTTCCTACTGATGATTTAGTTTTGCCTATTGGCGGATATGTTATCCCCGAAAGGGTTTAACAAGAGTCGCGGAATTACCCAACCTACTGCGTAGAGGTTGGGGATGGATAGCGAACCGAGAACTTGAATTCAAAGTTTGACATTTTACTGCGAAATTTATATAATAAACAAGGTCGATAGTAAGGTTGAGGGCAGTGAAACATAAAGCCGTCAAAGTTAGAATCTATCCCACACAAGAGCAAGTCCAAGTATTAGCTCAGCATTTTGGATGTGCTCGTTGGTGGTGGAACTATGCCTTAAATCAGTGTATAGAAACTTACAAAGAAACAGGTTTTGGGCTAAAACAATCTGCACTCAACTCGATGCTGCCAAAACTTAAAAAGCAAAAAGAGACTGAATGGCTAAAAGATTGTTATTCTCAGGTTTTACAATCTGTGAGTCTAAATCTTAGTCGTGCATATCAAAATTTCTTTGAGGGCAGAGCCAAATATCCTAGATTCAAGTCATACCATCATCGTCAATCAATTCAGTACCCCCAAAATGTAAAACAAGTTGGTGACTGTTTAAAGTTCCCAGGAAAACTGGGCATTGTCAAAGCAGTAATTCATCGCCCATTAGATGGGGGAATAAAAACTGTAACAGTCAGTAGAGCCCCATCTGGGAAGTATTACGCTTCAGTATTGATGGAGTATGATTCTGTTGGCGCAGCCGTTCCTATGGAACTAAACGCCAAAGTATTTACAGAGGGAAAGGTTGTTGGTATTGATCTAGGAATCAAGGATTTTGCGATCACTTACGACGGCAACAAGACTTCTAAATTCAGCAATCCTAAACATTTAGCCAAATCCGAAAAGAAGTTAGCAAAAAAACAACGCATCGCTGCCAGAAAAAAGAAAGGCAGCAGTGGGAATAAAAAGGCGCGTCAAATTGTAGCTAAGGTATATGAACATATCGGAAATGTCCGCCAAGACTACTTACATAAACTATCCAGAAAAATAGTTGATAACAACCAAGTAGTAGTAGTTGAAAACCTGAATGTCAAGGGCATGGTTCGTAACCATAAATTAGCTAAGGCAATATCTGATCTAAGCTGGGGAACTTTTGTAAACTTCCTGTCTTATAAATGTGAAAAAGAGGGAAAAGTACTGGTTGAGATAGACCGATGGTTCCCTAGTTCCAAGACATGTTCTAATTGTCATTACCGAATAAAAGAGTTGCCACTAGATATAAGGGCTTGGATTTGCCCAAGTTGTGGGACTCATCATGATAGGGACGGTAATGCAGCAAAAAATATCAGAGCAGAAGGTATCAGAATGCTATCCTCCTCTGGGACGGGGGAGGTCAACGCCAGTGGAGAAGAAGTAAGACCAAGACGTGGACGCCCGTCCAAGTTAAGGCATTCTTCCGTGAAACTGGAAGCCCCAACCTCTACGTAGTAGGTTGGGGTAGTTCACAAAGTGTTTTAATTGACACCGAGCCCTCAGCCCTCAGCACTCAGCACTCAGCACTCAGCGCTAAGTTGCGATCGCTTACAAATTGTCGTAAGATGGAATGTTTGTCGAAGCATTATCCTTCACTCTAAACTATACCCGAAATTAAACACTATGGTAAAACGTGTACAAGTCGTTTTAAGCAAAGACGTTCATAAACTTGGAAAAGACGGTGATTTGGTAGAGGTAGCTCCCGGCTATGCTCGCAATTATCTGATTCCCCAAGGAATTGCAGTTAGGGCTACCTCTGGTGTTCTCAAGCAAGTTGAGCGGCGCAGAGAGCAAGAACGGCAGCGTATCCTCGAAATCAAGCGACAAGCTGAGTCGATGAAGACTGCTCTACAAACCATTAGCCGCTTTACTATCTCGAAGCAGTTGGGTGAAGATAATGCTATCTTCGGTACTGTTACCAGCCAAGACTTGGCAGATGCAATCCAAGAGTCTACGGGCAAAGAAATAGACCGCCGAGGTATTACTATCCCTGAGATTAGTCAACTTGGTTTCTATAATGCAGAAATTAAGCTTCATCCAGAAGTTACAGCCACTGTAGAAATTCATGTTGTTCCCAAATAAGTTAATTAATAGTTTGTTTAGTTTGTTGAGAGTTGACTGTTGATTGTATCATCCTGTCAACTCTCAATTAAACAACAGGTGCGACCCGTGATGGCGAGGTATTGCTCGCCATCACGGAAAGCGCACCTGAGGTGCTTAATTTGTTCAGATTGTATTAGTCAGGCTTTAGCTGTTCGCGTAGCTTGCGCGTAGCGCATTAGCTAATAGCACCTCAAGTAGCATGGGCTTTGGCTTCGACGCTGGGACATAGCGCATTAGCTGATAGCTGATAGCTGATAGCTGATAGCTGACCTTTACCCTGAACTCAATAGACGACTAGTTTACTATGACTCAAAAACCAGATTTTTCAGCGTTTGGTAACTCTATACCACCCCAAAATATTGATGCCGAGGAGTCTATTATCGGAGGAATTTTATTAGACCCAGAAGCCATGGGTCGAATTGGTGATTTCCTGAATCCGAAAGCCTTCTATGTCCGGATTCACCAAACCATTTACGAAGCTGCTTTATTACTTTATAGCCAGGGTAAACCGACGGATTTGATGAGTGTTACTACCTGGCTTTATGACAATGACTTATTAGAGAAAGTTGGGGGTCAAGCTAAGTTAGCTCAGCTAGTTGAACAGACGGTTTCAGCGGTCAATATTGACAGGTTCGCTAAGTTAGTGATGGACAAGTACCTGCGCCGTCAGCTAATCGAAGCCGGTAACGAGATTTTTAAGTTGGGTTATGAGACATCCTTGGAATTGGAAACGGTCCTTGACCAAGCGGAACAGAAAATTTTCAGTCTCACCCAATTGCGTCCTCAGCAAGGTCTAATCCCGATTTCTGAAACCCTAGTTCAAACGTTCCAAGATATAGAAAATCGTAATCAGGGTATTGATTTGCCTGGTATTCCATCAGACTTCTATGATTTGGATGCCCAAATTGGGGGGTTAAGTCCGTCTGACTTAATTATCATTGCTGGTAGACCATCAATGGGAAAAACTAGCTTAGCGTTAGGAATTGCTCGTAACGTAGCTGAAAAAATGCCAGTGGCAATTTTTAGCTTGGAAATGTCAAGAGAACAACTAGTGCAGCGGTTGTTAGCTAGTGAAGCGAAAATTGACAGTAACTTTCTCAGAGCTGGGCGCATTGCTCAAAATCAGTGGGCACCCTTGAGCGAAGCAATCGGTGTGTTATCAGATTTGCCTATTTATATTGATGATACCGCTAACCAGACTGTGATGCAAATGCGATCGCATGCTCGTCGTCTTCAAGCAGCCCAAGGGAGCCCATTGGGGTTAATTTTAATCGATTACTTACAGTTAATGGAAGGCAGTGGTAGTGAAAATCGAGTTCAGGAGTTGTCTCGGATTACTCGCTCTCTTAAAGGATTAGCTCGGGAACTGAAAGTCCCAGTGGTTGCTCTGTCTCAGTTAAGTCGAGCTGTGGAATCTCGCACCAACAAACGACCCATGATGTCGGATTTGAGAGAATCGGGTTCCATTGAGCAGGACTCGGATTTAATCATGATGCTTTATAGAGATTCTTATTATAATCCAGATTCACCAGATGGAGATACGGCAGAAGTCATCATTGTTAAAAATCGTAATGGTCCGACAGGAACGGTGAAACTTATCTTTAAACCTGGGTTAACCAAGTTCCTGAATATGGCCAATCAAAGAGTGTAACCTACCACAACTGATTCTTAGTTTGGATATTGTTATTCATTACAAGTGAACGTTATTTTATCTAAATTTCTTTACAATACATAGATTTAATCAAATACTATTTAATCGAATGATTGAGTTCTGCACTTTAGTTTTGTACCCAGGTTTTCTTAATCTTTTGTAACAAAAATGCGATGCTATTTCTAGTGTTATTATGTTGACTAAAACTCCCAACTAAACGGGCAAGGGGTCTCCCGTTATAATCTTTGATTTAACGGGAGGGGAATTGCCCGACGGGGTATTTTGGCTTTGAACATAACTTTTCAATTGTTCTATTGTTACTCCCCCACAGGAAGCTACAAAATACGAACCTGTCCAGAAAACCCGTTGATCACCGTAAAACTTCTCCAGGTGTTCTGAAAACTCCTGACGTATCAGACGACTGGTAACGGTTTTGATGTTTGCGATCAGTTTTACAGGTGCCACCTTTGGGTTTAAGTCAACTAGCAAGTGAATATGGTCTGTTTCTCCGTTGAACTCAATCAAATTGCACTCCCATTTCACGCAAGTATCAGCACAAATTTGATTGAGTCTGGTCAATACCTCGTCCGTAATGGTTTTTCGTCTGTATTTAGTCACTAATACAATATGTACAGTAAGTCTATAGACAGACCTATTAGTTTTGGTGTAGTTTCCTTTCATAGTATTACGATAAATGGTACAATGAAATTATGATACTTACATACTGTTACCGAATCAAACCAAGTCAGGAACAGATAGCCATCATGGATAGATGGCTAGAACTGTTGCGCCGTCACTGGAACTATGCTCTAGGGGAAAGGCTTGATTGGCTCAACAGGACTCGTTCATCTGTTGATAGGTGCAGTATCGTTAGTGAACCGATTGGTGAAATTCCTCATCCCGTCAACTACTACACTCAGCAAGCTGCCCTCAAGGAGACTAAGCGGTTATTTCCTGAGTACAAGCAGATCTACGCGCTCGACCCAACAGGTGAATCTACAACGTCTCAACAAAGCCTGGGATAAGTGGCGTAAGCCTGACAAAGGTGGGTTACGTGGCGGTCGCCCCCGTTTCAAGAAATCTGGTCAATTACGATCATTTGTGTTTCCACGGGTAAATAACTCCAAAGCAGGAGCTAAACTGATTGATGGTGTACTGACCTTGAGCCGAATTGGGTCAATCCCTGTGGTGATGCACCGACCAATGCCCGTCGGATTTACTCTCAAGCAATGCACTATTGTCAAAAAAGCTGATGGTTGGTATTGTTGTATTTCGATGAAAGATGATAGCGTCCCTGAATTGTTACCTGTAGATTCGGTCAAGTCTGCCGTCGGAATTGATGTTGGCTTGGAGAAATTTCTGACTACATCTGATGGAGAGGCAGTACCTATTCCACATTTTTACAGGAAGGCTCAGGACAAGCTTGCTCAGGCTCAAAAAATAATGTCGCGCCGCGTCAAGGGTTCCAAGAACTGGAGAAAAGCCAAGCAGAAAGTAGCTTTGTTACACCTTCACTTAACCCGTTGTCGGAAGGAATTTCATTATCAAGTTGCTCATTGGCTGTGTAGTAAATACGACCTAATTGCTCACGAAAATTTAAACATCAAAGGACTCGCAAGAACTAAACTAGCTAAATCAATACATGATGCAGCCTGGGGCGCATTCCTGGAGATATTACAAGCAGTAGCGGTAAGACGCGGTTTGTTAGTCCAGGAAGTCAACCCAAGGGGAACAAGTATTGAGTGTTCTAATTGTGGCTCATTAGTTGAAAAAAGTTTAAGTAATCGCGTTCATCACTGTTCCAGTTGTAACGTCAAAATTGACAGGGACTGGAACAGTGGCATCAACATTTTAAATCGTGGATTATTGGCGGTTGGACTGCCGCTCAATGGCTGTGGTAAATTGGCACAAGATGCCGTGGAGCAGCAAGTCTCATTTGTAAATCTGAGAAGCCCACATCATAATCTTTGATTTGATGTGGGAGTAGTCACTCAGCGAGAATTCACCAACTGGGAGAAAGTATTCAGCTCATCGCTGAATTAGCTAATTTATTGCTAATGTATTAGTTAATTTTCAACAATTCCACATCAAAAATTAACGTAGCATTAGGCGGAATTACCCCACCCGCGCCACGGGCACCATAACCCAATTCTGGGGGAATGATCAGCTGACGACGACCACCAACCTTCATAGAACCAACCCCTTCATCCCAGCCTTTAATCACTTGTCCTATACCGATTTTGAAGGAAAAAGGACTATTGCGATCGCGAGAACTATCGAACTTGCTGCCATCTTCCAGGGTACCAGTGTAGTGAACCACTACCGTCTGTCCCGTCTCAGGCATTGCTCCCTCACCCTCAACTATGTCAATGTACTTCAAGCCCGACGGTGTTGTAACCGCCTGATCCAAATTGCTTCCGCTTTCTGAACTAGAATCCATAGCTAGATCTTGTTTATCATTAACATCTGGGTTAGCACTGTTAGCTGTTGTCACTACTTCCAGCTGAGTGTTGGTAATTTCTCCAGCAGTGGTAGATTTTTTACCCATACCCACTTGAGCCACAACCAACAGCAACCCAAAGGCTACTATAACGCCTATGCTGATCAGAATTTGTTTCAAAATCTGTTCTCCTAATTGATTATCAACGCCAGAGCTTATTTTCTAAATCCCGCACCTGACGCTCCAGACGGTCAATACGACCTCGCAATTCATCCATTTCTGATTGGCGAGGAACCCCTAAATCCTGCAACATATTGCGCAACTGCCGTTCCATGTTGCTCTCAAAGTTACCCTGCTCTGACTTGATCTGATTCATCAGATCATCTACAAAAGCGGTAGCTTGGTCGGAGTTAATTTTACCATCTTTAACCCATTCATCACTTACCTCTCGCAGTTTTTCGGCAACCATTGAGGTTGTGCCAACCCCAACCAACAATAACTGCTTGAGCCAGTCGTTATTATCCATAATTGTTATCCTGTTATCCTGTTATCCTGTCACTCGGCACTTTATGGGGCTGGGATCAGCTAGGCTTTCCTATGATTGGAGAAGTTTCATTGATTCCCAGCCTACAGTTCTATTCTGTGACATCTTTCCTAGAACAGGAGAAGAGGGAGAACAGTCGGAGGAGAACGGAAGAGGTGCAAGAAGGTTATATATAAAGCAACCTAAATATAAAGCAAGCTAGTGACATACTCCCACACTGACTCGTTGAGTTCAGTGTGGGCTTCTTGCCAACTCCACCTATCGGTATCGGCTTTCGCCGACGCTGCGCGAACGGATACTCGGCAAGCTTTATTAACGATACGGTCAGAAGTTACCGCAAGAAGAGTGGAGCCTTTATGGTTAGCAGGCTATGCATAAAAGGGTTAAAACTTTATGATTAAGGCTCCACTCTTCTAAGGTTTCGTCTCCGGGATGCCCCTCCGCACGCCTTACAATACAGAAAAGTTCGATTTTAAAGCACGTAGGTGGCGGTTAGCTCTTAATTTGTCTTCCCTACTACTTTCATTATAGACGATCTCAAAACGATGAATCGCGGTCTTAGCTAAAACGCTTTGGTGAATCAGTGGTGATGGTGATGGTGATGATGGTGCTCTAATGCCTGCACAGCTGCCAACTGGGGGTTGATAGATAGAGCATTTTCTGATATAAGTACCTCAATTTGAGGATTAGCCCACTCCGCTGCCATCTGTAAAAATTCTGGATGATCATTAACACAGGGCATCTCTACGTAGGTAACCTCTGAGTTACGACGTTTTAGAGCGTGAACAATGTGATGCACATCTAACAGGGTTTCGTGATTCTCTGTGGCAAAGCCAATAGGCATAAACACAATCGCTTTAGCCCCTAAGTTAATCAGGTTCTGGGCTGCTAATTCCGCGTGAGGCTGAGTCCACTTAATTAAGGGAGTTTGGTGGTTAAGCCAGCCCACAGAGATTAGGGGATACTTATACATCAACTGTTCCCTTACTGCCTCATACAATGCCTGACTTTCGTCAATCCCAGAGACAAATCCTTTAGCTTCGTGGGGACAGCCATGGTTCATCAGGACAATGCCAATTTGGGAGGGCAGATAGGCTTGAGCTAAATCGGTAGTAATTTTCTCTTCCACCAATCGAGCAGTTAGATTAATGTATTCTGGTTCGTTATAGAAAGACGGGATGTAACGCAATCCGTGAACCCAGTGTTGATCTCCATCCTCTAATTTACCTAGGGCTTTATTGACTTGTTCCACCGCAATACCGCTAGTAAAGATGGAATCCACCACTAGCAGGGGATAGATCAGCAGTTTTTGGAAACCTTGCGCCTTAATTTCACTGAGGACTTGTTCTGGCAGAAAGGGAGCGCAGAAGTTAAAGGCTTTGAATACCTTCACCTGATCGCCCCATTTAGCTTGCAGTTGTTTTTCAATACCTGCCCGTTGCTGTTCAAAAATCTTGTTGTGGGGTGAAATAAAGTTGTCATGCTGGTGCCCCCACTCGTGGAAGTCAAACATTGCCAATATTTTGGCTAAGGGTGGATAGATCCAGTTGGGGACTGGGGCAAATTTGGCAGTGAGCAAGTTTAAGGCTTGTTCGTTGTAGTTGGCGAAGTCTTCATAGCTTTCGACTTCTCCATAACCCATGAGTAAAACCGCAACTCGCTCGTGACCATGGGTTGGGGAAGGTTTTACTGATTGAGATTTTTCTGGAGTGGCAACCACTTGGTATTCCTGCTGGCTAAAGGTCGATTGCTGGGGTATCCCTGCCTTGTTTTTGGTGGAGAATGTACCCCTGGCATTTATTAGGCTAACATCCCCCATGGGGGGATATAAGAGGTAGCACAATACTCTGGAAAGTTCGGTAAAGATACTAATAACAAAATCTCGATTAGGTTATAATAGGATGTCTGGTCTTAATTAAATCTTATTAAATGAGCTGATCAGTTCGAGATTAGCCCACTAGCCTCTACCAAAGGCGCAAGTGTCGTCCTGTGGGCGAAGCCAGTGGGGGACTTTGGGACGGAGAGCTCAGTTCAGGTTTTGTCTAATAAATTATAATGGACATAAATTGGGGTGAATTTATGTCTATTTGATAACCAAAGCCGAAAATGCCCTTGGTTATTGACAGTAGACCAAAAGCCTGATTGAAATAGAGCAATTAAAATCAGATAAGGTCAGAAACTTGGCGGTGGGGCATCCCGTCAATAGTAAAGCTTGTCGAGTACCCGAATGCGGATCGGTTTCCTTAAGGAAATGGCGATAGCTGGGGTTGGCGAGAAGCCCACACCTACCCCCGAACCCCAACAGGTGTGGGAGATGTCACAAGTAGGACAACGCAATGTCGGTGTAAACAGCACAATGCTGACGTGCTTGTACATCAACAGGAGGCATAGTCATTAAAACCAAATCAAACTAGGACAAACAACGCACATGCTCAGTCAGAAAACAAAAACTACAGATATAGGATTCACTCACGAAGATTTTGCTGCCCTTCTGGATAAGTATGATTATCATTTTAGCCCAGGGGATATAGTTCCGGGTACGGTATTCAGTCTAGAGCCGAGGGGCGCTCTGATTGACATTGGTGCGAAAACCGCCGCCTATATTCCGATTCAGGAAATGTCAATAAATCGAGTTGATAATCCTGATGAGGTTTTACAATCCAACGAAACACGGGAATTTTTCATCCTGACCGATGAAAATGAAGATGGACAGTTGACTCTCTCTATCCGTCGCATTGAGTATATGCGAGCGTGGGAGCGAGTGCGCCAATTACAAGCGGAGGATGCTACGGTGCGTTCTCTGGTATTCGCCACTAACCGTGGTGGAGCGTTGGTACGTATTGAAGGGTTGCGCGGTTTTATTCCTGGTTCTCATATTAGCACTCGGGCAGCCAAGGAAGATTTGGTGGCCCAAGAACTGCCCCTAAAATTTCTGGAGGTAGATGAAGACCGTAATCGTCTGGTACTATCCCACCGTCGTGCTCTAGTCGAGCGCAAGATGAACCGCCTAGAAGTCGGAGAGGTGGTGATTGGCTCAGTACGAGGAATCAAACCTTACGGTGCATTCATTGATATTGGCGGGGTCAGCGGATTGCTGCACATTTCCGAAATTTCCCATGATCATATTGATACGCCTCATAGTGTGTTTAATGTCAATGATGAACTAAAAGTGATGATCATTGACTTGGATGCTGACCGAGGTCGGATTTCTCTGTCAACAAAGCAGTTAGAGCCAGAACCGGGAGATATGATTAACAACCGGGAAGTGGTCTTCGAGAAGGCAGAAGAAATGGCTCAGAAGTACCGGGAGAAGATGCTAGCACAAAAGCAAGGTATAACTCCAGAAAGTATGACTCCACAAGAGTCCCCAGAGCCACAAGAGTCCCCAGAGCCTGTTCAGGCTCAAGAGCCCCAAGAGCCTGAACAGGCTCAAGAGTCCCAAGAGCCCCAAGAGCCCCAAGAGTCCCAAGAGTCCCAAGAGCCTGTTCAGGCTCAAGAGTCCCAAGAGCCTGTTCAGGCTCAAGAGTCCCAAGAGCCTGTTCAGGCTCAAGAGTCCCAAGAGCCTGTTCAGGCTCAAGAGTCCCAAGAGCCCCAAGAGTCCCAAGAGTCCGAAGAGCCTCAAGAAGACGCAGTGCCAGAGGGAGAGTTTGTAGCAGCTGCCATCGACGAGTAACAACCAGGTGCAGCCACAAGAATTAGCCGTTAGCTGAGGCTAATGGCTAATCTGTATTGATGGCCCTGTTCCGGAACAAGAGCAAAGAAATTGGCAGGTGCGAATCTTGATCAACTAGCTAGTAGAATAAAGTTGATTAAAATAAACAACGGCATAAACCCTTGGTAAGCATTCGTTGTGGGAAGGTGACTTTCCCCAATATTGAAGCAGTCATATTTGATAAAGACGGTACCTTAGAGGATTCACAAGTTTATTTAAGAGAACTAGCCTATAAGCGATCGCGTTTAATTGATGCCCAAATCCCTGGTATTGGAGAACCCCTCCTGATGGCCTTTGGTGTCCAAGATGACACCCTTGACCCTACCGGGTTAATGGCAGTAGGTAGCCGTCGGGAAAATGAAATTGCTGCTGCTGCTTATATTGCTGAGACTGGTCGGGGATGGTTAGAGTCATTGGCAATCGCTGGTAGTGCCTTTGTTGAAGCCGAGAAGTACTTGCAAGATGCGGCTGGAACTTCCCCAATGTTTGCCGGTAGCCTGGAAGTCCTTAAATTCCTCTCAGAAGCTGGTTTAAAGCTAGGTATTCTCTCAGCAGACTCTACGGCTGGTGTAAAAGCCTTTGTCCATCGACACCAGCTAGACCCCTATATCCAATTACAGCAGGGTGTGGATTCTGAAATCAGTAAGCCTGATCCCAGGTTGTTCATACAAGCGTGCCAATCTTTAGGGGTAAAACCTGCTTCGGCCCTAATGGTAGGAGATTCAGCAGGTGATATTGAGATGGCAAAAGGTGCTGGTGCAGCGGGTTGCATTGGTATTTGCTGGGGAAAGCCAGAAGCTGCCCATTTAGAGGGAGCTGATATAGCGATCGCGAGCCTGGATGACATTAAAATTATTTAAAAACATATTGGTACTTATTAATTGAATTCCTTATGTTCGGTTGTTCGCCTTTGGCGAACAACCTGCTAACCTGCTAACCTGCTAACCTGCTAACCTTCAACCTGCTCACCTGATCGAGTGATTATTTCAATCCTGGTAAGTCCAAATTTGCCACGACTTTTGTAATCGCATCCCGACTGGCTTCGGCACCAAACCCCCAAGCCAGGAGGACGCCATAGTCACCCCAGAGGTTAGCGCCAAAGGTGGATTTATAGGTGTATAGCTCAATGAAGCCACTACCAGCAAGCAGGACAATTGCGATCGCATAACTGATTGCAGAGAAAATCCAAAGGCGAATCTTTGCTAGTCTTGGCTCTTGGATAACTATGCGTGGTGTCTCGATCCCTGGTGCTCTCTGCAATAATTCAGGTTGGGTGATGAGAAAGCCTAACTTAGTGGAGTTAGGTGGTATTTGTTTGACTAGTAGAGTGATCGCTTTTTCGATTTGACCATTCAACTCCTGAGCAGCTTTTTTATCGGTAGGTTCGAGATTATTCAACTTACTGCGCAAATTCTTTTGCTGACGTTGCCAACTCTGTAACTCTTGTGTTGATATTGTGGTTTCCAGCAGCAAGTTGTCCAAGTCCCTGAGTTTAGCATCCAGTTGCAGGTATTTATTAATCTGTTTTGCACAGTCATCTAACTGCTCATACAAGTCTTGAGGATTTTGGTCAGGTGCCTCTCGGATTGCCAGTGGCAAATTACGGCGTACTGACTGTAGATAAGGGGGGTCAAGATCAGGAGTGGTGGGTATTTTTTCTTCCAGGGTTTGAGAATAGTTCAGGAGTGCTAGCCAGTCTTCACGACCTTTGCGCCATTTCAGCCACACTGACTCTGCTTGGGTAATTGCCTGATTACCATCGTTCCAACGTTCCCCCTGCAAAGCCATCTCGACATCTAGCAGATGGGCTTCAATTCGGGTCTTGAAGGGATTTGGTATTGAGTTGAATTGATCGACTAGTGATGTTTCAGCTAACTGGGGGTCACTGCGCAGTTGGGTACGCAATTGACCAACCCGCACCAGAATTTTGTCCCGTAGTTTCCCTCGATTACGGTAGCTGGACACAGCTATGCTCAATATAACCCCAATGGATATGACTGCCAGAGGTATGGGGAAGGGGTCTTTGATTCGGACTGTTAATGGTACGCTTAGTTCAGTTTCTGAGAACTTGATCAGGAATTCACCACTAAATTCTCCACTTTTGGGGGCATCATCTAATTGAAACTGGATCGGGAGAGATAGTAGACTATTGGCCTCAATCTCCTTGTCTGGTAAAGTAGGCTGAATCAATTTAGCGGGGAAAATTTCTTGGCCATCCTGAGTATTCAGGTCTAGGGAGATGATTTGTAAATCCTTGACGGCGTTAGTCGTGCGCAAGAGTAAGCTGCGGCTTGTGCTAGAACCCCTGGTACCTGCTACAGTCATACTTTTAGGGGTGATGGTGAGATCAGCTTGGGCAAGGGCTGGTGGGGCCGATAGGAGTATTAAAATTGGGAGTATTAAAGCAATTAGAGGGCGTTTAGCCCAGTAATGGTGTTTAATCATACCTGTCTTAGTCAAGTGTGACCTCCGATTGTTGATCTGGTACTAAAGCTTAATATAGACCCATAATTGAGAGTAAAATTGGTGATGGTACCTGACAAAAGGCAATAAGCAATAGGTAACAGGCATGCTAGCAATAGGCAACAGGCAACAGACAACAGGGGATAGGGGATTTAACGAATGATTAATCATTAATGATTAATCAATTATATAGCGTTAATTATAATAATCAGATAGATTCAATACCTTGTAAGCCTGCTGGAGACCCCCAATACCGCACTACCTAACGACTCCCGACTCCCGACTAACGACTCCCGACTCCCGACTCCCGACTCCCGACTCCCGACTCCCTAAAACTCAAGACGAAAGTCCCTTACCCGATTGATAACTGCTACAATAGTAAGGTTGTGTTCTGCGATATTGGAATTGATTGAGCGCTACACCCTACCCGAGATGGGGGAATTGTGGACGGATACCTACAAGCTCAAAACCTGGCTTCAGGTGGAAATAGCTGTTTGTGAAGCACAAGCGGAACTGGGTAAGATTCCTAGTGAAGCTGTAGAGGAAATTAAGGCAAAGGCGAATTTTGACCTCAAGCGGGTGCAAGAGATTGAGCGAGAAGTCCGCCATGACATGATTGCCTTTCTGACTAATGTGAATGAGTATGTAGGGGATGTGGGACGCTACATTCACTTAGGCTTGACTAGTTCCGATGTTTTAGACACTGCCTTGGCACTGCAACTGGTTGCTAGTCTAAATCTTATTCTCGAACAGATCGAGAAGCTTGCTCAAGCGATTCGCTACCAGGCACAACAACATCGCTACACGGTAATGATTGGTCGTTCTCACGGAATTCATGCTGAACCAATTACCTTTGGTTTTAAGCTGGCCGGTTGGTTAGCAGAAGTTTGCCGCCATCGCGATCGCTTAGTGGCTCTGCGTCAAAACATATCTGTGGGCAAGATTTCTGGTGCTGTGGGAACCTATGCCAATATTGATCCTCAAGTGGAAGCGATCGCATGTCGAAACCTGTCACTGCAACCTGATACTGCCTCAACCCAAATTATTTCCCGCGATCGCCATGGTGAGTTTGTCCAACAGTTAGCTCTGTTAGGGGCAACCATTGAACGGTTTGCTGTGGAAATTCGCAATCTCCAAAAAACTGATGTCTTAGAAGTAGAAGAATTCTTTTCTAAAGGACAGAAAGGTTCTTCTGCTATGCCACACAAACGTAATCCAATTCGTTCTGAACGGCTAAGCGGGATGGCACGAATTCTGCGGAGTCATGCGGTGGCTGCTTTAGAAAATGTTGCCCTATGGCATGAGCGGGATATTTCTCATTCCTCTGTAGAACGAGTGATTCTGCCAGATGTGTGTATTTTAACTCACTTCATGTTAGTGGAAATCACAGATTTAGTGAAACACTTGTTAGTTTATCCAGAAAATATGAAGCGGAATATGAATGTTTATGGCGGTGTCGTCTTTAGCCAAAAGGTGTTGTTAGCCTTAGTAGAAAAGGGGATGACTCGAGAAGATGCTTACAGTATTGTTCAGTCTTGTGCCCATCAAGCCTGGAATAAACCTGAGGGAGACTTCTACAATTTAATTACTAAGGATCCTCAAGTTACTAGTAAGCTAACCCCTTCAGAAATAGAAGAATGTTTTAATCCCCAGCACCATTTGCAACATTTGGAAGAGGTTTATCAACGGTTGGGAATCTAGCTCGCTTTCAGCGGTTTTCAATTCGGTCAGGTACAACTCTCTGGGTTTTAGGGAGTAGGGAGCAGGGAGTAGGGAGTAGGGAGTAGGCAGGGCGTTGCTTAATAATGGAATGATTTTAATAGTTTTGTGCAATGGGCATCAGGCGTGGAACTGGCATCTTGCCAGTTTCATGCTTATTTTCGGGCGGGCAGGATGCCCATTCTACTCCTATTCATTGCTTGATTCAGCAACGCCTATTTTTTTCCTTTTTCCCTGTTCCCTGTTCCCTACTCCCTGCTCCCTACTCCCTACTCCCTTTTCCGATCAATCCTATGTTCACCTATCAAATACAAACGCTATAGAATAGTAAGTATACCTAAATCATTTCCCAAGATGAGGTTGTCATGACCCAGAGCTTAGAGCGAAAAGGTCTAACTATTTCGTTACCGGATCATACTCAACTACCAGAATCCAATGGCGAATTTGTGAAGAACTTCCATGAGCATCCCCAAAGCATTATTTTAACTGATTCTATTGAACCGGTTCTCCAGAAAATTCATCCCGACAAACAATACGCTATTGGTCAAGACTCAGGTATCTATTGGCGGATTACAGAACCTTTAGAAAGAGGAGCAGAAGCTCCGGATTGGTTTTATGTACCGGGAGTACCTCCTTTGCTAGATGGTAAACTTCGTCGTTCCTATGTACTTTGGCAAGAACACCTAGCACCTCTGATTGCTCTGGAATTTGCTAGTGGTAATGGAGACGAAGAAAGGGATTCTACTCCTTTATCTGCTACTGGGGAAGAAAAAACTAAACCAGGTAAATTCTGGGTTTATGAACAAATTATTCGCATTCCCTACTACGGCATCTATATCTTTGATACTGGAGAGTTAGAGGTCTATCATCTAGTTAATGGTAAATATCACCAGATGAAGACTAATGAAAGGGGACATTATCCTATTGAACAGTTAGGGGTAGAATTAGGTGTATGGGAAGGCTCATATCAGAATCTTAATCAGAATCACTTGTGGCTAAGGTGGTGGGATACGGAAGGTAATCTACTGCTGATGGGCAGTGAACGAGCTGAACAAGAAAAACAACGGGCTGAACAAGAAAAACAACGGGCTGAACAAGAAAAACAACGGGCTGAACAAGCTGAACGTTCACAACGAGAGGCTATTCCTAAGCTATTGGCAATGGGACTAACAGTGGAGCAAGTGAGTTCAGCGTTAGGCTTATCTATTGAGGAAGTAGAAAATGAAGAATTTAGAATTTAGAATTTAGAATTTAGAATTAATTTCGTAGGGTGCGTTAGGGACGGGCTCGCACTCATTTTCAGCCTCGTCGTCACCGTTGGAAAAGCCCGTTCCGTAACGCACCACCGGGTCAAACTACTTTTAGGTGCTACACCTAACCGAATTTTACTTATCCCTAAACTGGTTCAACCAATTGGTCAAATCCACTTCGGTTTCAAAATCTAACAAGGCTTCTCCTAAATCCTCCAACTGGGAAAA
This sequence comes from Moorena sp. SIO4A1, assembly GCF_010672065.1. Lineage (NCBI taxonomy): Bacteria > Bacillati > Cyanobacteriota > Cyanophyceae > Coleofasciculales > Coleofasciculaceae > Moorena > Moorena sp. SIO4A1. Next base: position 9,043 of record NZ_JAAHHX010000012.1, on the reverse strand, counting down.
GGATAACTGCTCAATTTGATTTTGTAATTGGGGATTTATTTCACCGAGGCGACGGTTAAGTAGACGGATAATTAAATTAAGCTCATTGCGCTTTCCTTGTTCTAATCCCTGTCCTAATCCTTGTTCTAATCCTTGTTTTAATCCTTGTTTTAATCCCTGTTCTAATCCTTGTTCTAATCCTTGTTCTAATCCTTGGCGAATAATCCGTTGATAAACTACTGACTCTTGCATCATATCCTCCCGAAAATAAGCTTGAATTAACTGCTCATCAAATTTCACCCCAGCCAACAGTTGCACGCACGCAGATAAGTTACGCTGCTGTTGTCTATCTTCAATCATATCGATTCTGGCTGCTACCTGGGATAGCAAGGTTTCTGGCACTTCAGTTTGTGCTAATACGGCCAAGGGTAGTAACCCTGGGGTGGTAAGTAATGGTTGTGGATCACATTCCCAAATCCGAATTACCCGGTAGCGGAAGGATAGGTTCCTCTCAGTAAATTGATTCACAAATACTCCCGCTAATCGGGTTGGTTTCAGAAAAATTATTACCTGCTCAATATCACAGCGGTACTGGCGATATAACCTTACCCAATAATCGAGCATCCGCAGGGGTAAGGGAGGTTCAGATTGGGGTAAGGTTTGAAATTCCAAATGCAAAATAGCATCAGCAACTCGCACAAAAAACAAGGCATCTGCCCGAATTGGTTCTGTGCTTAATTCGGTGTTGAGAATTTCGATATCCTCTGCTGGTTCTTGGTTAAACAACCAACGGGTAAAGGCTTGGGGATATTGTTCAACTAAATATTTTAGGGTACTGTCGTAAGTCATTACACATCTGGTTAACTAATCGAAAGCAGTGTTTCTAGCCACAAATTCGACGACTCGAACCTATCCCAAATCATCTTCAATCAACCCAGGGAAAGGTATGTCGGAAATATCGGCTACTTAACTAACTCTTTAAATCCCAGTAAATCCCGACAATCATTAACGGTATATCGGGGGATAAAAACCAGGGAAACTTATGGCTATTGTTGGGGAATATTATTCTATTTTATCACAGTTATTAGCCATAATGTTACTTTTGATTTAGTTAATAACTTTAAGAGTTTTTTCGCTACAATCGGGAGGGATTAAATTCAGTTAAATATATAGATCCCCCCTAACCCCCCTTAAAAAAGCAATCGGGAGTGACTTACTTCAGTTAAATATATAGATCCCCCCTAACCCCCCTTAAAAAAGCAATCGGGAGTGACTTACTTCAGTTAAATATATAGATCCCCCCTAACCCCCCTTAAAAAAGGGGGGAACAAGAATTATCTGGATTTTTGGGCAATAGTAGAGTGGGTAAGGCAAATCCAAACCCACTCAATCAGATCTTGATAGCACTGCTTTTGAGTGCTACACCTAACCGGATTTTACTTATCCCTAAACTGGTTCAACCAATTGGTCAAATCCACTTCGGTTTCAAAATCTAATAAAGCTTCTCCTAAATCCTCCAACTGGTCAAAGGATAACTTCTCAATTTGATTTTGTAATTGGGGATTGATTTCACCTAGGCGACGGTTAATTTGACGGATAATTAAATTAAGCTCATTGCGCTTTCCTTTTTCTAATCCTTGTTCTAATCCTTGTTCTAATCCTTGCTCTAATCCCTGTTCTAATCCTTGGCGAATAATTCGTTGATAAACTACCGACTCTTGCATCATATCCTCCCGAAAATAGGCTTGAATTAACTGCTCATCAAATTTCACCCCAGCCAACAGTTGCACGCAAGCAGATAGGTTACGCTGCTGTTGTCTATCTTCAATCATATCGATTCTGGCTGCTACCTGGGATAGCAAGGTTTCTGGCACTTCAGTTTGTGCTAACACAGCCAAGGGTAGTAACCCCGGTGTTGTTAGTAACGGTTGTGGATCACATTCCCAAATCCGAATCACCCGATAGCGGAAGGATAGGTTTATCTCGGTAAATTGATTGACAAATACTCCGGCTAATCGGGTTGGTTTTAGGAATATTATTACCTGTTCAATATCACAGCGATACTGACGATATAACCTCACCCAATAATCCAGCATCCGCAGGGGTAAGGGAGGTTCAGATTGGGGTAAGGTTTGAAATTCCAAATGCAAAATAGCATCAGCAACTCGCACAAAAAACAAGGCATCTGCCCGAATTGGTTCTGTGCTTAATTCGGTGTTGAGAATTTCGATATCCTCTGCTGGTTCTTGATTAAACAACCAACGGGTAAAGGCTTGGGGATATTGTTCAACTAAATATTTTAGGGTACTGTCGTAAGTCATTCACTTAGGAAAAGCAAGACCAAGTCAGTATATAGTATTTCTAACTAATTAATGAATAATATTACTGATTACTGTGACAAATCATTGCGCAAACTTTCTAGATTCTCACGGCAGGTTACAGTGTTAGGATGATTTGACCCTAACCTGTGTTCTAAAATATCCAATGCCTGTTGATAGAGGTGTTCGGCCTGGTCATAGCGCCCCTGATATCGGTAGAGTTCAGCCAGGTTGTTGAGACTGGTGCCTACATGGGGATGGTCGTGACCCAGCAGCTGCTTTTCCATCTCCAAAGCCTGTTGATAGAGGGGTTCGGCCTCATCATAGCGCCCCATTGAGGAGTAGAGTAATGCCAGGTTGTTGAGACTGGTGGCCACCAAAGGATGGTGGTGAGCCAGCCGCTGCTTATACAGCTCCAAAGCCTGTTGATAGAGGGGTTCGGCCTCATCATAGCGCCCCTGATTATAGTAGAGTAATGCCAGGTTGTTGAAACTGGAGGCCACATCGGGATGGTGGTGACCCAGCAGCTGCTTTCTCATCTCCAATGCCTGTTGATAGAGGGGTTCGGCCTGGTCATAGCGCCCCATTTCGTCGTAGAGATTTGCCAGGCCGTTGAGACTGGTGGCCACATCGGGATGGTGGTGACCCAGCAGCTGCTTTATCATCTCCAAAGCCTGTTGATAGAGGGGTTCGGCCTGGTCATAACGCCCCATTGACTTGTAGAGAAATGCCAGGTTGTTGAGACTGGTGGCCACATCGGGATGGTTCTCACCCAGCAGCTGCTTTCTCATCTCCAAAGCCTGATGATAGAGGGGTTCGGCCTGGTCATAGCGCCCCATTTCGTCGTAGAGAAATGCCAGGTTGTTGAGACTGGTGGCCACATGGGGATGGTCGTGACCCAGCAGCTGCTTTCTGATCTCCAATGCCTGGACCAAGAGGGGTTCGGCCTGGTCATAGCGCTCCATTGACTTGTAGAGTGCAGCCAGGTTATTGAGACTGGTGGCCACATCGGGATGGTTCTCACCCAGCCGCTGCTTTCTGATCTCCAATGCCTGTTGATAGAGGGGTTCGGCCTGGTCATAGCGCCCCTGATTATAGTAGAGTGCAGCCAGGTTGTTGAGACTGGTGGCCACATGGGGATGTTCCTGACCCAGCAGCTGTTTAAACAGCTCAAATGCCTGTTGAAAGAGGGGTTCGGCCTGGTCATAGCGCCCCATTGAGTTGTAGAGTCCAGCCAGGTTGTTGAGACTGGTGGCCACATCGGGATGGTGGTGACCCAGCAGCTGCTTTCTGATCTCCAATGCCTGTTGATAGAGGGGTTCGGCCTGGTCATAGCGCCCCATTGAGTTGTAGAGTCCAGCCAGGTTGTTGAGACTGGTGGCCACATGGGGATGTTCCTGACCCAGCAGCTGTTTAAACAGCTCAAATGCCTGTTGAAAGAGGGGTTCGGCCTGGTCATAGCGCTCCATTGACTTGTAGAGAAATGCCAGGTTATTGAGACTGGTGGCCACATCGGGATGGTTCTCACCCAGCAGCTGCTTTCTCATCTCCAAAGCCTGATGAGAGAGGGGTTCGGCCTGATCATAGCGCCCCATTGAGTTGTAGAGTAATCCCAGGTTGTTGAGAGTGGTGGCCACATCGGGATGGTCGTGACCCAAGCGGGTTCTAGTTATTTCTAAACATCGCTCATACCATGATTCAGCCTGGTCATAGTGGGACTAAGCGCGAAATTCAAGCCCAAATATAGCCCTTACTCGCTTTATAAGCGACAAATACGTCCCAGTTCTGATGGATCCAATGGACAAAACGGCAAGACATAGCACTCCGAAATGCATCTATTGCTTCAGCAAATGTCTTTAATGGTTTGTGGCTCCATCGCCTTCGCAATCCTCCTGTGAGTTGATGCCAAAGAATAAAAGTATAGGCACACATCACCAAGATGAAATGTCTCATCAGGCTACGTTTGTGCCTGACTTGATATTCTTTGAGTCCCAACCATCCCGCTTGCTCCCGATAAAAGACTTCCACCCAATTTCTTTGAGCGTAAGTCTTCACCACCCATTCTGCAGTCACCACATCCGCTTCAACATTTGTCAAAAAATAGTCAATCTCTGTGGCTTCACGCTTATGTCGGTTGATTCATGACGATGGCCAGACTTCGTTTTCCACTCAAGCGGGAAATTTTAACTTCCATTGTTGCCACCCACAGGGCTTTTGACTTATTGAGATTGAGTTTGACTTCGGTGAAAGCCTCTTTGGGTAAGCTTTCGGCTAACTTATCCACTCGATAAGTTTCCACAGATTCCTGGGCTCGGGTGACAGTAACTTTTCGTTCGCGTAGCGTGCGCTTTTGGCGCATTTTTGGCGATTCCTCCTAAATACTTTAATTTTCGATTTTCTAGTTCATTAAGGAAAGATGTATTATTTCCATAACCGGCATCAATTAGGACAATTCCCGGATGATAGCCTCGACTTAACGTCCGTTCAATTAACTTTAATGCCCGCTCTGGTTTTTTGAGAAATGAGGGGTCTTTCTTTCCTGAGGGTAAAGAATTCTCGTGCTCATATAACTCAATATCCAACGGCAGGCTTTTTCGACCATCATACAGATGGGTTGTTACCACCACTATGCCGTTATCTACTTTGCCAATCTCTCCGATATATTGCCTTCCCACACCATCGGTGAAATTCCCACTCTTTCTATGTCCACTGTCGTCTACAATCAAAGAGAAACCACGGGGAATTTTCGTCTGACGACAGCTATTCATCACCTGCAACCGGCGTTCGTTGATGTCCTGTTCACACCAGGAAGCCCGAACGGTAAAATGCCGTAAGCTGTGGTAAGACACATCTACGGCATTCATAGCGAGCTGAGATAGGTTTTTCCTTTCACTTTCTCCCAATAATCCTCCCAGATAGTGTCTAAACTCTTTTCTCTGGGCTTTATTGTGGAAGACATCGTCAAAACGCTGACACCATCTCTCAAAGCAAGGAGGCATGGCTGTCGAAATTGTTTCTCTCATTGGATTGATTGGGACAACCGACTAACCTAAAAAGGTTATCCTATATATATTAGCACTATTTCTGTCCCTGATTATCGCGCTTAGTCCCAATAGGTACCTTGACCGTAATAGAATTTTCCTAAGCCCGTGAAGGGCGAGATTAAATCTTCATCCTTCAGCCAGTCAGTTAGAACTGTGGCAGCTGCGGCTAAATGAGGGATAGCGGGGGTAACTACTGCAATCTGATCTTGAGTTGGTATCTGGGGAATTTCTTTTGCCTTAGCCACCATTGTCTTACAAAAGCTTCGCTTGTAGCTATCGGCCTCTGGTAATTGAGCCAGCTTGGTCTGGAAAAATTCTCGAATTAATTGATGGAGCCGATAGGTTTGCTGTTCGGTCAGTTGCAACAGATTACGATTGACCAGATAGCGATCGCGTAATTCTTCCAATTCTTCCTGTTCTTCTTCCCATTCCTCTTCATCTTCAGTTTCGATCACACAATTCTCTACCAGGTACCACTCAAAAGGAGCTTGAGCAAACAGACTCAGACGACATCCCAACTGCTGGGCTTCTGGACAATCTTTCAAATCTTCCGAGGATAACTCAAAGGCTGCTGCTACACCCAACTGGGCTGTGATCTCCCCTTGTTCTTTTGGATCAAGTAATGCCCTTGCTGCTAATTTCTTTTTCTCTAAACGTTTCTGAACTTTAGCAATGGTTAAGCTCGGATGTATATCTAAATATCGTCCGACTAACTCCAAACCTAAGGGCAAATAACCCAACCATTCACATAAGACTTCTGCTTCTTTTCGTTCCTTCTCAATGCGCTCTTTTCCAACAAGGGATTCCAATAATTCCAATGCTGCCCCTGGGGATAGCACATCCAGGTCAATTCGTCGGTAAGAAGCCCCTGGACGCTGACGGCTGGTGACCAGTACTTTGAAGCGGGATTGGGCTGGAGGTAAATAGGGCTGAATTCTCTGTTTATAGTCGTTGCTGAAAGAAGGCACATCATCCAACACGATCAATGCTGTTCCTTCTGGCCAATTTCTCCAGCAGTATCTTACCTGCTCGTTGAATTCTAGTTGATCTGGAATGGTTAATCCTAATTCTGTACGGGCAAAACTAACAACTTGAGTCCCGAGATCCAACCCTCGCACTTGGAACCAGCACAAACCACCAGGGTAATTATCCTGATTTTTCAAAGCATATTGTAGAGCTAACTCGGTTTTGCCCACACCACCCATTCCGGCAATGGCACAAATTGCTAGTTTATTGGTCTGTTGAAGTTCCCGATGGAGCTGCTCAAGTTGAGCATCCCTACCGACAAAGTAGGGAGTGCCACGATTGATAATGTTAGTGGGGGGATTTAATTTTTTTTTTATTCCCCTTGGAATCGGGTTGTTTGGTCGTTTGCGCAATAACTCCACTGGTATTGGTTTTGTGCCGTCCTTTCCTTTGGGCAATCTGAAGGTACGATCGGGACCGATATCCCGCCCACCGTCCTGTATTTTGCCTGCTTGACGGGGGTAGATGCGGAGGGAGGCGGTGTTTCCTTCGATCTTCAATTCACATAGTGAATAACCATGGAGCCGTTTCTCTTCTTCTTTCCCCCAGCTTTCAAGGCCGAACAGGGAGCAGCCTTGCAGTGTGCTTCGAGGATTAGCACCACCTTCCGCCCAGCTGCTCAGGTTGGACTTGTGCATATGTCCGAACAGATGTAAAGCGAATCGTTCCGGCGAGCTATAAATCTCCCCTTTTAGCTGCTCTTGGGCTTCTTTGTTTAGCCAATCCTGGGGGTGGTGGGTAAGTAGCAAACAGGCATCGTGGTCTTGTGCCCAAGACGGCCCATGGTCATGACTTTCATTACATGCCTCATGGAACTGGCACATATCTAGAGCCAGCTTACCGTGTCTACCGTCCATCAGTTGCAGAAACGCGCTATTGAGTCCTAAAATTCCGAGTTTGAACCCATCCTTCTCAATTGTTGCTGAAAAATCTCCTGGCAGTATGCCTTTTGAATAGATGTCGGGCTTAGGTACGGTCGTATTTTGCCACCATTGAAGATAATTATCGAAAGCCTTGTCTACAAGTTGTCGCTCAGGACATTTGCTGTTAGCCCAAAATGCCTGTTGGAATTCATGATCGTCCCACCGATCCTGGAGATTAATCAATACGGAGTCAGACTGATCTGGTCGAACCAGGTCGTGGTTGCCAGGTACAGCCAGAAACTTTGGCTCAAATTCCATCTCGCGAAACTTTTTCCAGAACTTATCTAAGAGTTTGTCTAGCTGTTGGAATTCCGATTCACTGCCGCGCTGAGTGAGATCGCCAGTAAACATTACCAAATCGATTGGGCCTACCGTTTCACAAAGGTACTCTAAATCCTTAAAGAAAATTTCCTCAACATTTGGCCAGAGAGTTTTTGAGCCTTTCATACCCATGTGAAGGTCTGTCAGATGTAACCACCTAAGGATCACCTCCGTGTGATCATACATTTTGACCAAGCTAGTTGAATCACTCACCGATTAGCTGCCAGTTAACTATATTGCATTGACCAGTAGATGCTTGAAACCCAATTTTGATTTAGTCTAACACAGGAAAATCAGGGAACAGGGAACAGGGAACAGGGAACAAAAGTTATAACAATTCATTTTATATACCTATCACAATTTATCTGATATCTATCATTTTTTTTAGTTACTGTTGCCGATGATATCAGTAACTAAACTCAAAAAAAAACGCGATTGACCGAAGGCAACGCTACGCGATCGCTAACATTTTTATTCTGTTACCGATTCCCGATTCCCGATTCCCGATTCCCGATTCCCGATTCCCGATTCCCGATTCCCTAAAAAAACAATATCCCATTTCATTACCGTAGGATTTCTTTCAATACCCCCTCAAAAAAAAAATTCTAAAAACCCTTGACAATTAATTCTATAATCGTTATGATTATATCTATTAATTTCAAACACGAGTTTAATTATGACTGAAGACTTTGTGCCAAACGAAAACAACAATCCTGAAGAGACCACTCCCGATAATACTCCTCAGGAACCTTCCCAAAAAAAATTCCCAGTTAAGCACATTTTGAAGGGGTCACGTAAAGCAATACTCAATACCATGCATACCCTTTATGCACTGCGTTACGCGGAAATCTCGGAGTGGAGCCCCCTTCAGCCCACTGGAATCCCAGGGGAATTCATTACGATGATGACGAAGTACTTAATTATCGGTTAAACTAATTGGCGGGGGGTTTTACCCCCCTGGCAAAAAAATCAGGTCTGATGTCAGTGGTCAGTGGTCAGCGGTCAGCGGTCAGCCCTTGGCCTTTGGGTAATAGCTAATAGCTGAATGATAATAGCTGATAACTGTTCGCGTAGCGCTTAAGCTGACAGCTTACGGTCTGATTAAATCGGATTATGTCTGGTTTGGTTTACAAAGTTGAGTCATAAGGATAACTCCTAGCCGTGGAAAGTATTTCTGCGGCTATTTTTTTTGGTTGAAGGTTGGGAGGTTGAAGGTTAAAGGTTATTCGGTTGAAGGTTTAAGGTTGGGATGTTCAAGGTTTAAGGTTATTATCCGGAAATTCCCCTTAATAAAAATTCTCCCCATCTCCCCATCTCCCCATCTCCCCATCTCCCCATCTCCCCATCTCCCCATCTCCCCATCTCCCCATCTCCCCATCTCCCCATCTCCCCATCTCCCCATCTCCCCATCTCCCCATCTCCCCATCTCCCC